>NZ_JAAWVW010000059.1:0-669 GCF_014855505.1 Musicola keenii | reverse complement strand
TGATTCATGACTGGGGTGAAGTCGTAACAAGGTAACCGTAGGGGAACCTGCGGTTGGATCACCTCCTTACCAGAACTGAAGCGCGATGCGCAGTGCTCACACAGATTGTCTGATGAAATAAACGAGCAAGAAAACCTTATAGGCTTGTAGCTCAGGTGGTTAGAGCGCACCCCTGATAAGGGTGAGGTCGGTGGTTCAAGTCCACTCAGGCCTACCAACTCTACTTATCCTAGAAATCTCCGATACGGTACTGTCGATGCGTGAGCAGGGCGGCGGGTATGTCGGGTGTTTTGGCGGCTAAGCGGGTTGACAAGGTTGATGCATATTTGGGGCTATAGCTCAGCTGGGAGAGCGCCTGCTTTGCACGCAGGAGGTCTGCGGTTCGATCCCGCATAGCTCCACCATTCTCGATGATGACTTCAGAGCATACTGGGAACAGTGTGTTGCGAAGTATCATGCTCTTTAACAATCTGGAACAAGCTGAAAATTGAAACGACGGCATATGGATGAGAATTCATGTGTTGTTCGAGTCTCTCAAAACTCATACCCGAGACACTTTCGGGTTGTGAGGTTAAGCGACTAAGCGTACACGGTGGATGCCTAGGCAGTCAGAGGCGATGAAGGACGTGCTAATCTGCGAAAAGCGTCGGCGAGGTGATATGAACCTGT
>NZ_JAAWVW010000058.1:0-716 GCF_014855505.1 Musicola keenii | reverse complement strand
TAATTACTTCTTTTTTTTTTATTAATAAATTAATATTTTCTTTTTTATTACAGTTTGTTTTAGCTGATTTATAAGAGTAAAAAACCATGGAGATTAAATGTCCGATTTCGGCTCCTCTGAACGGTAATTCATTTAATATTTTAACGATTGAATAATAACGTTCTTTGTGACCAGCTATCGCTGTTGGAATTTTTAACACATCAACTACAAATTTATTATTGGGGTCATAATTGTATACAGTTTGACTATAAACATGGAAATTATATTTTTTAAGCTCTTTTAAAACAGACATCCATTCAAGACTAATTAACACTGACCAAAAATAGTAACATGCCTCGGGATCTTTTTTGAGCCAGACAATACTCTCTATGGGAGCGAGATCTCCCTTAGAATCATTTATAAGATGCTGAAGGTACAACAGAGGAGGTGATTCTTTTCTGGACTGTATAGCCGATATAATGAACTCAGACATTGCAACAGCATTGTTAGCGATATCAGGGAATATAGAATTAGCATTAGTAATATTAAGCGACAACAACACTTTTCGAATTGTCAGCAGTGGATATGTCAAAATATATTTCCTAAGCGAAATCGTATCCTCTCCTATCAAAGGCTGAATAAGCCTAGCCTTTAATCTTTTTATTTCGTTTTCATGATCATTATTCAATTGCTCATCACTCATTTTGAAATGCCGTGCTTAATCATATAGTTAAAAG
>NZ_JAAWVW010000057.1:0-887 GCF_014855505.1 Musicola keenii | reverse complement strand
TGCCTGGCGGCGATAGCGCGGTGGTCCCACCTGACCCCATGCCGAACTCAGAAGTGAAACGCCGTAGCGCCGATGGTAGTGTGGGGTCTCCCCATGTGAGAGTAGGGAACTGCCAGGCTTAAAACAGAGAAGGCCCCGTACATGCGTACGGGGCTTTTTTTTGGTTCATCGCAAGTTAGCGTGAACCAATAGAAAACGGCAGTCAGAACATTTAGGTTTGTCTTCGCCAAAAAACACCCTGAACCTTCAAAACTGCCGCCATCATGAATTCTAACCTGACTTCTCTTTTCTGGAAAGGATTCAGTGTCTCCTCCTGCACTGAAATTGCGCACGATACCCTCCTCATCCGTCTTCAGCCTCTGGCTTCGCAACCACCCTGCTGCCGCGGGTGCAAACGCCGTATCCAGTGTATTCACGATACCTCCCTGCGACGTGTCAGAGAGCGTGAACTGCTCAACTGGAAGGTCTGGCTGGATGTGCCTGTTCGTCGTCTGTGTTGCTCATCCTGCGGTATTATGACCGAAAACATCGACTGGCTGTCCGGGTGCCAATGATACACCGCCACCCTGTCGGCATGGGTTGAATCACTCGTCCGGTTACTTCCGATTAAGCACGTAGCCCGTCTGACAGGACTGCACTGGCATACCATTAAAAACATTGATTACCGCAGGCTGCAGCGGGAGGTTCGTGAGCCACAACGGCATACCCTGCGCCGCCTGATGATGGATGAGTTTGCCCTGTTTAAGGGGCATCGTTACGCCACAGTCGTGGCAGATGCCGATACACAGCAGGTGCTGTGGGTGGGCGAAGGTCGTAGCAGAGCCGCCTTACGTCCCTTCTTCACCTGGCTGGGGCCAGAGGGATGCGCCAGTATCGAATCCGTTGTC
>NZ_JAAWVW010000056.1:0-1015 GCF_014855505.1 Musicola keenii | reverse complement strand
GCAAACGTTCCCGCAAACGTTTTTCGTTACTTGAAATGTACCTTGCAATAGAAATATCTCAAAAGAAAAGAGGACGTTATGAAAGATATCAACATCGATTTACGTGGTCTGAACCCTGCCCCTGTTACACCATTTACCCGTGATGGCGCGGTCGATTATGCCGCCTGTAAAAAACTGGGTGCCTGGCTGGCCAGTATCGACGGCGTGAAGAGCCTGACCGTGCTGGGCCACGCCGGGGAAGGCACCTTCATGTCGCAGGAGGAGCAAATGAAGGTGATTGAAGCCTTTGCCGACGCGGTCAACGGCGCCATTCCCATCATCGCCGGCATCACACTGGAAGGCACCTCCGTTGCGGCCGAAGAAGCCAAACGAGCCATCAAAGCCGGGGCGTCCGCCGGGTTGCTCTATCCGTCCCATGGCTGGCTGCGCTTCGGCTACCAGAAAGGGGCGCCGCAGGACAAATACCGTCAGGTGTACGAGGAGAGCGGCCTGCCGCTGATCCTGTTCCAGTACCCGGATGCCACCAAGTGCACCTATAACCTGGACACGCTGCTGGAGATTTCGGCCCAGCCAGGGGTATTCGCAATGAAGAACGGGGTACGCAACATGCGGCGCTGGGATACCGAAATTCCGGTGATCCGCCGCGAACGCCCGGAGCTGCAAATCCTGAGCTGCCACGACGAATACCTGCTGTCGACGATGTTTGACGTGGACGGTCTCCTGGTGGGCTACGGCAATATCGCACCGGAACTGCTGGTGGAAATGATCAAGGCAGGCAAGGCGAAGGATTACAAGAAAGCCCGAGAAATACACGACCGGCTGCTGCCGGTGACGAAGAGCGTGTACCACCGGGGTTCGCATATGGAAGGGACGGTGGCGCTGAAGCACGCGCTGGTAGCGCGGGGCATTCTGGAGCACGCGACGGTACGCTCACCGCTGCTGCCGCTGGAACCGGGCGCGGAAGAAGAAATCCATGCCGCCATCCGCGCCGCTGAACTGTCGCGCGTCGGTTGAT
>NZ_JAAWVW010000055.1:0-1169 GCF_014855505.1 Musicola keenii | reverse complement strand
ATGGGGTCTGACACTGTTGTAATAGCTCAATATATAAAGACTAATCTGCTTCTGTGCTTCATGTTTGTCACGGTAGCCATCTGTCGGTACCCATTCTGTCTTCAGGCTACGGAAGAAGCGCTCCATCGGACTGTTATCCCAACAGTTGCCTCGTCGACTGACGCTTTGCCTTATTCTGTAACGCCAGAGAAGCTGTTGATATTTCATCCCTGTATACTGACTTCCCTGATCGCTATGGAACATCACATTCATCGGCCGACCACGACTCTCATAGGCCATCCGTAACGCGCCGCTTATCAGCGCAGTATCTGCATTAGCTGAAAAGCTCCAGCCGATGATCCTGCGGGCAAAAAGATCCATCACTACAGCCAGATAATTCCAGCCGTTCCCCGCCCAGATATACGTAATGTCACCACACCATACCTGGTCTAGCTCTGGCACCGCGAACTGGCGTTCCAGAAGATTCGGCAGGCATGTATGCGCCTGATGAACATTCCTGTATTTGTGTTTACCAGGCTGGCAACTGTTCCGCTCCAACTGCTTCATCAGACGTCCGGCACGATAACGACTCATAGGGAAGCCGTTGTGGGTCAACATATCGGCCAGCGTTCTCGCCCCTGCTGAACCTCGACTCTGGTTCCAGACCCGGCGTATTTCACTGTGCAACTTTATCTGCTGCGGATTAATCATGTTGCGTCGTCTGAACCAATATCGGTAACTGCTGCGATGCAGGCCAAAAGCAGTACAAAGGCTGACAACGGTGTGGCTGTCACTGAGTCTGGCAACTATCGCGAACTGTTCAGCGAGTCGGACATTAAGAGTGCTGTAGCCTTTTTTAATATCGTATTTTGTTCCTCCAGGCGGCGAACCTGTTTTTCCAGCTCACGGATACGCAGTTGTTCCGGTGTTATTGGTGTGGCTGATGGTGTAACACCCTGACGTTCTTTTTTGAGCTGACGAACCCAGGACTCCAGAGTAGAGGAGCCGACGTTCATCGCCTCACAAGCCTGACGGTATGAGTAACCTTTATCCACAACGAGCAGAGCGCATTCCAGCTTGAACTCGGGAGAAAAGGTTCGTTTTATTTTCTTGGTCATGAAGTCACCTGTTTTATGCTGAGGCAAGAGTATCACCTCTGTTCAGGTGGCCAAATTTACTGTGCCACTACA
>NZ_JAAWVW010000054.1:0-1187 GCF_014855505.1 Musicola keenii | reverse complement strand
CGGGAGTGTTAGAAATTCTGTGTCATTCCAGTAGTATATAATCAAAAAGGAATGACATATGTCCCAGCCCTTCGATTTCGATAAAGCGCTTAAAGCCCTCCAGTCTGGTCAGGCATTAACGGGCAAAGATGGTATCTTAACGCCTTTAATCAAACAGTTAACGGAAGCTGCCTTGTCTGCGGAACTGGACTCACATCTGGCTCAGGATGTTGAAGCTAACCGTAAAAATGGCTCCGGCAAAAAGACCATTAAAGCCCCGACGGGCAGCTTCGAACTGGCGACTCCGCGCGATCGTAATGGCACTTTTGAACCCCAGTTGGTGAAAAAACATCAGACCACGTTATCCGACGAGATCGAACACAAGATCATTCGCCTGTTTGCACTGGGGATGAGCTACCAGGACATTAGCCGGGAGGTCGAAGATTTATATGCCTTCAGCGTGTCCACTGCTACCATCAGTGCAGTAACCGATAAAGTCATCCCCGAACTAAAACTGTGGCAACAGCGCCCGCTGGAGCAGGTTTATCCCTTCGTCTGGCTGGACGCTATTCACTATAAAATCCGGGAAGATGGCCGTTATCAGAGCAAAGCGGTTTACACCGTGCTGGCCCTGAATCTGGAAGGTAAAAAGGAAGTTCTGGGCCTGTATCTGTCAGAAAGTGAGGGGGCTAACTTCTGGCTGTCGGTATTAAGCGACCTGCAACATCGCGGTGTTAAAGACATTCTGATTGCCTGCGTGGACGGGCTGACCGGCTTCCCAGAGGCAATAAACAGCATTTATCCGCAGACGGAAGTGCAGTTGTGCGTCATTCATCAGATACGCAATTCGATTAAATATGTGGCCTCAAAGCACCATAAAGCCTTCATGACCGACCTGAAGCCAGTCTACCGTGCCGTGTCAAAAGAAGCGGCCGAAATGGCACTGGATGAGTTGGAAGCGAAATGGGGGCTGCAGTATCCGGTGGTGCTCCAGTCGTGGCGACGCAAGTGGGACAATCTGTCAGCGTACTTCCGCTATCCGGCCAATATCCGCAAAGTCATTTACACCACAAATGCTATCGAATCGGTGCACAGACAGTTCAGGAAACTGACCAAAACCAAAGGTGCTTTCCCGAATGAAAACAGTCTGTTGAAGCTGCTTTATCTGGGGCTAATGAACGCACAGGAAAAATGGACAATGCCCATCC
>NZ_JAAWVW010000053.1:0-1193 GCF_014855505.1 Musicola keenii | reverse complement strand
TATCGGCAATTAAGCGATAACTTTAGCAACCACGCCAGCGCCTACTGTACGGCCGCCTTCGCGGATAGCGAAACGCAGACCGTCATCCATCGCGATCGGTGCGATCAGGTTGACTGTCATCTTGATGTTGTCGCCCGGCATGACCATTTCCACGCCTTCCGGCAGCTCGATGGTGCCTGTCACGTCAGTGGTACGGAAGTAGAACTGCGGACGATAGCCTTTGAAGAACGGCGTATGACGGCCACCTTCATCTTTGCTCAGAATATACACTTCAGATTCGAACTGAGTGTGCGGCTTGATTGAACCCGGTTTAGCCAGTACCTGACCACGTTCAACTTCATCACGCTTGGTACCACGCAGCAGAACACCGACGTTCTCACCCGCACGGCCTTCGTCCAGCAGTTTGCGGAACATTTCAACACCGGTACAGGTGGTTTTCGTGGTTTCTTTGATACCCACGATTTCAACTTCTTCACCCACTTTGATGATGCCGCGCTCTACACGACCGGTCACAACGGTACCACGACCAGAGATGGAGAATACGTCTTCGATCGGCAGCAGGAACGGCTTGTCAATCGCACGCTCCGGTTCCGGAATGTAGCTGTCCAGCGCTTCGGCCAGTTCGATGATTTTTGCTTCCCACTCGGCATCGCCTTCCAGCGCTTTCAGCGCGGAACCGCGGATTACCGGCGTGTCGTCGCCCGGGAAGTCGTACTGAGACAGCAGTTCGCGCACTTCCATCTCAACCAGTTCCAGCAGCTCTTCGTCATCAACCATGTCGCATTTGTTCAGGAACACGATGATGTACGGAACGCCTACCTGGCGACCCAGCAGGATGTGCTCACGAGTCTGCGGCATCGGGCCGTCAGTTGCAGCCACCACCAGGATCGCGCCATCCATCTGGGCAGCACCGGTGATCATGTTTTTCACATAGTCGGCGTGCCCTGGGCAGTCAACGTGTGCGTAGTGACGAGTCGGAGTATCGTATTCAACGTGAGAGGTGTTGATGGTGATACCACGCGCTTTTTCTTCCGGCGCGTTGTCGATCTGGTCGAATGCGCGAGCCTGACCACCGTAGGTTTTAGCCAGAACAGTGGTGATGGCAGCGGTCAGCGTTGTTTTACCATGGTCAACGTGGCCGATAGTACCGACGTTAACGTGCGGCTTTGTACGTTCAAATTTTTCTTTAGACA
>NZ_JAAWVW010000052.1:0-1414 GCF_014855505.1 Musicola keenii | reverse complement strand
TAATGCCAGTCACTTAAGGTGACTGGCATTGTTTTTAAAAGGGTATTTGGGCTTTTTTTGCCTCACTTCTCTTTCATACTCCCGCTCCCGTCTCGGCGGCAGTTTCAGCATCGCGGCATTGCTGTAGAAGTGCTTCAGGTGTCCCGACACTGCTCCCGGTGAGGACCATGGCAGCCCGATTAACAGCCGCATTATTTCTGCCACCGAACCGCTGAAGCTCAGCTGATACGGCAGATAATCTCCTTTCAGGCTGAACGCCATTTTCACCATCTGATACCGCACCAGGTTGTATGTCAGTAGTATCCCCCACAGCTCCTGTCTCACCATCTCCGGTAATTTACTTCTCAGCGTCCAACGGTTGCCGCACAGGAACTGCTTCGCCTCACGATACCCCAGTTCGATTTCCCACCGGTGTTTGTAGCGTTCTGCTATGTCTGCCGCCGGGTAACGCATCGCGTCCGTCATCGAGGTGACAACCTGACGTTCCACACCGTTAACCTTCCTGCTGATTAACCGGACAGTGAGCTCATCCGGCAGACCTTCCCACTGTTTTCTTGCCTGTGGCGAGGTTTTCAGCGTTATCAGTTCATCCTGCCTGCCCAGTCTGCGTATCACCTCATACTGCGTGCCCTTTTTCAGCGGCAACAACCAGTGGCGGTTCTCACCTGCACTGTGCCAGTCATGCAGCAGGCCTGTTGACCAGAAGCCCCTGTCGAACAACGTCACGCTATTATCCGGTGCCTGCTTTGCCAGTCCTGCCGCCAGCCGCATCTCATTAACGTCATACCGGCCCATCACGCTGGCGCGCAGCAGGTGACTGCTCAGTTCCATCAGACACACCATGCGGACCTGCGGGAAGCCTTTTTCACCGTACTGATTTTCCGCTTTCGCGAAGGCAGCGGCATTTTCCGGTGTGTCGGGCGTTCGCCAGACCACGCCATCAACGGCGTTCAGCGTCAGCCCGTTCCAGAGCGGATGCCGGGCTCCCTCATGCCAGGGCTGTTGTGTCAGTTCGAACAGAACTCTAATGGCATCCTCACCCAGCGTTTTGCGGCGGGCAATGACGGAGCTGGGTGCGGTAAAAGGTCTGCCAGTCCGGTCAGCGATGTCCATCAGATTGACGATATGGGACACAGGCTTGTTGTTGAAAATAGCCATACCTATAACCAGCCAGACCATGGATTCGAGGGGAAGCTTACGCTTACGTAGCGTCACGGTATCCGTGAGGGTAAAGGCCTGCTGAATAAGGTCGGGGGAAAGGAGGTAGGCAAGACTCTGAACTTCATCGGGAGCGGTAAGGTTGATAATGCCGAGGGCCTGTGAAAGTTCCATTAAAAAGGGTCCATGTGAAGACATGAACCCTTTTTACATCAGCCACCGGATCGGTCAACCGATCCTTAAACGATCGGCATTA
>NZ_JAAWVW010000050.1:0-1792 GCF_014855505.1 Musicola keenii | reverse complement strand
CGATCCATTACTATAACATTAGCTGATGATAAAATAAGAAAAATAAAAACAAGAATCATTCATTCATTACTAGATCGATGTTATGGAACGGAACCAGTAGATAAAAAATCTGATTTATTACGTAAAAGAATTAATATTCTTTCAGGGAATTATCCAATAATGTCAAACAAAGGAAGAAATGGTACATTAAAAGGAGGTATATATTATAGTAATCGATTGGTTAACAATCCCGGAATATTCAAAGAAATAAATCTTTTCTTAAAAAAATCAATGTTTTCTAAAAGTAGAAACTCCTTTGGGATGGGAATGCAAAGTATTCCAGAGCATGAAAAACTGGAAATCTGCAACATCGATTTTAAAGCTGGATTTCAAAACAAAAAATATATAAATATATCAAACCAAGAAATGCAGGAAATAAAGAAGTGTTGGGAACACAAAAACCATAAGAAGAGAAGATGAATAAGAAAATTTTACTAAATAAAAGAGATTTCTCCAGAGTAATTCTCACGGATGTCCTTCCATATGAAGTTCCATTTATTCTGACTAATGAGGGTTTATATAATGCAGTAAAATTAAAAATAACACGTAAAAATGAAATTTTAAATGCTATATTTCATAGCGGAGACGAAGTGTTAACTAATCCTTTGAGTTATAAAATAACTAAGGATGCTGAATCCGAGAGAACTTTATACTTAGTTCACCCAAGCGTACAAATAAAGATAAGTGAATTATATAAAAACTATAACCAACTAATTACTCATCTATGTACAAGAAGTACGTTTTCCTTACGACATCCATCAAAAATTGCTCACGCTTATTACAGCAAAGAACAAAGAGAAGTAAAATCAGAGGAAAAGTTTAAAGATGAAGGTGCAGGATTAGATGGAGACCGAGAGCCGATATATGCAAGTACTTTTTTTGAATATAAAGATGTCAGTTTTTTATATAAATTTTACGATTCTTATCAATTTCATAGAATAGAAAAGAAATTCGAAAAGTTATTTAAATTTGATATAGCTAAATGTTTTGCATCAATATCTACTTTTCAACTACCTAAATCATTAAGAGATATTGAAAGCTATAATAATTCAAGAGGACTTTATAGTTTTGAGTCTGTTTTCGAAAAGATAATGAATAATGCTAATTTAGGTAACTCACATGGAATTGTAGTAGGACCAGAGTTCTCTAGAATTTATGCGGAAATAATTTTGCAATCAATCGATGTAGAGATAAAAAACAAACTCAAATCCCTAAATATAGACAAAAATGGTGGTGGCCTAATTGAAAATGTAGATTATGTTATTAAAAGGTATGTTGATGATTATTTTTTATTTTACAATGATGAAAATGTCAGGGAAGTTGCCTATAAAGCATTAACAGAAGAATTAGAGAGGTATAAGTTATTTTGCAATGAATCAAAAAACAAAAAACTGTCTATTCCATTTATTTCTGGAGTGACAATTGCAAAGCAACAGTACAAAAAACTTATTTATGAACTTTTTTCAAAATTTGGGCCAGTTGATGAATCTACAAATTTAATGGGTATCAAATCCCCTATGAATAGGTATTATCAAATCGCCAACCAAATCATAACCGACATTAAATGTGTTGTATATACAAACAATGTTTCATATTCTAGCATAACGGGATATTATTTCACGCTAGCACGGATAAAAGTTGCTGAAATTGAAGATGCCCTGTCAGATTACAAAGACTCTTTAGAACAATGTGATAAAGTTACAAATTTCCTTCTTATCATTATAGAAATATCATTCTTTGTACACTCAATGGA
>NZ_JAAWVW010000004.1:0-300434 GCF_014855505.1 Musicola keenii | reverse complement strand
AGCAATGCCGCGATGCTGAAACTGCCGCCGAGACGGGAGCGGGAGTATGAAAGAGAAGTGAGGCAAAAAAAGCCCAAATACCCTTTTAAAAACAATGCCAGTCACCTTAAGTGACTGGCATTACCCGTTGGGTGTTTTTTTTATGCTTGGATGACGTGAGATTACAGAGGGTGATGACGCATCACGCCTTCCTGCGCGCTGGATGCTACAAGAGTCCCATCGCGCGTATAAAAATGCCCGCGCACAAATCCTCTGGAGCCCGAGGCTGAAGGACTTTCGACAGCATAAAGCAACCAGTCGTCCAGCCTGAATGGGCGATGGAACCACATCGTATGATCAATAGTGGCAACCTGCATTCCTCGTTCAAGGAAACCGAGGCCATGGGGTTGCAACGCTGTAAGTAGGAAATTGCAGTCGGAGGTATATCCCAATAGATACTGGTGGGTTCGTTCATCATCTGGCATATCGCCGTTGGCCCGGCACCAAACATAGCGTACAGGTTCATCCACTTCGCCTTTTAATGGGTTGTGGAATTTTACCGGCCGCATTTCGATAGGCCGCTCGCGGGTAAAGGCATCTCTTAACGGCGCAGGAATGAGGTGTTCCATGCTATGGGCGATTTCCCGCTCGGATTTCAATACTTCAGGCGGCGGGACTTGCGGCATGGTGTTCTGATGCTCAAATCCTGTCTCACGACTTTGGAATGAGGCGGTCATGTAGAAAATAGAACGCCCATTCTGAATAGCGCTAATTCGCCTGGCGCTGAAGCTATTGCCATCCCTCAAAATTTCGACGTCATAAATAATGGGCTTCTGGCTGTCACCCGGCAGCAGGAAGTAACAATGGAACGAATGTACAAAACGTTCGGCGGATACGGTCTGTTTGGCTGCTGAGAGCGCTTGTCCTACGACTTGCCCGCCAAATACCTGGCGAAGACCCAGATCCTGGCTTCGACCCCGGAACAAACCTTCCTCCAGTTTTTCCAGGTTCAGAAGATCGAGAAGATGTTGTAATGCCAGACTCATGTTTTAAACCTGCAGCAGTTAGTGGTTTATCCTGATGGTATCGTCTTTATGGAGTAAACGTTGGCGAGTTTAGGTTATTTATTTCCACGGGGGAGTTGCATCACATATCAGTGCATTATCAGAATATTGCACCATGATTCCTGTATCGTATGAATCATACTGCATACCTTGATGCGGCTTTTCGGCCGACCGCCTGACAGAATAACTAAAGGAGACTTACCGTATGAGATTATGGCATATCTTTGGTGGTATTACGGTATCGATCGCGTTAGCCGGATGTACAAATCTGGAGAATTTTGGTTCAGCACTAAGAACTGATGCACCAGTGACGAGTATTGTTGGCACGCGAACGTCTATCGCAACGCCTGTGGTCAGCGGTACGGTGAATCTTCGTCAGAATATTGCTCTGCCGTCTAATGCCGTGTTGACTGTAACCGTATCCGATGCATCTGCGTCTGACGCCGCAGCAAAGGTGATTACTCAACATGTTGTTCGAACTAATGGGCAACAGGCACCTTTCCGCTTTGTTCTACCCTACAATGCGCTGGATGTGAGACCTGGCGCCAGGATATTGCTGAGTGCCGCCATTGCCATCAATAATCGAGTTGTATTGATTACTGAAAACCTTATCCCCGTTATCAGTAATGGTGTGAATAATGCTGATTTGATGCTGGTGCCGGTTGCTTCAGCTGCGGCCTCTGCCCAGTCATCCGGGATGCTGCATTCGACGCAGCCAGCGCCTGTAATTGAAGGACGTTCACCCGCTTCTGGCGGTTTATTCTCGCAGTAATTCCCACCGGCTTCTCGTTGGCGGTTCTTGTGTTTATCACTCGCATCGCCAACGAAATCTTTCCAAATCAATTTTACCTGCTGCATCCAGAATGATGCCTTCGGCAAGCAATGCACATTTTTGGCGTTGGTAATTGTCTCCCTGTAGAGATAGCTCTCCATACCGGTTTATCACTCGATGCCAGGGAATACGCGACCCTTCGGGCAAACTTTTTAATATGCCGCCAACCTGGCGTGATGCTCGTGGGGAGCCTGCCATACGGGCAATATCGCCATAGGTAGCAACAGAGCCATAGGGGATCGCCGCCACGGTATGGATGACTCGTTGTCGAAAACTATATTCGCTGACTGTCATAAGTGTTATTTGGCATCGAAAGCGGGTTGAACAGTATAAAGTGGTTATTGTTCGCAGTGACAGCCGGATTGATTCGGGATGATAAAAATGGGTAAGAAAACAGCGGTCGGACGTGGGTAACTTGCATTTGTATGGGGCATCACCGATAATGCCCGCCACTCTGCGCAAGCGGAGCCTTCAATGGAGGCCCTGTCGGTTCTCCCGCAACACTAGCCCGTGAACCCGGTCAGGTCCGGAAGGAAGCAGCCGCAGCGAGTGATGTGTGTGCCGGGATGTAGCTGGCAGGGTCTCCACCACTTCTTTATCTCATTTTTTCCATTTTTAACGCGCATGTCCTGATATCGGATATTCGATAAATCGAGCATTATCTCCTGTATCAAACATGATATTACGTTACAACGTCTGGAAGACTCATCAGATAGAATCGACTATAAAAAATAATGTTGTGACAGTGGGTAATAGTTAAGAAATTTTGATGTTCTGAGAGTGATAAACTTTCATAAAATGGCTGCGTGATCTATTACGAAAGTAAGATCAAATAGGAAAGATACACTTGGTTACAATGGGAGATGAGTTCTTTTCATATCTATAAAAAAACAAAGGCCGACAAACGTATCGGCTCAGTGTCGTGAAATAGAATCGTTCAACGCACGTATTTCCATACGGAAGTCGGTACTTTATCGTACAGCTTATTCATAGTGAGTTCAGCCAGACGATGGTCTGCCGCAGAGTAGAACATTTCCAGCTCATCGTTAGAAAGTTCATACTTATTCTTCTCTATAACACGCTCTAGCGTATCAATAGTGGTGCATTTACGCAGGCGCATCAAATAATCGATTTTTTTCATAGTGACCTTGATAATTTTCCTGGATTTAAATTATAAAACAAATTATTACTTAAGTTCTTACTACCGTACAGATGCTCTTTTCTGAGAACATTCCGAATAATTCGGACTTTGATTTTTGCCATCTGCTCAACTCTGCATCATTGATACCGTAGTTGCTGAAGAGAATATAGGTATCGTCCAGATACTTTTCAACTCGCTCACACAACTCCTCTTCATTCGGGTGTTTTATCTTGTAGGTAACAATAAATGCCGCTATATGCTCAATAAGCTCATTGAGCTGAAGATTTATCGCCGAGGTAGGGTCGTTGACCCAACCATGGCTGCTGTCGCCGAGATTGGCAATGCTCTCATCACGCAGATTTTCACACAAGAATCTGAGCTGGGCAATATCATAATTTCTGGGGGTGTACTCATCCATATCTATCCCTCCGTTAAACTATCGTTCAATATTATTTAGGGTTGTCGCCAGTCAAACAGATAGAAAGTTAATGTGAAGAAGAGAGAATGCCCCTCGGTATTCTTTATTACTGCTTTAAAGACTGCACTGGGTGGCCTGATGAATGTTAAAAAATGACTTAACATCACTGTCAAAATCATCCTGCCTTAACTATAGCAGAAAATTTAACTTATGCTGCACTGACAGGTTAAAATGATCCCTATCAATACTGTATTACTAGGATGATTATGGTACTGATTGTATTTATCGACCATGGCTACAGTAATGTTTAATTTTTTTAGGAATGTACCGGGTTTATGTTCATTTCATTAAATTTAAAATTTTTGGTAAGTAATCATAATTTACTCTATTTTTTTGTTTTGTGAGATGCTTATATTCGGATGATAAATAAGAAATGGTGGCTAACTTACTGATTACTATCTGATAACAGTTATGTCTGCGTTTATTGGGGCTCAATGACGAGGGCGGGTTTTGTTTTTATGCCATGGTGTGAACATACAAGCCTACAATGACATCCAGTATTGCTGTCACATCGCTGACCACGAATCGTTCCTGCATTGATAATGACGTGGGATATAATAAGCGGAAATTTGATATATCCCGATAGATATATAGCATCCTCTGATACTGGGTTGAGTTGTTGATGACAGCGGAGGTGTAGGTTATTCCTTTCTTCATGCATTGATATTATTTCCCTTCTTATGCACTCGTATGACTCTGTGTTGTTGGTGAGGAATTGGCTGCGCTCGCAGTGAAGAATAGATATTTCTTGTTTCTGTATTTTATTGATAGATGGTTCAACGCTGCCAATCAGCAAAAATTAAAAAGGCCGCGTACGCGGCCTTTGATTAATTTCATGAAAAATCAATGAGTTTCCATTGAGTTATCAGATGTATGAGTGGTGTCTTTTTTCTGGCTAAAACGTCGGCGAACAACAACAAAGAATACCGGGACGAAATAAATCGCCAGTACCGTTGCCGTAATCATCCCGCCCATTACGCCAGTACCTACTGCGTTCTGAGCACCGGAGCCAGCACCCGTGCTGATGACCAGCGGCACTACGCCCAGGATGAACGCCAGTGATGTCATCAAAATAGGGCGAAGACGCATGCGTATAGCTTCAAGCGTTGCCTCTATCAGACCCTTGTTCTCTTTCTCCATCAAATCCTTGGCGAATTCGACGATCAGAATGGCGTTCTTGGCCGACAGACCGATAGTGGTCAACAGCCCCACTTTGAAGTACACGTCGTTTTCAAGACCGCGTAGGCTCGCTGCCATTACCGCCCCGAAGATCCCTAACGGTACCACCAGCATGACGGAGAAGGGGATCGACCAACTTTCATACAGCGCAGCAAGACACAAGAAGACCACTATCGCAGAGATGATGATTAACGCGGGAGCCTGGTTGCCCGCCAACCGTTCTTGGAAGGACATCCCCGTCCAGTCAAAACCGATTCCCGGCGGTAATTGGGCTGCCAGCGATTCCATCAACGCCATGGCTTCACCGGTACTTTTCCCTGGTGTGGCCTCTCCCACCAACTCCACAGAAGGTAAGCCGTTATAGCGCTCCAAACGGGGAGAGCCATATTCCCAGTGTGCGGAGGCAAAGGCGGAAAATGGCACCATCTGGCCGGATGTTCCACGAACGTACCATTTCTGGATATCGTTCGGCAGCATACGGAATTGTGCATCAGCCTGGACATAGACCTTCTTCACTCGCCCCCGGTCAATGAAGTCATTGACGTAACTGCCCCCCAACGCGGTAGAAAGCGTCGAGTTGATCGTGGAGATGGACACCCCCAATGCTTCGGCTTTTTCCTGATCGATATCCAGACGATACTGAGGCGTGTCTTCCATCCCATTGGGACGTACACGGATCAGCGTATCCGGATGTTGAGCAATCATTCCCAACAGCTGGTTACGGGCAGCCATCAGTTTATCGTGGCCCAGGTTGTTTTTGTCTATCAGCTCAAAGTCGAACCCGCTGGCGGTACCCAGTTCGACAATCGCTGGGATGTTGAAGGGGATAACCAGCGCTTCCTTGATTTGTGAGAAGTTGCCGAATGCACGACCGATAATGGCATCGACCTTGTTCGCAGCACCTTTCCGTTCATCCCAATCATTCAGACTGGCGAATGCGATCCCCATGTTTTGCCCGCGACCGGCAAACCCGAAACCATTAACCGTGAAGACCGATTTCACATTCTCTTTTTCATGAGTCAGGTAGTAATCGTTTACCTGATCAAGAACTTTTTGGGTGCTTTCCTGCGTCGAGCCGACCGGCAACTGCACCATGGTCAGCAATACGCCTTGGTCTTCCTGCGGCAGGAAGGAACTTGGCAGACGCATGAACATCACGGCCAGACCGGCTACGATGAGCAGATAAACCACGACATAGCGCCCGGTCGCCCGCAGGATGTTGGCTACGCTGTTGGTGTAATGATGGGTGCTTTTGTCGAACAACCGGTTGAACCAGCCAAAGAAGCCCTTTTTCTCAGCGTGATGGTCGATGGGTTTGAGAATGGTGGCGCATAACGCTGGTGTTAGAATCAACGCGACCAGTACCGACAGAACCATTGATGAGACGATGGTCACGGAGAACTGACGATAAATCGCACCGGTAGAGCCGCCGGAAAATGCCATTGGTACGAACACGGCCGAGAGCACCAGCGCGATGCCGACCAGTGCCCCCTGGATTTGCCCCATGGACTTGCGCGTGGCTTCTTTAGGAGACAATTTCTCCTCAGCCATCACGCGCTCCACGTTTTCCACGACCACGATGGCATCATCCACCAGTAGACCGATGGCGAGCACCATGGCGAACATGGTCAGGGTGTTAATTGAGTACCCGAATGCGGAAAGAATGGCAAATGTACCGAGTAGAACCACCGGAACCGCGATGGTAGGAATCAGCGTGGCGCGGAAGTTTTGCAGGAACAGGTACATCACCACAAACACCAGCACGATAGCTTCGAGCAGCGTTTTCACCACTTCATAAATAGAAATTTTTACGAATGGTGTGGTGTCATAGGGGTAAACAACCTTCATCCCTTCAGGGAAATTCTGTTCCAGCTTGGCGATTTCCGCTTTTACCGCCGCTGCTGTATCCAAGGCGTTGGCGCCGGTAGCCAGTCTAATCCCCAGGCCAGAGGCCGGTTGGCCGTTAAATCGAGCGACGACGCTGTAACTTTCACCGCCCAACTCAATACGAGCGACATTCTTGAGCCGAACTTGCGAGCCGTCCTGATTGACCTTCAACAAGATATTACCGAACTGTTCGGGCGAATTGAGGCGGGTCTGGGCAATGATGGACGCATTCATTTTCTGGCCCGGAACCGGCGGTGTTCCCCCTAACTGACCTGCGGCGATCTGGTTGTTCTGCACCGTGATGGCGGTAACTACGTCAGCAGTGGTCAACTGATAGTTATTGAGTTTATCCGGATCCAACCATACGCGCATCGCGTACTGGGCACCAAATAGCTGAGTATCACCAACGCCTAATACGCGGCTAATCGGATCTTTAATGTTTGAGCCGACATAGTCCGCAATATCTTGCTGGGTCATGTTTTTGTCATTACTGATAAAACCTAACACCATCAGGAAGCTACTGCTGGACTTCTGTACGCTGATACCTTGTTGCTGAACCTCCTGCGGCAGCAGCGGCATGGCGAGCTGCAGTTTGTTCTGCACCTGAACCTGAGCGATATCAGGGTTTGCCTTGGAATCGAACGTCACGGTGATCTGAACAGAACCGGATGAGTCGCTGTTGGACGACATATATAGCATGTTGTCCAGGCCGCTCATGTTTTGTTCGATAACCTGCGTTACTGTATCTTGCAAGGTTTTTGCATCCGCACCGGGATAGGTTGCGGTAATCTGTATCGCGGGTGGTGCGATGGTCGGGTACTGTGCGATTGGCAATTTGAGAATTGCCAATGTCCCCGTCAGCATCACCATGATGGCGATTACCCATGCAAAAATGGGGCGATCAATAAAAAACTTAGCCATTGATTAGCGGCTCCTGTTAAGACTTGGCGGGTTGCTGCTGTGATGCCTGCCCGTTCCCAGAGGTGACTTCCTGGGCTTTTACCTGTGCGCCGGGTCGGATTTTCTGCAGACCGGTCACAATGACCTTATCGCCAGCTTTTACGCCGGACGTTACCAGCCACTTGTCGCCAATCGCCTGGGTGGTGATAACCGGGCGAACTTCAACTTTGTCGCCTTCTCCTACAACCATCACGGTCGCGTCGCCGCGTGGGGTTCTATTAACGCCTTGTTGCGGAACCAGCAGGGCATTGTTATCTACTCCGGAATCCAATTGCGCTCGAACGAACATGCCCGGCATCAGCAAATGTTCCGGGTTGGGGAAAATTGCACGCAACGTAATGGAGCCTGTCGTTTCATCTACCGTGACATCCGAGAATTGCAGCGTACCTTGCTGGCCGAACTGCATACCGTTATCTAGGAGTAGACGCACATTGGCTTTCCCGTTGTTTTGCTGCAGTTTGCCGCTTTCCAACTCTTTTTTCAGTTTCAGAAAATCATTGGTGGATTGGGTGACATCCACATAAATGGGATCCAGCTGCTGAATGGTGGTCAGCGCTGCACTCTGGGCATTGGAAACCAACGCGCCTTCGGTCACTGTCGATTTGCCGATACGGCCGGAAATCGGCGCCGTTACACGGGTATAGGCCAGATTAATACGGGCAGTATCCAGCGATGCCTTGGCTGATTCGACTGACGCATCCGCCTGGCGTGCCGTGGCGACGGCCTGATCGTAATCTTGCTTACTGACGTAATTGGTGCCAACCAACGGTTTGTAGCGGTTGACGGTAAGACGTGCGATTTCTGCGCTGGCTTCGGATTGTGCCAACGCGGCTTTGGCACTGTTGTATTGTGCCTGATATGTTGCGGGATCGATCTGATACAGTGATGAGCCAGCTTGAACGTCACTGCCTTCGATGAAGTTTCGTTTCAGGATGATACCGTTGACTTGAGGGCGAACCTCCGCAATACGGTAAGCGCTTGTTCGTCCCGGGAGGTTTGTAATAATAGTAAGCGGTTGCGTTTTTAATGTGACAACGCCAACTTCAGGTAACCCACCGCCTGGGTGAGCGCCTTGTTGCGCACCATTATCACATCCCGTGAGCACCAGGCCGCCAGAAAGCATCAGCATTGCCGCCAGAGGCGTAAGCCTTCTGTTTTTATTCATAGATAAACCCCAAGTGTCCGATGTTTAATTGACCAATGGATCACAAGCCTTAAAACCCATTGCTGCGATAATTTTGTTCTCATGCTATGTTACATACATTCGTGAATGTATGTAAGTCACCCCACTCTTTCAAAACAACACCATGGCACGAAAAACCAAACAACAGGCGCAGGAAACCCGACACCAGATTATGGACGCTGCTTTACGTCTTTTTTCTGAAAACGGGGTTTCCTCTACATCATTGTCTGATATTGCAACGGCAGCCGGAGTGACTCGTGGTGCTATTTACTGGCACTTCAAAAACAAAGCCGAACTTTTTGATGAGATTTGGGCAAGAACCGAATCAAAGATTGCTGTTTTTGAAGCAGAGTATCAGTCAAAATTTCCTGATGATCCACTGCATGTATTACGAGAGTTACTGATTTACATTCTGGAATTGTCCAAGTTGGATGACGAATGGCGTTCCATGATGGAAATCATTTTTCATAAATGCGAGTTTGTTGGGGAGATGCTGCCGATCCTCAATGGCCGCAGGGAACTTTATCGTGACTGCTATGGCAAAATCG
This sequence comes from Musicola keenii, assembly GCF_014855505.1. Classification (NCBI taxonomy): domain Bacteria; kingdom Pseudomonadati; phylum Pseudomonadota; class Gammaproteobacteria; order Enterobacterales; family Pectobacteriaceae; genus Musicola; species Musicola keenii. The sequence goes on along the minus strand of NZ_JAAWVW010000004.1, from coordinate 291,183 downwards.
AAGCGTCTTTGCAGCGATGTCGAGGGCCGGGAATGTTGCCGGAGAATCTCAATGTGCGTCGTGCTGCGATCGTGCTGCACGCTTATGTCACTGGAATAATGGAAAACTGGCTGTTTAAGCCCAATTTCTTTGATTTGAAAGACGAAACACCATTTTTGGTCGATGGTGTTATTTATATGTTGCAGCATTCTCCGTCGATGCGTTTGCCAGACTGATCTCACTCTTCCTGATTATCACCTGTGCTTGCCCCAATATGACGATTTGGGATTTATCTCATATTACGCGAGCCGTTCCGTAAGGCGCTTTCTCGCTAGCGCTCACGCAGGCCTGGTGCCGTCGCTGAGTGGTAAAGTCGGGCGAAGGAGAGTGAACAGCATGTTAAAAATGAGGCGATGTCCTGGGGATGATTCGCATACCTCGCTATGATCATCCGTGTTAAACTGCGCCATCTTCGTTAATCTGATGATGAATTATGAGTCGCCGGTCCGCTGTTTATCCTTTTTTACCTTTCTTCTTCACTTTTCGTTTGTCCGCTGATGTATTGCATCGCGTTCTGCTGTTGCTTATCGTCGCGCTGATCCTGACATTTCCTATGGCGACATCTTTCGCCGCGACCGGCGATGTACCGACTCGGGCGGACATTCAGAACCGCCTGGATACGTTGAACAAACAAAAGAATCCTACCTCCGCCGATAAGCTGACCCAGCAGGATTTATCCCAGACGCTGGATTTGCTGGACGCTATCGATCGGGTTAAACAGGAAACCAACCAGCTTCGCCAACAGGCAGCACAGGCGCCGGCAAAGCTTAAACAAGTTAATGAGGATCTGGTGTCGATGACGGGGGCTGCGCCGACGTCATCGCAGTCGCTGGATTCGCTGTCGCTCAAACAACTGGAAGCCCGACTGAACTCCACGCTGGACGATCTGCAGTCCGCGCAGGAAAACCTATCGACATACAACAGCCAGCTGATTTCCCTGCAAACCCAGCCGGAAAGAGTACAAAGCGCGTTGTATACCGCGTCTCAACGCAGCCAACAGATTCGTAACCAACTCAATGGGATCGAGCCCAACCGGGAGCCTTTGCGTCCTAGTCAGCAGACATTGCTGCAGACGGAGCAGGTACTGGTCGGGTTGCAAATGGAGCAACAGCGTAAAAGTCTGGAAGTGAATACGACGCTGCAGGATCTGTTGCAGAAGCAGCGGGATTATACCGCCGCTCAGATCAGTCAGTTGGAACATATGGTGCAGACGCTGCAAGGCGTCATCAATAACAAACGTCTGACCTTATCGGAAAAAACCGCCAAGGAAGCGCAGAACTCTGATGAATTGCAGCGGATCCAGGAAAACCCGCTGGTCAAAGCGGAAATGGATGTGAACCATCAGCTCAGCCAACGTCTGATTAAGGCGACAGAAGCCGGAAATACCCTGGTGCAGGAAAGCATTCAGGTGAAAAACTGGCTGGATCGCGCGACGCAGTCGGAACGTAATCTGAAAGAGCAGATTACAGTGCTGAAGGGCAGTTTGCTGCTGTCGCGTATTTTGTATCAGCAGCAACAGAATCTGCCGTCGGCCGATTTGCTTAGCGATATGAGCGAGCAGATAGCCGATTTACGCCTTGAGCAGTTCACTATCAATGAGCAGCGGGATTTGTTGTTCCGGGGGGATGAATATATCCAGCAACTATTGGCTCGCAACAGTAATGTTCAGGTTAATGAAGAAGTCACCGATGCGTTGACGCAGATTCTGGATATGCGCCGCGAGTTGTTGGATCAGCTGAATAAACAGCTTGGTAATCAGTTGATGTTGGCGATCAATCTGCAAATTAGCCGTCAACAGTTGATGAGCGTTAATACGTCATTACAGCGAACGCTGACCCAACAGATTTTTTGGGTGAGCAGCAATAAACCGATGGACTGGAGCTGGCTGAAAGACTGGCCATCGGCCGCAAAGCAACAGCTCAAGACGTTTCATCTCAGCATCAAGGTGGAGCAACTGTGGCAAGGGTTGGTTTCTTCCTTAGTGTTCATCATCCCTGCACTGCTGGTCGTCGGGGGGCTTTACTGGCGGCGAAAAACAATTGATGGGTATATGGTGAAACTGGCCGGCGACGTCGGGCAGCTTAAACGAGACAGTCAGTTACACACGCCGCAGACCATCCTGCTGGTGATACTGCGTACATTGCCGGGCGCATTGGTGATCCTGTGTCTGGGGATGTGGCTGCAGCGCACCGACAGTCAAATCAGTAGCTTTGCCTGGCAACTGAGCCAGAATCTGGCGTTGTTCTGGTTGGTATTTGGTCTGGCATGGTTCAGCCTGAGCCCTGGCGGATTGTATGAGCGTCATTTCGATGTTCCCATTTCCCGTTGTTCTCATTACCGCCGTCAGACGCTGCGTCTGGGGGGGGCACTGTTGCCGCTGATGTTCTGGGCCGTGCTGGGGGATAAAGCGCCGCAATATCTGGTCGGAGATGTCATCGGCCAGACTGTCGTGGTGTGTAATCTGCTGTTGTTGACGATTCTGGTGTTCCCGATATGCCGTGATAGCTGGCGTGCTAAAGATCACCATACGGCTCGGTTGATGGTGGTGACGGTGCTGGCAGCCATGCCGCTGTTTCTGATCGGATTGATGCTCAGTGGGTACTTTTATACGACGCTGCGCCTGTCCAGTCGCTGGACCAACAGCCTTTACCTGCTGATTGTCTGGAATATCGTGTATTTGACGACGTTCCGCGGGTTAAGCGTCGCGGCCCGGCGTTTGGCTTACCGCCGCGCTATCGCCAGGCGCCAGAATATGGTGAAAGAGGGGGCGGAAGGCAGCGAGCCGGTGCCGGATGCGCCGATGGCGTTGGAGGAAATCAGCCAACAGTCATTACGACTGGCGACGCTGGCTCTGTTGCTGATTTTTTCTGGCGCACTTTATTGGATCTGGGCCGATTTGGTCACGGTATTCTCTTATCTCGACAGCGTTACGTTGTGGCATTACACCGTAGCGGGCGCCAATGGCACCGTGTTGCAACCTGTAACGCTGAATAATGTGCTGGTAGCGCTGGTGATTGGTGTGGTTGCCTATATCATGACCCGCAACCTGCCCGGTTTGCTTGAAGTATTGGTACTCTCGCGGCTGCAATTGCGGCAGGGAACCTCATACGCCATCACGACGATTCTAACCTACTTGATTACCGCGGTGGGCGCCGTGTCGTCCCTCAGTTCGCTCGGTGTCTCGTGGGATAAACTGCAATGGTTGGTCGCTGCGTTGTCTGTGGGGTTAGGCTTCGGTTTGCAGGAGATTTTCGCCAACTTTGTTTCCGGCCTGATTATTCTGTTCGAAAGACCGGTGCGTATTGGCGACACTATTACCATCGGGTCGTTTTCGGGGTCAGTCAGTAAAATCCGGATTCGCGCCACCACGATTACCGATTTTGACCGAAAAGAAGTCATTATTCCGAACAAGGCCTTCGTGACTGAGCGCCTGATCAACTGGTCGCTGTCGGATACCATCACCCGCGTATTGATTCGTATCGGCGTGGCCTATGGTTCCGATCTGGACAAAGTGAAAGAGGTTCTGTTGCAGGCGGCGCGCGAAAACTCACGTGTGATGACGGATCCGGAACCACAGGTGTTTTTCCTGTCATTTGGCGCCAGTTCGCTCGATCATGAATTGCGATTGTATGTGCGTGAACTGCGAGATCGTAGTTATACCGTGGATGAACTCAACCGCACGATCGATCGCCTCTGCCGCGAAAACGGGATTGATATCGCCTTCAATCAACTGGAAGTGTACCTGCATAATTCACAAGGTAATGAAGTAAAAGAAGTGTCGCGCGTGTTGGCGCAGGACGCGCCAGATAAACCGGAATAAGGCTCATGTTCATGGCCGGAACAGCGAGTGTTGTTCCGGCCTTATACTAGGCATCCGACGTGGTTGGTGTTTGGCGAAGTTTTTTCTGATAGTCCAACCGGACAATTTCCAGTGCCGCCAGTACGACCGCCGGTTCTATCCGGTTGTCCTCCAACAGCATAATCAGGTCTACCGCCAGTTTGACTTCCGGGGGTTCGTCTTTCAGAGGCATAGGATGACTCCTCGCGTTACGTCGTTATGACAGGCCGTGTTCCTGCCGTTCTATCTGGCGTTCCAGCCGTTTCAACGCCTGACGGCAGCGTTGCAGGCGTCCTTCAAGCGCAGCCAGTTCCCTCTGTAGTCGCTGTTGTTCATCCAGTTGGGTTTGTGCGGCGAGCAGACTTTCCCGATCTTGCACCATGGCCAGTAGTCGCCGTTCATATCCCTGATATTCCGCTAATTTCTGATACAAATCTGCTGATTCTGCATGTACGGGTTCACGCTCTCGCAGCGTCTGAGTCGCCAATTCCCGTTGCAATGCGGTGATTTGAGCCAGCAACTTCTCCGCCAGAAACACGACGCGCTCATGGTTTTGGTCTTGTACATACAATGCTAAGTATTGGTAGTTCTGTCGTATTTCGTCCAGATAGTGGCGCAACCGTGTGTCGTGGCCGCCGAACAACTGGCGATCAAAGCGGGATGAACGCGCCTGTTGTTCGGCGATCGGTGCGATTTCCCGGGCCAGCGTTTCGATCTGGCGATGAAGCGCCGCCAGCAGAGCCTGCGTATTCATGAGGATAACGCCTCCATCATCGGGCGTTTAGACCGTATATTTACGACGGTCTGCCGCTGTGAAATTTGAAATCAGCATCCGGGCGGGTGATAAGCTCGGCCTCGGTCGCGGCGAAAAATGCGATACGCGCGCTGATATCTCTGCCGGCGATCTGTTCCGCCAGCGCCAGATAATCTTGATAGTGGCGGGCTTCCGAGCGCAATAGCGAGATATAGAATCGTTGCAAATCCTCTTCCAGATAAGGCGCCAGTCTGGCGAACCGTTCGCAGGAACGCGCTTCGATAAAGGCGCCGATAATCAGTTTATCCACCAACGCATCGGGTTCATGGGTGGTGATGCATTGTGTCAGCGCTTTGGCATAGCGGCTGGCGGAAACGCTCTGATAAGAAATGCCGCGCTGTTCCATGATTTCCAGTACCTGATAGAAATGGTGCAGCTCTTCTTTGATAAGCAAAACCATTTTATCGATCATATCCTGACTGTAGCTGCAATCTGGGCGCGGCGTAAGCTGTTTGGATATGTGACTGGTGGCGCGCAACGACGCCAGCGATCCTGTTCTTTTGTAGGCGAAGTTTTCGTAAGGGGAGAGCCACTCCGTCAGTTGCTGTCGTCCCTGTTCATCGACTGCATAACGCCGAATCAGAAAGGCGGCGCTTTGTGCCGCTTTCAGTTCGCATAGCAGGTGATCGCGCAAAAGAATGGGCAGATTTTCGGGGCGTTGCGCTTCCCGAATCCATTCGTCTGGCGTTTCGGTCAATAGAAAATGATGGATGGGGGCGAGGATCGAACAGTCAAACATGGATGTGCGGCGGCGGATTGATTGAGTTAACGTGCGGTTATGATACAACAATTCCCAGATGTTGTGAGCAATCGCCGGGCACGGGAGGATGGCATGTATCGTATGGCATTGATAGTCGTTGGGTGGTTGGCGGTCGCACTGGCAGCACTCGGCGTGGTGCTGCCGTTGTTGCCGACGACTCCTTTTCTGTTGCTGGCCGCTTGGTGCTTTGCCCGTTCATCGCCGCGGTTTCATTACTGGCTGCTTTACCGATCCTGGTTCGGTGGTTATTTGCGTCACTGGCAGCAGCATCGTGCGTTGCCGCCCGGCGTGAAAGGAAAAGCAATGGCTGTCGTCATCGTCACGTTTGCGCTCTCTCTGTGGCTGGTGGATGTCGTCTGGGTCAGAGGCGTATTGCTGGCGATTCTGACGGGATTGTTGGTCTTTATGCTGCGGTTGCCGGTTATTGATCCGACGCAACAAAAAACGCGCTGACGATGGTGGGCTGGTTGCATTTGGCGGCCAGTTTGACTAGATTTGAGCGTTTTCGTGCGCAGGCCGCGATGTTGCCTTTTCCGCAGACGGTCTCGCCGACCACGGGAATGAAGTATGTCTGAAGGGAAAAGCGGGAGGCGATTTTTCGCCAACAGAGATTGTCCCGCAACGCCTCGGGCATAACGTCGCTTTTCATTGGCCGGCCAACCGGGCGTGCGGTGACTGCTGTAGGGTATATGGCAGCCGCGGCCGGCACTTTAGTAAACAGAATGTTTTATCAGGCACAAGATTATGACCGCAACTCAGCAGCCAGAATTGATTAAAAACAGTATCAAAAGCATTCCCGACTATCCGAAGCCGGGCATACTGTTCCGTGATGTCACCAGCCTGCTGGAAAACCCTCAAGCGTATTCGACAAGCATCGACATGCTGGTGAATCGCTATCGTAGCGCAGGTATTACCAAAGTCGTCGGTACCGAAGCGCGTGGTTTCCTGTTCGGCGCGCCGGTGGCGCTGGCACTGGGCGTCGGTTTTGTCCCCGTGCGTAAACCCGGCAAACTGCCGCGCCAGACCATCAGTGAAAGCTATGAACTGGAATATGGTACCGATACGTTGGAAATTCACGCCGATGCGATTACCACAGGCGATAAGGTACTGGTCGTGGATGATCTGTTGGCGACCGGCGGTACGGTAGAAGCTACGGTAAAACTGATCCGCCGTCTGGGCGGCGAAGTGGCGGATGCCGCCTTCATTATTAATCTGTGCGACCTCGGCGGTCAGCAGCGCCTGGAAAACGTAGGTGTGGCCTGTTACAGCCTGGTCGACTTCCCCGGCCATTAATGACGGCAGTCTCGCCGATGGCGACGAGACTGTGTTAGCATCACATCCTCAATTACTCAACTGCCGCGGTATCGATGAGCTATCAGGTTCTTGCCCGTAAATGGCGCCCCCAAACCTTTGCCGATGTCGTGGGTCAGGAGCATGTCCTGACTGCGTTGGCCAACGGTTTGAGCATGGAGCGTATTCACCATGCCTACCTGTTTTCCGGTACACGGGGAGTGGGAAAAACCACTATTGCCCGACTGCTGGCCAAAGGACTGAACTGCGAACAGGGCGTCACGGCAACGCCTTGCGGGCAGTGTGATAACTGCCGGGAAATCGAGCAGGGGCGTTTCGTCGATTTGATTGAGATCGATGCCGCTTCCCGCACCAAAGTGGAAGATACCCGCGATTTGCTGGATAACGTGCAGTACGCGCCCGCTCGCGGACGCTTCAAGGTCTATCTGATCGACGAAGTGCACATGCTTTCCCGCCACAGTTTCAATGCGTTGTTGAAAACACTGGAAGAGCCACCGCCGCACGTCAAATTTCTGCTGGCGACCACCGATCCGCAGAAGTTACCGGTCACTATCCTTTCCCGCTGTCTCCAGTTCCATCTTAAGGCGCTGGATCCTGAAGCGATCCGCCAGCATTTGCAGCATGTACTGCAGGAAGAACATGTGGCTGTGGAGCCGCGGGCGCTTCAACTGCTGGCGCGTGCCGCCGATGGCAGCCTGCGCGATGCATTGAGCTTGACCGATCAGGCTATCGCCATGGGGCAAGGTAGCGTCTCCGCCACGGTCGTCAGCCACATGTTGGGCACGCTGGACGATGAGCAACCGCTGGCGTTGCTGGAAGCTGTCGTGAAAGCTGATGGCGAACAGGTCATGGCGCTACTGGAGCAGGCTGCGGCGCGTGGTATGGATTGGGAAGCGCTGTTGGTAGAAATGCTGACGCTATTGCATCGCATCGCGATGTTGCAACTGCTGCCTTCTGCGATCGGCGATGAATATGCATCGGTTGAGCCGCGGTTGCGAGATCTGGCCAGAGTGACTCCGCCTGCGGAAATCCAGCTGTATTACCAGACGTTGTTGGTTGGGCGCAAAGAACTCCCCCATGCGCCGGATCGGCGCATGGGGGTAGAAATGTCGCTTTTGCGGGCGCTGGCATTTCATCCGCAGCAAGTGATTAGCGAGCCGTCCCCCACTGTTGTGGCTCCAGTGACGATACCGCCGGTCGCGACGGAAACGCTGCCCATGACATCGGCGGCACCGGCCCGACGCACGGGTGCGGCAGAGCCGCCCGCGATGGAAATGCCACGCTCAACGGATGCACCGCCGATGCCTGACGAGCCTCCGGCTGCATTGCCAGACAGTACCGCGCAACTGTTGCAGGCGCGCAGTCAATTGTTGCGCCGTCAGGGGACGCCCCCGACAAAAAAGGCTGAGCCGGCGGCGTCAGGAAACGCCCGGCCGGCAACATCAGCTCTGGAACGGCTGGCTTCGGTAACGGAGCGAGGACAGCAGCAGATGGTGGCCCGCACGGCCGAGCAGAAGGCAGAAAAGAAGCCGGAAGCTTACCGTTGGCGGGCGCAACAGAAAAAGGAAGTGCAGCCGACGACTGCGGTCGCTACGCCAAAGGCGCTCCGTTCCGCTCTGGAGCATGAAAAAACGCCGGAACTGGCGGCTAGACTGGCGGCGGAATCGTTGTCTCGGGATGCCTGGGCGGCGGAGATCGATAGCTTGCCGTTGCCGAAACTGGTGCAGCAGCTGGCGCTGAACGCTTTCAGGGAAATGCCGCAGGAAGGTGAAGTGCACTTGCATTTGCGCTCGTCCCAGCGCCATCTGAATACGGCGGCGGCGCAGAAGGCGCTGTCAGATGCGTTGGCGGCGCATTACGGTCGTCCTATCCATTTGGTCGTTACCGAAGATGACAACCCGGCGGTAAGAACGCCGCTGGAGTGGCGCCAGGCAATTTATGAAGAGAAACTGGCGCAGGCGCGCCAGTCGATTATGTCTGATGCTAATATTCAAACGCTGAGACGTTTTTTTGACGCGGAACTGGACGAAGAGAGTATCCGCCCCGTTTAACCCCGCTGCCGTCGGCAGCCTTAAGTGGTAGAGAGAGTGCTATGTTTGGTAAAGGCGGTTTAGGCAATCTGATGAAACAAGCCCAGCAGATGCAGGAAAAAATGCAGAAGGCTCAGGAAGAGATTGCCAGTATGGAAGTCACCGGCGAGTCCGGCGCCGGTCTGGTCAAAGTCACTATCAATGGCGCGCATAACTGCCGCCGGGTTGAGATCGATCCCAGCCTGATGGAAGACGATAAAGAAATGCTGGAAGATCTGATCGCCGCGGCGTTCAATGATGCCGCCCGTCGCATCGCCGAAGCGCAGCAGGAAAAAATGGCGTCGGTTTCCAGCGGTATTCCGTTACCGCCGGGCTTTAAGATGCCGTTCTGATGCAAACCAGCCCACTTCTTGAATCGTTGATGGACGCGCTGCGTTGTCTGCCGGGCGTCGGGCCCAAGTCAGCGCAGCGCATGGCTTTTCATTTGTTGCAACGCGATCGCAGCGGCGGCATGCGGTTGGCGCAGGCGCTGACCCGCGCCATGTCGGAGATCGGTCATTGCGCCGATTGCCGGACGTTCACCGAGCAGGACGTTTGCACGATTTGCGCCAATCCGCGCCGTCAACAGAACGGGCAGATTTGCGTGGTGGAAAGCCCGGCGGATATCCACGCCATCGAGCAGACCGGGCAGTTTGCAGGGCGTTACTTCGTATTGATGGGGCACCTGTCACCGCTGGATGGCATCGGGCCGGGTGATATCGGGTTGGATCGGCTGGAAGAGCGTCTGGCGACTGAATCCATCAGCGAAGTGATTCTGGCCACCAATCCTACGGTCGAAGGGGATGCTACGGCCAACTACATTGCTGAACTTTGCGCCGAACATGGCGTGATGGCCAGCCGTATTGCCCACGGCGTGCCGGTCGGCGGCGAGCTGGAAATGGTGGATGGCACCACGTTGTCTCATTCGCTGGCCGGCCGTCATCCGATCAAATTCTGAACCTCCTCCCAACGGAATCATGCAGCCGGTTGCCCGGCTGTTTCTTTATGATCATGTATCGCGCCATCTGCGTCGTTGATGGTCGATTTCCCCCTTGAAATCCGGGATGACGATCCCCATCTGTTGCTCATCTTCCGCTAATCAGCCTGAATAATTACGTATTGAGGTAAGTGACAATGAGTATGAAAGGCCAAGAGACTCGTGGCTTCCAGTCAGAAGTAAAGCAACTGCTTCACCTGATGATCCATTCGCTGTATTCCAACAAGGAAGTATTCCTGCGTGAATTGATCTCCAACTCGTCGGATGCGGCTGATAAATTGCGTTTTCGCGCGTTGTCTGCCCCTGAGCTGTATGAAGGCGACGGCGAGCTGCGGGTTCGGGTTTCCATCGATAACGACAAGCGTACTCTGACGATTTCTGATAACGGTATCGGTATGAGTCATGATGAAGTGATCGATAACCTCGGGACGATTGCTCGCTCCGGTACCAAAGCGTTCTTGGAGTCTCTGGGTTCTGATCAGGCGAAAGATAGCCAACTGATCGGTCAGTTTGGGGTCGGGTTCTACTCGGCGTTCATTGTGGCGGACAAAGTCACGGTGCGTACCCGCGCGGCAGGTACGGGTGCGGATCAAGGCGTGTTCTGGGAGTCCACCGGCGAAGGCGAATACACCATCGCCGAGATCGTCAAGCCTGAGCGTGGGACTGAAATTACGCTGCATCTGCGTGAGGGGGAAGACGAATTTCTCGATAGTTGGCGCGTTCGCTCCACCATCAGTAAGTATTCCGATCACATCGCGTTGCCGGTGGAAATCGAAACCCGCACCGAGAGCGAAGAGGAAGGCGGTGAAACCACCGTCAGCTGGGAGAAGATCAACAAGGCCCAGGCGCTGTGGACTCGCGGCAAGTCTGAAATCAGTGATGAAGACTATAAAGAATTCTACAAACACATTGCCCATGATTTCACGGATCCGCTGGTGTGGAGCCACAATCGGGTCGAAGGCAAACAGGAGTACACGAGCCTGTTGTATATTCCGGCCCAGGCGCCATGGGATATGTGGAATCGCGATCACAAGCACGGGCTGAAACTGTATGTGCAGCGCGTGTTCATCATGGATGACGCGGAACAGTTCATGCCAACCTATCTGCGTTTCGTGCGCGGTCTGATCGATTCTAACGATCTGCCGCTTAACGTTTCCCGTGAAATTCTGCAGGACAACCGCGTCACCCAGAATCTGCGTACTGCATTGACCAAACGTGTATTGCAGATGCTGGAAAAGCTGGCGAAGGATGACAGCGAAAAATACCAGACTTTCTGGCAACAATTTGGTCAGGTACTGAAAGAAGGCCCGGCGGAAGACGGTGGCAACCGTGAAGCGATTGCCAAACTACTGCGTTTCGCTTCCACCCACGCCGACAGCTCCGCGCAGACGGTATCGCTGGAAGAGTATGTCGGCCGTAGGGTGGAAGGCCAGGATAAGATTTACTACATCACCGCCGACAGCTATGCCGCCGCCAAGAGCAGCCCGCATCTGGAGCTGTTCCGTAAGAAAGGTATCGAAGTGCTGCTGCTGTCCGATCGTATTGACGAATGGATGATGAGCTATCTGACGGAGTTCGATGGCAAATCCTTCCAGTCTGTCAGCAAGGCGGATGAGTCGCTGGACAAGCTGGCGGACGAAACGGATGACAGCCAGAAAGAGGCGGATAAAGCGCTGGAACCGTTTATCGAGCGTGTAAAAGGGTTGTTGGGCGAACGAGTGAAGGATGTGCGGCTGACGCATCGTTTAACCGATACGCCTGCTATCGTCACGACGGATGCCAACGACATGAGCACCCAGATGGCGAAACTGTTTGCCGCTGCGGGTCAGAATGCGCCGGAAGTGAAGTACATTTTTGAACTGAACCCGGAGCACCCGCTGGTGAAACGTGCCGCCGATACCGGCGATGAAGGGCGGTTCGGCGAGTGGGTGGAACTGCTGCTCGATCAAGCCTTGCTGGCTGAGCGCGGTACGCTGGAAGATCCCAATCAGTTTATCCGTCGTATGAACCAACTGCTTACCGCCTGAGCGGAATATAACCTGATTTCCGCTATTGCGGAGTGAGGGGGATAACGACGGCGCCGGAGAAACGGCGCCGTCGTCGTATTTACCGTGCTGTTCATGAGCTATATTCCGACGTATTGGTCTGCCACGTAGTCATTCGTTTCTGTTATCTGCGGTTTTCCCGTCCCAGTACCTTCGTCTACACTTTCAGAACGTCCGAACATATTTCGGATCAGTGCCAGTGAATATTGGGCTTTTTAGCCGTTTTAGGGGCGTCACGCGCTATTTGTCAGTTTTTGATGGATTTTAGGCATCGAATCGCCGCTGAACCGAGCCCGTTCCTTGAGGAAGACCCTGCGGAATGGTATGGTTTAGCGTTTTTCAAATTTTTTTTAAAAACTACATAGCAAGGGGAATTACGCGATGCGTATTATTCTGCTGGGCGCTCCGGGCGCAGGCAAAGGTACTCAGGCTCAGTTCATCATGGAGAAATACGGGATTCCGCAGATCTCTACGGGTGACATGCTGCGAGCGGCGGTAAAAGCCGGTACTGAACTGGGCAAGCAGGCCAAGGAAATCATGGACGCGGGTAAGCTGGTGACTGACGCACTGGTGATTGCCCTGGTAAAAGAGCGTATCGCTCAGGACGATTGTCGCAATGGTTTCCTGCTGGATGGCTTCCCGCGCACGATTCCTCAGGCAGACGCCATGAAAGAGGCGGGTATCAGCGTCGACAACGTGATCGAATTCGATGTGCCGGATGAACTGATCGTCGAACGCATTATTGGCCGCCGCGTGCATGCGGCATCCGGTCGCGTCTACCATGTAAAATTCAATCCGCCCAAGGTGGAAGGTAAAGATGACGTGACGGGCGAAGATCTGTCCGTCCGTAAAGACGATCAGGAAGACACCGTGCGTAAACGTCTGGTGGAATATCATCAGCAGACCGCTCCGCTGGTTGACTACTATCAGCAAGAAGCCGCCGCCGGCAACACCCGTTACCACAAAATCGACGGCACTCGCGCCGTTAGCGATGTCAGCGCTGAACTGGCCCGTATTCTGGGCTGATTCTTCGGCGATATCGAAAAATGCCAGACTCATGTCTGGCATTTTTTTTAGGGGGAATACCCGCCGGTAGGGGGCGTCTAGGTGGTGATAAGCGCTCCTGACGCGGTTTTCGTTGCAGTGCGGTGAAGATTCGTGCTGCCGGTAGGTTGCGTCTGGGCTATCAGCACTGACGATTGCTGGCATCGGTTTTTACCGCCGGGCCGGCCATTCTTCCTCGTCACTTTTTCGCTACAATAGCTGCCTGTTATTGGTGAAAGACGCGATAGCCGCGCTATCGGACGTATGAGGAAGGGAGCAATGCCGAAAGAGAAGCAGGGGGTATTGATGGTGAATCTGGGGACGCCGGATGCACCGACGCCCAAAGCAGTAAAGCGTTATCTGGCGGAATTCTTGCATGACCGTAGAGTGGTGGATCTGTCGCCGTGGCTATGGTACCCGCTGTTGCACGGCATCATCCTGCCCACTCGTTCTCCCCGTGTCGCCAGGCTGTATCGTTCCATTTGGACGGCAGAAGGTTCGCCGTTGCTGGTGTTTAGTCGACGGCAGCAGCAGGCGTTAGCGCAGCGTCTTGGCGATACGCCGGTGGAGCTGGGCATGAGCTACGGCGCTCCAGGGTTACAGTCCGCGATTGACCGGCTCCTGGCGCAGGGGGTGACGCAGCTAACTGTTCTGCCGATGTATCCGCAGTATTCCTGTTCTACCACGGCATCCGTATGGGATGGCGTAGCTCGCTGCCTGCAAGGCCGGCGCAGCATACCGGGCGTCCGGTTTATTCGTGATTACGCAGAACATCCGGCTTACATTGCGGCGTTGAAACATCGGGTGGAAACCTCGTTCGCCGAACATGGCGTACCGGATCGTCTGGTGGTGTCGTTCCACGGTATTCCGCAGCGCTATGCGGATGAAGGCGACGACTATCCGCAGCGTTGTGCCGCCACGACGCGGGCGTTGACGGCAGCGCTCGGTTTACCGCCGGAACAGGTACTGATGACGTTTCAGTCGCGTTTCGGCCGCGAACCCTGGCTGACGCCCTATACGGATGAAACCATGGAAAAACTGCCTGCTCAGGGCGTCCGGCATATTCAGGTCATTTGCCCCGGCTTTGCGGCGGATTGTCTGGAAACGCTGGAGGAAATCAAGGAGCAGAACCGGGAGCTGTTTCTGCATGCGGGCGGCGCCTCTTTTACGTATATCCCGGCCCTGAATGACGACCCGCTGCATATTGCGTTGCTGCAACAACTGACGACATCGTCTGACTGACGGATCCCGTCGCGTCAAGCCAGGCGACGAGGCGGGGGCGCGCCTCGTCGTATGCTGTCAAATCGGGCATTCCTTGGGTTGTGCGGCGAGGATATCCTCGATATTCAACATGGCAATCATGGTTTCTGCGATCTCGCGTTCCCCCATCACCACATAATCTGCGCCGTGCTCGGTAATGTAGGCAACTTCGTCGTCATAATGCGCCCTGGCGATGATTTTTATGTCGGCCCGTCGGGCGCGGGCCGAGGCGACGATTTCACCGGTTTCGTACCCGTTGGGGATGGTCAGCAACAGAAAGCTGGCGCAATCCAGCCGGGCAATTTCCATGATATCGGGACGGGTGGCGTTGCCCAGTACCGCCTTAATACCTTGTTCCCTCAGCGCATCGACCCGGGCCCGTGACGTCTCAATCACCACTATCGGGATACCGGCTTGATGCAGCCTGGCGCCGATCAGGCTGCCGACGCGACCGTAGCCGACCAACAAAGCGTGATTGCACAGGTCGATAGGGATCTGTTTTTCTTCCTCAATGGCTTCTTCGACGATCTGTTCTTCAATGGTTTCGTGCTTTTCCAGATACCGTTCCAGCAGCGAAAACAGCAAGGGGTTGAGCATGATCGACAAAATGGCGCCCGCCAGCACCAGGTGCCGACCATTATCAGACAGCATGCCCAGCGCGATGCCGAGCCCGGCGAGAATGAAAGCGAACTCGCCGATTTGCGCCAGACTGACCGAGATGGTGAGCGCGGTGCGTTTAGAGTGGCCGAACAGTCGCACCAGAAAGAAGGCGGCCATGGATTTACCGAAGACGATGATCAGTAATGTGCTCAGTACCGCCAGTGGTTCATTGATCAGCACCATTGGGTCGAACAGCATGCCGACGGACACGAAAAACAGCACGGCGAAGGCATCGCGCAGCGGCAGGGTGTCATGTGCGGCGCGTTGGCTGAGTTCCGATTCGTTCAACACCACGCCGGCAAAGAACGCACCCAGGGCAAAAGACACGTCGAACAGTTTAACCGCACCGAAGGCGATCCCCAGCGAAAGCGCCAGTACCGCCAGAGTGAACAGCTCGCGCGAGCCGGTACTGGCGCTTTTTGCCAGCACCCAGGGGACGACGCGCCGCCCGACAACGACCATCAGAGTGATGAATGCGACGACTTTACCGAGGGTGAACAGCAGATCGCTCAACAGTTTGCCGGTGTTGGTGCTCGAGGTGTTCAGCATGTCGCCAAATGCCGGTAGTAGCACCAGCGTCAAGACCATCGCCAAATCTTCGACGATCAGCCAGCCGATGGCGATTTGACCACGCTGGCTGTCTATTAGCTGACGTTCTTCCAGCGCTCGCAGCAATACCACGGTACTGGCCGTCGACAGGCATAGGCCGAAGACCAACCCTTCAGTCAGGCTCCATCCCAACAATGTGGATAATCCAACCCCCAGTAACGTCGCCATAATGATTTGCACTACGGCGCCAGGGATGGCTATCGACTTTACCGCCAGCAGGTCTCGCAAGGAGAAATGCAGCCCAACACCGAACATCAACAGGATGACGCCCAATTCTGCAATTTCCGACGCCAGTTTGGTATCGGCGACGAATCCGGGCGTAAAAGGGCCGACCAGGACGCCCGCCAGCAAATATCCCACCAGCGGGGAAATGCGTAGGCGGTTAGCCAAAATGCCCAGCAAGAAAGCCAGAACCAGTCCCATCGCCATGGTGGAAATTAACGGTGTTGTCTCATGCATTCCGACTCCTTTGCTATGTGCAACCAGATGGGAGGATATCCAAAGCCTGCGGCGCTGCCGTGCCGGGGCTCGGAGTGATCATGGCGCCTGAATAATCAGCCCATGAATGTGCATTAGAAAGGTGGAAACACCATGAGGAACAGATTGAACCCGGAAAATCACAGAGTGTGATAAATGTTGTCTTCCACCCTTTAAATCAGTGTAACATATGTTTTCATATAAAATATTGATTTTATCTTTGATATATATAGTGAATTTAAATGCTGTCTATGGTGCTAATGCAATAGCATAGTCTTTGCTCCGGTTTCGGTTTCCGCAACAAGCTATTGCACAATGAAATGACCCGCCGATGACGCATTTTTTTCCTCAAGCATTCATAAAGGCGTCAACGGCATTAATAAAATTTGTGTTAAGTTGTGCTCCTGATTAATAAGTGTAGGCTGGATAAGGCCATTAAGCGTGCCAATCTGGCGTTTTTAGGTAAAACGGATGGATACGCTGAACAGATGAGTCACCTAAATCAGCAACGGGTTAATCATTTATAAGAAATTCATATTACGGAGATCGGCTATGCGTTTTTCTTTTAAGACTTTGGGTGGCGCGACGGCATTGGCGCTGGCACTGGCATCACCCTATTCAATGGCATGGGAAAAAGATAAGACTTACACCATCACCATCTTGCATACCAATGATCATCACGGACACTTCTGGCAGAACGACTACGGCGAATACGGTTTGTCGGCACAGAAAACGCTGGTGGATCAGATTCGTAAGGAAGTGGCGGCCAAGGGCGGCAGTGTGCTGCTGCTGTCGGGCGGGGATATCAATACCGGTGTGCCGGAATCCGACCTTCAAGACGCCGAACCCGATTTTCGCGGTATGAAGCTGGTGGGTTATGACGCCATGGCGATCGGCAATCATGAATTCGATAACCCGATGTCAGTGCTGCGCCAGCAGGAAAAATGGGCCGGATTCCCTTTGTTGTCCGCCAATATCTATCAAAAAAGCACCAAAAAGCGGTTGTTCAAGCCTTACGCACTGTTTAGTCGTCAGGGGATCAAAATTGCAGTGATTGGCCTGACGACGGACGATACCGCCAAGATCGGCAATCCAGAGTATTTCACCGATATCGAATTCCGCACGCCGGCGGTGGAAGCGAAAAAAGTGGTCGAACAGCTGCGTAAGAACGAGAAGCCGGACGTCATTATCGCCGCCACACATATGGGGCACTATGACAATGGCGAACACGGTTCGAATGCGCCGGGCGATGTGGAAATGGCGCGCAGCCTGCCTGCTGGTTATCTGGATATGATTGTGGGGGGTCATTCGCAGGATCCGGTGTGCATGGCCAGCGAAGATAAAAAACAGGTGAATTATGTTCCCGGTACGCCCTGCGCGCCGGATCGTCAGAACGGCACCTGGATTGTTCAGGCCCATGAGTGGGGCAAATATGTGGGACGCGCCGATTTCACGTTTCGTAACGGTGAATTAAAACTGGAACACTACCAACTGATCCCGGTCAATCTGAAGAAGAAAGTGGAAAAAACGGATGGAACCAGCGAGCGCCTTTACTACACGCAGGAAATTACCCAGAACCCGGAAATGCTGAAAATGCTGACGCCTTTCCAGGAGAAGGGAAAAGCGCAGTTAGAGGTGAAAGTCGGTAGTGTGGATGGGCACCTGGAAGGGGATCGCAATAAAGTGCGTTTTGTGCAGACGAATCTGGCGCGCGTCTTGTTGTCTGCCCAATTGGAACGCGCCAAGGCTGATTTTGCCGTGATGAGCGGCGGCGGCGTGCGTGACTCGATCGAAGCGGGGGATATTACCTATAAAACGCTGCTGAAGGTTCAGCCGTTTGGCAATACGCTGGTTTATGCCGACATGAAAGGCAGTGATGTGGAGAAATATCTGGCGGTGGTCGCCAATAAGAAGGTGGACTCCGGCGGTTATGCACAATTTCTGAATGTGAGCCTTGAAGCTGACGGTACCGGCGTGAAAAACGTCAAAATCAAAGGTGAACCGCTGCAAGCTGATAAAACCTATCGCATCTCTACGCTGAGTTTCAATGCGACAGGTGGCGACGGTTATCCGAAGATCAATACCTTGCCGAGTTATGTGAATACCGGTTTTGTGGATGCGGAAGTATTAAGACAGTATGTTGAGAAAAATTCCCCGCTGAAAGTCGCCGATTACGAGCCTAAAGGCGAGATCGTTTATAAATAACCGGGTTGTCTTTTTAAATTGAATATAGGGTGGTTTCTGTCCTGACGATGGATTGAACCCCCCTTTTTTCTCGCCGATACCTCCGTCTTGTAAACCGGTTCAGCCAGCAGGTCTTTATTTTCCTGATGATCTGCGACGATGCGTGGTGCACGATATCCCCGCCCTATTTCCCGTTACAGGCGTGTTTGGCCTGATGACTCGCCCGATTTGGCCGCAGCAAGTTGCGTTCACATCGGTTCACAGCGGATTTGTCACTTCCCCGCATCACTGACCACCGTCAATTTATGAGGATTCGCTCACTTGCCGCGTTTGCCCTAAAGGGCTAAGACGTTGCGTTGTTCAACCTCCATGTGTTGCCCTGCACGTCGAATTATTTAGGGAATACCGAAAATGATTGCGCACATTATTATGACGGTCTGTATCCGGCTACGGAATGATTACTATTTCCCTGAATGAGGATGGCATTATTGGGTTAGGATTAAATCATAATTATTGATGGGTTTTATTTTTTCAGACAGAAAAAAAGATAAGCACGTTTATATTCTCGGCTATTGGCAGTGGGGAATAATTGTGACTCTATTCAACATTTCACTATGGTGTTTGGATGTTTCATAAAAAGGCTTGGTAGCATGACTTATATTTCAATAACGGGTGGTAAATAAATGAAAATATCCCTCGTCAGGAAACTGTGGTTTCCTCTCGCTATTAGTTTGCTGTTTCTGGCTGGAACGCTTTTTCATAATTCATTAAAGATTAAACAGGATCAAACCGCACTCAGAAAAGGTGAATTAATGCACCTTACCCAAATGGCGATGAGTGTGGTAAAAACCAACGCAGAGCTGGCCCGGAGCGGCCAAATCTCTCAGGATGAAGCGCAGCAACGCGCGCTGAGGGAGATCAAAGAACTGCGTTATGGTGAAGCCGGGTACTTCACCATACTTAACTCTCAACCGCGGGTATTGATGCATCCAACAAACGAGAAGTTGATAGGTTTGGGAAATGACGTCAAAGATGCTAATGGTGTTTATATTTATCGGGAGATGGTGGCGGTAACAAAAAATGGCCAATCTGCTTACACAACGTATGATTTTCCCCGACCCGGTTCGACCGATCCCAAACCTAAAGTGGCTTATAATTCGCGTTATGAGCCTTGGGATTGGATAGTCACCACCGGGCTTTATGTCGATGATATTGATGATGCCTTTTATTCTGCGCTGTATCAGAATGGAATCATCTTTATCGTGGTCAGCGGCGTGCTTTTCTTTTTTGCCTATTATATTAACCGCAGTATTTTACGCACCCTGGGCGGCGAACCGACTTATGCCACGGAAGTGGCGGCGCGTATTGCTGCGGGCGATCTTTCCTATCCGATTAACACAGTATCTGGCGACAACGTCAGTTTGTTATATGAAATGGGCGTGATGCGGGAACGTTTGACTACCGTGATTAGCGAAATTCGCTCCGGAGCTGAAACCATCAGCAGCAGCAGCGATGGGATCGTCGCCGGTAGTGTGGATTTATCATCACATATTGAACAGCAGGCGGCGTCTCTGGAGAGTACCTCTGCCAGTATGGAAGAAATTACCTCCACCGTGAAACAGAATGCGGAAAACACCGGCCAGGCGCGCCAGCTGGCTTATTCCGCTCTGGATATCGCTTCCCGCGGCGGGGCTGTGATGCAGGAAGTCAACGACACCATGAAGGGGATCTCCGAGAGCTCGGATAAAATCGCCAACATCACTGAAGTCGTTAATAACATTGCCTTTCAGACCAATATTCTTGCCCTGAACGCCGCGGTGGAAGCCGCCCGTGCGGGTGAACAAGGGCGGGGATTTGCTGTCGTAGCAGGTGAAGTTCGTAGCCTTGCTTTGCGTAGTGCGGATGCGGCTAAAGAGATCAAATCGTTGATCGAGGAGTCAGTTTCCCGCGTCAATAGCGGTTCAACGAAGATAAAACAGGCAGGCAGCAGTATGGCCGATGTGGTTGGGGCGGTACAGCGCGTGGCGGAGATTATGGCGGAGATCTCTACGGCAACCGAGGAGCAGAGTAAAGGTATCACCCTCATCAATCAGGCGATTGTCCAGATTGACTCGGTCACGCAGCAAAATACCGCGTTGGTACAACGGACGGTGGCGTCAGCAAACGAATTGGAGGTTCAGTCCCAACGGCTGAAGGAGTCCGTTGCGTATTTTAACACCGAGGGCAACGGGCGGCAGGACGACGCGCGGACGGTATCCCCCGTGGCCTTGCTGAAACGTTAAGCAGCTTATAAGAAGGAGCCTATCTCAATAGGCTCTTTTGCTCGCCATCCGGCCCCCGCTCAGTGCTCGAACCCCCCACGTTCTGTGGGTCTGTACCGGTTTACTCGCCTGCTTGCCAGTGTGGGCGGGCAACTGCCCCATCCGTGCAAGATGCATTGCATGCTGTCTTCACACCGTTCGGGCCCAAGCTGGCAGTGCCAATGGCGCCTGTTGGCGTCGGCGCTGATCCTTTACCGTGGCTCGGATATTGCCATACGTTGACGGAAGGCGTCCTCATTGAGGACGCTGGATTACTGCATCGGCAATGTCACTTCAGATAGGGTATCGGGCCAGGTTTAATCGGATTTAGCGCCGCAGCGCTGAGGTGTTGGGCATTTACCCTATTGTTTGCACCAAAAACCGGGCAACTCCCCAAACTCTTGTTTTGCTTTCTAAAGCGTGATCGCCACAGCCGTTTTAGGTCGTCGGCAATGTTACATTCAAATAAATGAAACGGTGTTTTATTTTTGGGGATGACTATGCATAAAGGTGTGGTGTTGTCGGTACTGGCCTCCTGTGCCCTGGCGGCGCAGGCGGAGGAAAAGATAGCCTTCCCCGAGCGGGTATGCGATGTGACTCACTATGGCGCTGAGGGGCAGCGTCTGCAGATAGCGCTGAATACGGCGTCGTTTCAGAAAGCGATTGATGAATGCGCAGCCGCCGGCGGCGGCACTGTGCTGGTGCCGGCGGGCAACTATCTGGTGGAACCGTTGTTTCTGAAAAGCAATGTGCGCCTGCATTTGGAAAAAAACGCCACGCTGGTGGCTTCAACCGGAGAGAGCGCCTACCGCGCCACCGATAGCACCCGTTATGCCGAGGCGGAAAACGGCTGGCTGCCGTTTATCAGTATTGCCGATGCGCAAAACGTCGCCATTACCGGCGAAGGCAGCATCGACGGTCAAGGGGCGGTGTGGTGGGAGCGTTGGCGTGCGGCAATCCGTGCGACAGGCAAAAAGGGCGGAACCGACCGTCCACGGTTAATTTACGTGACCCGTTCCAGCCGGGTACTGATTGACGGCGTGACGCTGACTAACTCTCCCAGCTTCCATGTGGTGATGCGTTACGCCCGTGATGTGACGGTAAACGGCGCTCGCATTATCGCGCCCTGGCATGCGCCGAACACTGATGCCATCGATCCTATCGACAGCCAGAACATTCGTATTACCAATAACTATATCGACTGCAATGATGACCATATCGCCATCAAAGCGGAGAAACCGGACAGCCGTTTTCCGGACGGGGTGGTCGACAATATCTACATCGCCAACAATGTGTTAATGCAGGGGCGCGGTATCTCCATCGGTAGCGAAACCTCCGGCGGCGTTAACAATGTCTTGGTGGAAAACAACCGTTTCGAGGGATCGATGTACGGTATTCGCATCAAGTCGCTGCGCGGCAAGGGCGGAGAGGTGAAAAACGTGACCTATCGTCATACGCGGATGGTGGATGTGGGCGTGCCGCTGGTGTTCTCCGGCTATTATCAAGCCGCGCCGATTGTACAAGCGGAGGTGGATAAATTACTGCTGGCGGGAGGATTCATGCTGGGTGAGCAGATTTATCCGCCGGATACCGAGCCGGCACAACCGTTCGACAAGGTGAAAACGCCGCATTTCAGCCAGGTTAAAATCATCGATCTGGAATCGACCGGTCATAGCAAAGCCGCCGGGTATATTATCGGCGTGCCGGAAGCGCCGTTGAGCGGCTTCCAATTTGAGCAGGTGCGGATTGAGGCTGAACAAGGGCTGCGGGTGCGCAATGCGGCGTTGGCGACGAAAGGGATGGCGCTGAATATCCAGAAAGGTGACGCCGTACAGTTGGATAAAGGGGCCAACGTTACCCGCTAACTACCGAAGCAACCGTTATGAAGCGGCAGCAGAGGGCAACACTGGCCGTGGAGTCCTCTGCTGTCGTCTTCAGTCGCGCTTGGCGATGTCGGCGAACTGCGCTTTCAGCAAACGGGCCAGATCGACAGCGGCCAGTTCAATATCCAGCCCTCGTTTGCCGCCGGAGATAAAAATGGTGCCGAACTGCTGCGCCATATCGTCAATCACCGTCGGCAACAGTTTTTTCTGTCCCAGCGGGCTGATGCCGCCCACCAGATAGCCGGTAACGCGCTGCGCGATTTGTGGGTCGGCCATATCGGCTTTCTTCGCCGCCAGCGCTTTGGCGACTTTTTTCAGATCCAACTGCGATGCGACCGGCGTGACGGCAACCGCCAGCTGTTTAGCATCGCCGTTCAACGATACCAGCAGGGTTTTATAGACCTGTTGCTTATCCAGGCCCAGCTTGCGCGCCGCCTCTTCACCGAAATTGGTGTCATCGGCATCATGGTGATAACTGTGGATCGTGAATGAGACTTTATTCTTCTCAAGCAGTTTTACTGCAGGTGTCATAGCGTTGGATCCTTACCTCTGAAAGAGAATTGCATTGCGCTCACTATTCGACGATGGGGGCGCTGTCCGTAGGAGATTCATCATGGGCAAGATGCCTATGATGGGGGGCTGTTTCCAGCCAATAACTGCGACAAATTGCCTTCGCCATACAGGTGCAACGCGCCTACCGCTACCACATACCGGCCGGCAGGGAGTGCGAGCAATTGCTGTTGCCAGCGTTGATTGCGTTGATGCATCAGCATCTCCGTCATTTGATTGCCAAACGTCGGGGGCACGTTGCCGATGTGTACCGGCTTATCGCTGACCCACCAACTGACCATGGTTTGCAGCAGACGGGCGTTGGTATGCCAGTGATGTAACGTGTCTTCCAGTAACAGCATCCCATCCTGGGGTAATTGCAGCAGCAGTTCCATTTGGCTCTGCTGGCCTTCCAGTTCAATGATGGGAAGCGTACGCTCCCGGGCGGCGTGAATCAGTTGATAGTCAATACCGTAACCCGGCCTTAGCCCTAACATCATTGCCTGCCTCGCCTGCAGCATCAGTGCAGCCTGCCAGGCGGGCAGGTGATCGAGACTGGCGTAGCTGAATGACAGTTCGTCGCACAAGCGTTGCAGGCGTTGTAGCGTATCCGCAGTCAGCCGTTCCGCCATCGGCGGTTCGGCGCCGATGGTGTCAAACGGGGAACCGCTGTCGGCGATGTCCGCTTCGACGATCAGCGCGGCGGCGCCATCCAACTGCTGTAGCAGCGCGGGTGGCAACGGGCTCATATCGACGGTACCCATATGGATGCTGCCCACCAGATGAAAGTGGCGTTGTGGCTCAACCTCAACGTCTACTGCGGGATAGCGGTAATGTGACGAGGGCAGTAGGCCGAGAAATGCGGCAATCCGGCGCAGCAGATGCTTCATGTCGATGTCTCCGATGGCGAAGCCCTTATGCTAAACGGATTCGGCAAGGCGCTGCAATTAAGCATGACATTTGAACTGCTCGCGTGGATATAACGGTGGTCGGGTGCCGAGGCCGGTGGTGCGACCGCAGGAGGAGGCGCCCTGCCGGGAACCTCCCCTTGCGTTTCCCCGCTGTATGGGTTAGCGGTTGGCGGCGAAGCGTTTATCTGGCACCGGGTGAAAAACGCAGTAACCGGTTGGCATTGCTGACCACGGTGATGGAGGACAGTGCCATGGCCGCACCCGCCACCACCGGGCTGAGCAGGGTGCCGGTGAACGGGTAGAGTAAACCGGCAGCAATGGGGATCCCCAGCGAGTTATAGACGAAGGCGCCCAGCAGGTTCTGCTTCATGTTGCCCAGCGTGGCTTTCGACAGTTCAAGCGCATCCGCCACGCCTTGCAGACTGTGACGCATCAACGCCATGGTCGCCGTTTCCACCGCGATATCGCTGCCGCCGCCCATGGCGATGCCGACATCCGCCTGCGCCAGTGCCGGGGCATCGTTGATGCCGTCGCCGATCATCGCGACTTTCCGTCCGCCCGCCTGCAACTGCCGGATGGCATCGGCTTTGCCGTCTGGCAGAACGCCGGCGATAACCTGATCGATACCGGCTTCCTGCGCGATGGCGTGGGCGGTGGCCGGATTGTCGCCGGTCAGCATCACCAGCTGATAACCCTGGCGATGCAAGCGTTTCAGCGCGGGGATGCTGTCCTGCCGTAAGGTGTCCTGAATAGCGAACAGTGCCACGACGTTGTTGTCCGCCGCCAGTAACACCGGTGTGATCCCTTGCCGTGCCAACTGTTCCAGGCTTTGCTGCGGCGAGCGTTCACCCGTCGGCACCGTCAGGTTGATGCCATGCTGGGTCAGTAACGCCGGATTGCCCAACAGCAGCTCGACTGTTCCGCATTGACCGCTGATTCCAAGCCCCGGCAAGGTGCGGAATGTATCAATGATGTGTAGCGGAACGCCCTGTGCACGTTCGACGATGGCTCGCGCCAGCGGGTGGCTGGCGCCTTGTTCCAGCGAAGCCGCCCACGCCAGCGCCTGCTGTTCGCTGGCGCCGCCAAATGTATGGATGGCGACCACGCGGGGTTTCCCTTCCGTCAGCGTGCCGGTTTTGTCGAACACCAGAACGTCCAGTTGACTGGCCTGTTGCAGCGCGTCGGCATCCCTGACCAGAACGCCCAGTTCCGCCGCCCGGCCAACGCCGGCAATGATCGACATCGGCGTGGCCAGGCCCAGAGCGCAAGGGCAGGCGATAATCAGCACGGTGGTGGCGATAACCAGCGTATAAACCAGCCGGGGTTCCGGCCCGACGGCATACCAAATGGCGCCGCTTAGCAATGCGATCGCCACCACGACGGGCACGAAGACCGCCGAGATACGATCTGCCAGTTGCCCGATCGCCGGCTTGCTGCTCTGTGCCTGACGCACTAGCCGGATAATCCGAGCCAGTGTCGTTTGGTTGCCGATAGCCTGAGCCTGAAAAATCGCGCTGCCATCTTGAACCTGTGTCCCGGCGTGGAGAGCATCGCCACCGTTTTTTTGCTGTGGGAGCGGCTCCCCGGTCAGCATGGCTTCGTCCAGCCAGAGTTCGCCCTGTTCAATGCGGCCATCGACCGGGACGCGGTCGCCGGTGGTCAGCCGCAGGCGCATTCCTGCCTGTACCTCGGACAGCGGGATTTGGCGATCGCCCTGCGGCGTGACCAGCCTGGCCGTTGGTGGCGTCAGGTCGAGCAGACGTTCCAGCGCCTGCGATGAACGCTGGCGGGCATTTTGTTCCAGCGCATGACCGAGGTTGATTAACCCGATGATCATGGCGCTGGCTTCGTAATACAGGTGGCGTGCTTCCATCGGAAACTTGTCGGGCCACAGGTTGACGGTGATGGAGTAAAGCCAGGCTACGCCGGTGCCCAGCGCCACCAGCGTATCCATGGTAGCGCTGCCGTTTCGCAGGCTACGCCAGGCATTGCGGTAGAAATGGTTGCCGGCGATCGCCATCACCGCCAACGTCAGAACGCCGATCGCCAGCCAGCCGGCGCGGTTGCTGGCGGTCAGCATCATACCGTCGCCAAAGAGACCCCATAGCATCAGCGGAATGCCTAACAGCATCCCCAATGCCGCCTGCCAGCGGAAGCGGCGCATGGCTACCTGGGCTGTCTGCTCGCGTCGGGTGCGGCGTTCCGCCTCGTCTAAAATAATTTCGGCGCCGTACCCGGCGTTTTCCACTGCGCTAATCAGGGCTTGATGCGGCGCATTTCCGCTGACCAGCGCGCTGCGCTCGGCCAAATTGACGCGCGCTTGCTTCACGCCGGGAACGTTTTGCAGCGCCTGTTGTACCCGGGCGACGCAACTGGCACAGCTCATGCCTTCCAGCAAGAGCTGTACGCTGTCGTCATCGTCGCCGGAGGCGGTGTTGGCCGGATGTGTTGCAGATGCCGCTGACAGGTGCTCCGGCGAAGCGTCTGTCGGTGCCAGCGGCTCAGATTTTGGGAGTGAAGACGCCTCTGCCGGGGCCGCATGAAATCCGGCTTGCTCGACGGCGCTGACCAGTGTTTGCGCATCGGCGCTGCCGTAAATCCGGGCCTGTTCCAGCGAGACTTCTACGGCGCTGACGCCAGCGACCGCTTCCAGCGCCTTGCGGGTCGAGGCGACGCAATGCTGACAGTTGAGGCCGGAGAGCGACAACGTGGTGTCCGGCGTAGTGGCCGGGCTGGCTTCATACCCGGCTTGAACGATTGTTTCTATCAGCGCCGCGTTGTCCGCTTCGCCGGTAACGTTGGCGTAGGTCAATGATACGTCAGCTTTTTCCACGTCAGGGCGTGATTCCAGCGCCTTTTTAACTCTGCCGACGCAATGCTCGCAGGATAAGCCCTGGAGCGATAACAAAACGGTTTGCGACATAATAGTATTTCTCCGTGATCACAGTCGGACGCCAAAGGCGTTGACCAAGAGGGTGATTTTGATTAGTTGTAGTGAGCGTAAACCTTCCAGCAAGGTCAGGGTCAAGGGGGGAAAATGAATATCAGTGATGTTGCCAGAAAAACCGGCCTTACCAGCAAGACCATCCGTTTTTACGAGGAAAAAGGGGTCATGACGGCGCCGCTGCGCTGTGAAAACGGCTACCGTAGTTACGATACGCATCATATCGAAGAGCTGACGCTGCTGCGCCAGGCCCGCCAGGTCGGTTTCACGCTTGAGGAGTGCCGCGAGCTGGTGGTGTTGTTCAATGATCCAGAGCGGCATAGCGCAGATGTGAAATCTCGTACTTTGCAAAAAGTGCACGATATTGAAAAACAGATTGAGGAACTGCGAGAGATGCGCCAGCGTTTGTTGGTGTTGGCGGATAGTTGTCCCGGCGATAACAGCGCCGATTGCCCCATCATTTCTCATCTGGCCGGCTGTTGCCATCGGGGGCCTTCAAGCGATATCGACGATGAAGGCGGGCGATAAGGTATTCGGTGTTCGGCCGCTATGGTTCAGTTAAGCGCCGCAGTATGCGGCCAGGCGCAGTCTGGTCGGCGGGGCGACCGCAGGGGTGAGGCGTCCCGCCGGGAACCGCCCCCTGCGTTTCCCCACCGGTCGGGTTTAGGCCGGCGGTCTGACTTTCAGCGTGATGCCTTCCACATCCACGATTTCCACCACCGTGCCGGCGGGAAGATCCCTCTCCGCCTGGACGCGCCAGCTACTGTCGCCAATGTCGATGCGGCCGATGCCGTTGACTAACGGTTCCGTCAGTGTGGCGTGCCGGCCAAGCAACTGCCGGCCACGTTGATTGAGCGTGGAGACGGGTTCTTTACGGCTACGTTGCCGCAACCAGTGCCACCAGAGCAACGCGGTGATGATGGTCAACAGGGCGAAACTAACGCTTTGCCAGGCCCAGTCCAGCGGCAGTAGCCAGGTTAGTACGCCGGTCAGCATGGCTGATAAGCCACTCCACAGCAGATAGCCGCTGGCGCCCAGCATTTCCGCCGCCAGCAGTAAACCGCCCAGCGATAGCCAGAACCAGTGACTATTCCCCTGTAGCAGCTCAATCATGCGCTTTGCTCCGATCGGCTTTGCTTTCTTTGAGCAGCTCGGTGATGCCGCCGATGGCGCCCATCAGGTTGCTGGCGTCCAGCGGCATCATGACGACCTTGCTGTTGTTCGCCGCACCGATGGTTTCCAACGCCGAGGTATATTTCTGTGCTACGAAGTAGTTGATCGCCTGAATATTGCCTGCGGCGATCGCTTCAGACACCATCTGGGTGGCTCTGGCTTCCGCTTCCGCCGCACGTTCGCGGGCTTCCGCCTGCAGAAAAGCCGACTGCCGTTCCCCTTCCGCCATCAGGATCTGCGCCTGTTTTTCCCCTTCTGCCTTCAGAATCGCCGCCTGACGTACCCCTTCGGCTTCCAGAATATCCGCTCGTTTGGTGCGTTCCGCTTTCATCTGGGCATTCATTGATGCAATCAGCTCTGCCGGTGGACGGACATCGCGGATCTCAATGCGGGTAACTTTAATGCCCCACGGATTGGTGGCTTCATCCACAATATGCAACAACCGGCTATTAATGCTGTCGCGCTGTGAAAGCATCTCGTCCAGCTCCATCGACCCCAACACGGTACGGATGTTGGTCATGGTCAGATTGATGATCGCCAGTTCCAGGTTGCTGACCTCATAAGCGGCGCGGGAGGAATCTACCACCTGGATGAAGCAGACGGCATCAATGGTGACGTTGGCGTTATCTTTGGAGATGATCTCCTGGGACGGAATATCCAGTACCTGCTCCATCATATTGATTTTACGGCCGATGCGATCCATAAACGGCACGATGAGGTTCAGCCCCGGCTGTAGCGTGCGGGTGTAACGCCCGAAGCGTTCAACCGTCCATTGATAGCCTTGCGGTACGATTTTGATGCCTGACCAGACGATAATGAGAGCGACGACAACCAAAACGGGAATAAAAGTGAGCATCTTGCATTTTCTCCATGTGCCTGTGCTATCCGGCAGTGTAGCGCAGCTGGCTAAAAAGCAAATGAGAAGGTGAACAGGGATGCGATCTTTGCGAGCGGCATGCGGCCGCGAAAAACAGGTTCACGCCGCCGAAACGACGTGAAAAAGGACACCGTTTACATATCCAGTTCGATGTCGTCCAACGGGCGGCAGCAGCAGGGCAGAATCTCGTCCTGTTGCAGACAGGCCAGCGGCGTTTCCCGGTAGACGACCTTGCCTTTGAGCAGACGCAGGCGGCAGGAGCCGCAATAACCGGAGCGGCACTGATATTCCACCTTGACGCGCTGGGATTCCAGTGCATCCAGTAGGGAGTCATGCTGGTCGGAATACATCAACTGCGCACCGGAGATGCGCAGTGTGACGGTAGCGATACTCATGGCGGTTATAGCTGGAAATCGCTGAGATCGTCAGCGTTGATTTCCGCATCAATCTGGCCGACCAGATAAGAACTGACCTCGACTTCCTGCGGCGCTACCTGCACGTTGTCGGACACCAGCCAGGCGTTGATCCACGGGATCGGGTTGGTGCGGGTTTCAAACGGCAGCGGCAACCCGACGGCCTGCATGCGGATGTTGGTGATGTATTCCACATACTGGCAAAGAATATCTTTGTTCAGGCCGATCATCGAACCGTCGCGGAACAGATATTCCGCCCACTCTTTTTCCTGCTGGGCCGCCATCACGAACAGGTCGTAGCACTGTTGCTGGCATTCTTCCGCCACTGTTGCCATTTCCGGGTCGTCCTGGCCGGAACGCATCAAGTTCAACATATGCTGGGTGCCGGTCAGATGCAGTGCTTCGTCGCGGGCGATGAGTTTGATGATTTTGGCGTTGCCTTCCATCAATTCACGCTCGGCGAAGGCGAAGGAGCAGGCGAAGCTGACGTAGAAGCGGATAGCTTCCAGCGCATTGACGCTCATCAGGCACAGGTAAAGTTTTTTCTTCAGCTCGTAGACGTTGATGTCCACCGTCTTGCCGTTGACCTGATGGGTGCCTTCCCCCAGCAGATGGTAATAGCTGGTGAGTTCAATCAGTTCGTCATAGAAACCGGAGATGTCGCGCGCGCGCTTGAGGATCTCCTCATTGGTCACGATGTCGTCGAAGACCACCGACGGATCGTTGACGATATTGCGGATGATGTGGGTGTAGGAGCGGGAGTGAATGGTTTCCGAGAATGACCAGGTTTCCACCCAGGTTTCCAGTTCCGGGATGGAGATCAGCGGCAGCAGCGCCACGTTGGGGCTGCGGCCCTGAATGGAATCCAGCAGCGTTTGGTATTTCAGGTTGCTGATGAAAATGTGCTTTTCGTGTTCCGGCAACGCTTGGTAGTCGATACGGTCGCGGGACACGTCGACCTCTTCGGGACGCCAGAAAAAGGAAAGCTGTTTTTCAATCAACTTTTCAAAGATTTCATACTTTTGCTGATCGTAACGCGCTACGTTGACCGGTTGACCGAAGAACATCGGTTCCTGTAGCTGGTCGTTTTTGTTTTGTGAAAAAGTGGTATAGGCCATGGTATCTCCAAACCGTTCGGCGACGGGCTGCGACGCCGAACTCTGACAACGTGCAGTGACCGGATTATGTCATCCCCGATAAGCGGGGGGATCCATCGTCAGTATATTGTTGGTATCAGGATGGATACCTGCAGGGCAGGTATGACGCAATGACGACATTGCTGTTATCGACCGCACGGAACACCACGGCGGGCGCCCGTGCGGCAAACAGCCATTTCTGGCTCAGATTTTACACGCGCCGCTTTCGCAGCCGTCGTCCTGAGGCGTGGTGTCCAGCAGGTCGTCCTGAACATCCTCGGCGCCGTCGCGGGTGTTCTGGTAGTAAAGCGTTTTCACCCCGAACTTGTACGCCGTGAGCAAATCCTTCAGCAACTGTTTCATCGGAACCTTGCCCGAGGGGAAACGAGACGGATCATAGTTGGTATTGGCGGAAATCGCCTGATCAACGAACTTCTGCATGATCCCCACCAGTTGCAGGTAGCCGTCGTTGGACGGCATATCCCACAGCAGTTCGTAGGCGTCTTTCAGCGTTTCATATTCCGGTACGACCTGGCGAAGAATACCGTCTTTGGACGCTTTGATGCTGATATGGCCGCGCGGTGGCTCGATACCGTTGGTGGCGTTGGAGATCTGCGATGACGTTTCCGACGGCATCAGCGCGGACAGCGTCGAGTTACGCAGGCCGTGGGTTTTGATGCTCTCGCGCAGCGTTTCCCAGTCGAGATGCAAGGCTTCGTTGCAGACGCTGTCCAGATCGCGTTTGTAAGTGTCGACCGGCAGGATGCCCTGCGCATAGGTGGTTTCGCCAAACCACGGACAGGCGCCTTGTTCCTGCGCCAGAACGTTGGAGGCTTTCAGTAGGTAATACTGAATGGCTTCAAAGGTGCGGTGCGTCAGGTTGTTGGCGCTGCCATCGGAGTAACGGACGCCGTGTTTTGCCAGATAGTAGGCGAAGTTGATGACGCCGATGCCTAACGTGCGACGCCCCATGGCGCCGCGTTTGGCGGCCGGGATCGGATAGTCCTGATAGTCGAGCAGGGCATCCAGCGCGCGTACCGCCAATGTCGCCAACTCTTCCAGTTCGCTCAAATCGCTGATGGCGCCGAGGTTGAAGGCGGACAGCGTACAGAGCGCGATTTCACCGTTCTCGTCGTTGACGTCTTCCAGCGGCTTGGTCGGCAGCGCGATTTCCAGACACAGGTTGGACTGGCGAACCGGCGCAACCAGTGGATCGAACGGACTGTGGGTATTGCAGTGATCAACGTTCTGGATGTAGATACGCCCGGTGGAGGCACGTTCCTGCATCATCAGAGAAAACAGTTCCACCGCCTTGAGCTGTTTCTTGCGGATACTGTCGTCCTGTTCGTATTGCACGTACAGACGCTCGAATTCATCCTGATCGGTAAAGAAGGCGTCATACAACCCCGGAACGTCGGAAGGGCTGAACAGCGTGATGTCCTCGCCTTTTACCAGACGCTGGTACATCAGTTTGTTGAGCTGTACGCCGTAGTCCAGATGGCGCACGCGGTTGCCCTCGACGCCGCGGTTGTTTTTCAGTACCAGCAGGCTTTCCACTTCCAGATGCCACAACGGATAGAACAGCGTGGCGGCACCGCCGCGGACACCGCCTTGAGAACAGGATTTCACCGCCGTCTGGAAATGTTTGTAGAACGGAATGCACCCGGTGTGGAACGCTTCGCCGCCACGGATCGGGCTGCCCAATGCCCGGATGCGACCGGCATTGATGCCGATGCCGGCGCGCTGGGAGACGTATTTGACGATCGCGCTGGAAGTGGCGTTGATGGAGTCCAGACTGTCGCCGCATTCGATCAGCACGCAAGAGCTGAACTGACGGGTCGGGGTGCGCACGCCGGACATGATGGGCGTCGGCAGCGAAATCTTAAAGGTGGAAATCGCATCGTAGAAACGCTTCACATAGTCCAGACGGGTTTCGCGTGGATAACCGGAGAACAGGCAGGCCGCCACCAGAATGTACAGGAATTGGGCGCTTTCGTAGATGTCACCGGTCACTCGGTTTTGAACCAGATATTTCCCTTCCAGCTGTTTCACCGCAGCGTAAGAGAAATTCATATCCCGCCAGTGATCGATGAAAGCGTCCATCAGTGTGAACTCTTCCTGGCTGTAATCCTCCAGCAGATGGCGGTCGTACTTACCCATATCGACCATTTTCACTACGTGGTCGTACAGTGTGGGCGGTTCGAACTGGCCAAAGGCTTTCTTGCGCAGGTGGAAAATGGCCAGGCGGGCGGCAAGGTACTGATAATCCGGACTTTCGCGGGAGATCAGGTCAGCGGCCGCCTTGATGATGGTTTCATGAATGTCCGCAGTTTTGATGCCGTCATAGAACTGGATGTGGGAACGCAGTTCCACCTGCGATACAGAGACGTTATGCAGACCTTCTGCCGCCCATGTAATCACCCGGTGGATTTTGTCCAGATTGATGCGTTCTTTACTGCCATCGCGTTTGGTAACGAGCAGACTCTGGTTCATTGAGCTGGTACCTGTGTGGTTTTTACCCCTTTCATTTTCAATGGCTGAAAATGTAAATGAAAAATAGTGCCTCTCACTAGAAGAAAACACTATATATAGGGGGTGGGGTTGAATTTGATAACAAGATAATGTGAAAAATGTTGTATTGCAAGAGAACAAAAGCGCCTGTTTTTGTGGATAACATAGGGAAGATGTGTTGCAAAAATGCTGCATCCCAGCCGTGGTGCGGCTTTGTTTTCTGTCAATCAGCCGTGAGGGAAAATAAAAAAATTGATCGAGTGCCGGTTTCTTGCGCGACGCTGAAAAACGTCAACTTGATTCCGATGCGAATGGCGTGAGCGGTGCGCGGCATCCTTGATGTTTATCGGCGACGCATTGCCCGGCGGTGGTGTTTGACGAAAATGTATCCTGCTCGAACGCCGATGAAGCAAACCATCGGCGCGGCATTTTCGAGAAACTTACGGCAAGGATGCGGAAATGATTAATGACCGGCGGGAGCGTCGTCGCGCCAAGTGTGAACCATGTAGTTGACGTCGACGTTGCGCCCCAGGCGGAAGCTGTCGGTAAGCGGCTGATAGCTCAGCCCGGTGATGTGGCGCTCGCGTAACGGCGTGTCGTCTATCCAGCCCAGCAATTCCGCCGGCCGGATGAATTTTTTGATGTTGTGGGTGCCGCGCGGCACCATGCCGGTCAGGTATTCGGCGCCGACGATCATCATCAGCCAGGCTTTGGGGTTGCGGTTGATGGTGGAGAAAAAGACGTGGCCGCCGGGTTTGACCAGCCGGGCGCAGGCTTCAACCACCGAGCGCGGATCCGGTACGTGTTCAAGCATCTCCATACAGGTCACTACGTCGTATTCGCCGCCGTGGGCTGACGCATGGCTTTCCACCGTTTCCTGTACGTATTCTACGGCGACGCCGCTTTCCAGCGCGTGCAGCCGCGCCACCATCAGCGGTTCGCTGCCCATGTCCAGGCCCGTGACCTGCGCGCCTTCCCGCGCCATGCTTTCCGCCAGAATGCCGCCGCCGCAGCCGACATCCAGCACTTTTTTGCCGAACAGGCCGTCTGCGCGCGCGATGACGTAGTTCAGGCGCAGCGGGTTGATACGGTGCAGCGGTTTGAATTCGCCTTCCAGATCCCACCAGCGGGAGGCTACCGCATCAAATTTGGCGATTTCGTCATGGTCGACGTTTGGAACGGATGTTTCTGCATTCATGGGGGGAGTAACCTTTCATTATTTGCGCTGTGGCGAGTATATCCGTCCCCCGGCGGATGTTGTAGTCGCTTGAGCGGGATTCGCCGCCCGGCGAGGCGTTATCCCGCTGAAAAGAAGACGGAAGGAAACGCCGTGGAATTTCCCCTGAAACCCCGCTTTGTGATATGATTTTCCACCTTTTAAACTCGGGTATGAATAGAGGGATAGCGGCTCCATGAGCGACCTTGCCAGAGAAATTACACCGGTCAACATCGAGGAAGAGCTGAAAAGTTCATATCTGGACTACGCCATGTCCGTTATCGTCGGGCGTGCGTTACCGGATGTTCGCGATGGTCTCAAGCCGGTGCACCGCCGCGTACTGTACGCGATGAGTGTGCTGGGCAATGACTGGAACAAGCCTTATAAGAAATCGGCCCGTGTGGTCGGGGACGTTATCGGTAAATATCACCCGCATGGTGATAGCGCGGTCTACGATACCATTGTGCGCATGGCTCAGCCGTTTTCACTGCGCTATATGCTGGTGGACGGGCAGGGCAACTTCGGTTCCATCGACGGCGACTCCGCCGCAGCGATGCGTTACACCGAAGTCCGTATGGCCCGAATTGCCCACGAACTGCTGTCCGACCTGGATAAAGAAACGGTGGACTTTGTGCCCAACTATGACGGCACAGAGCAGATCCCTGATGTTATGCCTACCCGCATCCCGAACCTGCTGGTCAATGGTTCCTCCGGCATCGCGGTGGGGATGGCGACCAACATTCCGCCGCATAACCTGTCTGAAGTCATTGATGGCTGCCTGGCCTATATCGATGATGAGAACATCAGCGTTGAAGGGCTGATGACCTATATTCCCGGCCCGGACTTCCCGACGGCGGCCATCATCAACGGTAAGCGCGGCATAGAAGAAGCGTACCGCACCGGCCGTGGCAAAGTGTACATTCGTGCGCGCGCCGAAGTGGAAGCGGATGAGAAAAGCGGCCGCGAAACCATCATCGTGCATGAAATTCCCTATCAGGTGAACAAGGCGCGACTGATCGAAAAAATCGCCGAACTGGTCAAAGACAAACGTATTGAGGGCATTAGCGCGCTGCGTGACGAGTCTGACAAAGATGGGATGCGCATCGTGATTGAAATCAAACGCGATGCGGTCGGCGAGGTGGTGCTCAACCATCTGTATTCCCAGACCCAGATGCAAGTGTCGTTCGGCATCAACATGGTAGCCCTGCATCAGGGGCAGCCGAAGTTGATGACACTGAAGGAAATTCTGGCCGCGTTTGTACGCCACCGTCGTGAAGTGGTGACGCGCCGTACCATTTTCGAACTGCGCAAAGCACGGGAACGGGCCCATATCCTGGAAGGGCTGGCGGTCGCGCTGGTCAACATCGATCCGATCATTGAGTTGATTCGTCACGCCTCTACCCCGGCTGACGCCAAAGCAGCCCTGGTGGCGCAGGCGTGGGAGCTGGGCAGCGTGGCCGCTATGCTGGAACGTGCGGGTGATGACGCCGCGCGTCCGGAATGGCTGGAGCCGGAGTTCGGCATTCGTGACGGCAAATATCACCTGACCGAGCAGCAAGCGCAGGCGATTCTGGATCTGCGGTTGCAGAAACTGACCGGGCTGGAACATGAAAAGCTGTTGGATGAGTATAAGGAACTGCTGACGCAGATCGCCGCGCTGTTGTTCATCCTGCGTAGCCCAGAGCGCCTGATGGAGGTGATCCGTGAAGAGCTTGAGGCGATCAAGGAACAGTACAACGATCAGCGCCGCACCGAAATCACCCACAATAGCGCCGATATCAATATCGAAGATTTGATTTCCCAGGAAGACGTGGTAGTGACCCTGTCGCATCAGGGATATGTGAAATACCAGCCGTTGAGCGACTATGAGGCCCAGCGCCGCGGCGGCAAGGGCAAATCGGCGGCTCGCATCAAGGAAGAAGATTTCATCGATCAGTTGCTGGTGGCGAATACTCACGACACCATCCTGTGCTTCTCTAGCCGCGGTCGCCTCTATTGGCTCAAGGTGTATCAGTTGCCGGAGGCCAGCCGTGGCGCTCGTGGCCGGCCGATCATCAACCTGTTGCCGTTGGAGCAGAATGAGCGCATCACCGCTATTCTGCCGGTACGTGAATACGAAGAAGGCCTGAACGTATTTATGGCTACGGCCAGTGGTACGGTGAAGAAAACGGCGTTGACTGAATTCAGCCGTCCGCGTAGCGCCGGCATCATTGCCGTCAATCTGAATGAAGGCGATGAGTTGATTGGCGTCGATCTTACCGACGGCAGCAACGAAGTCATGCTGTTCTCCGCTGAGGGTAAAGTGGTGCGTTTCTCCGAGTCGGCGGTGCGTACCATGGGCCGTACTGCTACCGGGGTGCGTGGCATCAATCTGCAGGATGACGATCGCGTGGTATCGCTGATTGTGCCGCGTGGGGAAGGCGATATCCTGACCGTAACCGAAAATGGGTTCGGTAAGCGCACGGCTATTAACGACTACCCGACCAAATCTCGCGCCACCAAGGGCGTCATTTCCATCAAGGTCAGCGAGCGTAACGGTAAAGTGGTCGGCGCGGTTCAGGTGGATACCACCGATCAGATCATGATGATCACTGACGCCGGCACGTTGGTGCGTACTCGTGTGTCAGAAGTCAGCATTGTGGGCCGTAATACACAAGGCGTGACGCTGATTCGTACCGCAGAGGAAGAGCGAGTAGTCGGCCTGCAGCGCGTCGCGGAACCGGTAGAGGATGATGAACTGGATGGCGTTGTCGCCGTGGACGGTGAAGAGCTGGCGGAAGACATGCCAGATGAGCCTGATAACGAGGATGACGCGCCGGTGGACGACGAATAAGTCCTCGCGTTTTCGATACCAAGCCAGCGTCCGGTGCGCTGGCTTTTTTTATGCGGAATGGTACTGTATCGGCTGTTTCGGCCTGTTCCCCTGATCTGATCACCTTATGGTACACCTGTGAAAATCGTCGCTTCCTTTCAGACCACACTAAAAGTTTCACGGTACATGTTCCGTGTACTGTCAATGGTGTTGTGGTTGCTGGGTATGGTGATTTCGGCGTTCTATTTCAACAAGGCGTTGCATGAACGCGAGTCCTACCTGCGTCAGATTTTCGCGCTGAATTTCGATCAATCGCTTGGCTATATTCACCATGTGAACGATGTCGCCCACGAGTTGAAGTATATCGCGGCGAACCGGCTCGCTACGGTTCCGGTTCGCCAGGATCGGCTGGCGCCGGTCAAGGCACCGTCGTTTGCGGTTTACCCGTTGTCACAAAGTGTGGATTGCGGATCCCTGTATGAAAAAAATGCCGCCAAACTGCAACAGTTGACCCGTTTTTTTACCCAATGGCGCGATGATTTTTCTTCGATTTACGATCTAAACCGTCTGTTCTTTATCGACAACGCGCAGCAGTGCATCGTCGATTTCGGTATTCGCAACCCGTCGTTGGATCGGGATGGTTTACTGCGGAATGTGCAGGAGCATCTGCAGGATCAGCAGACTAATCGGTTGACCGGCAGGCGTGATGACAGCCTCTTTTGGATAACCCCCGGCCCATCGTCCGACACGGGCTATCTCTATTCGCTGACGCCGGTCTATGTGGATAATCAATTAGTGACGACCATCGGCATTGAACAGGCTATTCGGCTGGATGATTTTGTGCTGAGTAACGATTTGCCGTTGGGCGTCAAGCTGCTCGATCAAAACAATAAGCCGTTGTTACAGCTTGCGGATGGCGTAGGCAGCAACCTCTACCCGGACGCGCTCGATTATTTTGGCTATATCGATGGTTACAACACGCTGATTATGAAAAAGGCGTTGCCGCCAACGACGCTCAGCGTGGTGTATTCATTGCCGCTGGAAAGCATTCTGGCCACGCTGAATTCACAAATCGTGAATCTGGTATTGCTGAATCTGGCCGGCGCCATCGTGTTGTTGGTGCTGACGCGGTTGTTTGAGCGCCGGATTTTCCTGCCGGCCGAGCGGAACGCCCTTCAACTGGAGGAGAATGAGCAGTTTAATCGCAAGATTGTGGCTTCTGCGCCGGTCGGCATCAGTATTTTACGCATCAGCGACGGCACCAACATGATCAGCAACGAACTGGCGCATAACTATCTTAACCTGCTGGCCTATGAAGACCGGACGCGCATCACCAAAATTATTTGCGAGCAGCAATCCAAATCGCTGGACGTAGTGACCAGCCGTAATCATCACTTGCAAATCAGCTTTGTGCATTCCCGCTATCGCAATGAGAACGTGGCGATTTGCGTCTTGCTGGACGTCAGTGCCCGCGTGCGGATGGAGGAGTCGCTGCAGGAGATGGCCAACGCGGCCGAGCAGGCCAGCCAATCTAAGTCTATGTTCCTGGCGACCGTCAGCCACGAATTGCGCACGCCGCTGTATGGCATTATCGGCAATCTCGACCTGCTGCGGACGAAGTCATTGTCACGCGATGCCAATCGGTTGGTTGAGGCGATGCAGAACTCATCGTCGCTGCTGTTAAAAATCATCAGCGACATTCTCGATTTTTCTAAAATTGAATCCGAACAGCTTAAGATTGAGCCGGGCAGATTTGCGCCGCGCGAGGTCATCAACCATATCATTAGCAATTACCTGCCCCTGGTGGTGAAGAAACGGTTGACGCTTTATTGCTATATCGAGCCTTCGGTTCCGGTGAGCATACTGGGCGACGCGGTGCGCCTGCAGCAGGTCTTGTCTAATTTGCTCAGCAATGCCATCAAGTTTACTGATACCGGATGCATTGTGTTACAGGTTCAGCAGCGACATGACGGTTATCTGGCGTTTCAGGTGCGTGATACCGGGGTGGGGATTGATCCTCGTTCGGTGATGAAACTGTTCGATCCTTTCTACCAAGCCGGTACCGGCGTACAGCGCCACTTTCAGGGGACGGGGTTGGGGCTGGCTATCTGCGAGAAACTGGTCAGTCTGATGGATGGCGATATTTCCATCGAATCTGAACCGGGTCTCGGAAGTTTGTTTGGCGTGCGTATTCCCTTGTATCAGGCGCAATATCCACAAACGCTCGTCAATCCGGAGTTGCAGGGCAAGGTGTGCTGGCTGTGGATAAAAAATAGCTATATGGAGCGTTACCTGCAGGCATTGCTGTCTGCTTGTGGTATGGCGGTACGATATGGTGAGGAACCGGCGGTCGGTGCGGAAGATGTGGTTATTTTTGATGACTCGCTGGATATCGCGCTGAATCCCCACGCCCGCATTTTTATCAGCGGTATGCACACCGGCACTGCGCAGGAAACCGGTGCCGGCCAGTGGGTACACAGCACGGCCGCTCTCCATGATTTGCCGTTGTTGCTACAGCGTATTTATCGAGGGGCGGAGGCGCTGCCGGGCGAAGCGCCGGTATTGCCGAGCGCCAGTTACGACCGTACCGCAAATGGCGATATCCGGATTTTGGTGGTGGATGACCATCCGATAAACCGGCGATTGCTGGCTGATCAATTGGGTTCGCTGGGGTATCAGGTTATTACCGCCAAGGACGGTCTGGATGCGCTGGATGTTTTAAGTAAAAATCCGGTCGATATCGTGTTGACGGATGTCAACATGCCCAACATGGACGGCTACCGCTTTACCCAACGGCTGAGGGAAATGGCGCAGACTTTTCCGGTCATCGGCGTTACCGCCAACGCGCTGGCGGAAGAGCGTCAGCGTTGTCTTCAGGCCGGTATGGATAACTGCCTTTCCAAACCGGTAACGCTGGAGACGTTGCAGCAGTCCTTGTCTTACTACAGTAACCTGGTGAGGCAAAGCAAGAACGACAACGTGTCGTCATGATAAACATTGAGTGGTATGTGACGGGGGCAGGGAGGTGAATCTCCCTGCCTGTCGGGGTTATTCGCTGTCGGCGTCGGCAGGCGATACGCCGACGGAGGAGAGGTAGTTCAGCAGTGCGATGTCATTCTCCACGCCCAGCTTGGTCATGGCTGATTTCTTCTGGCTGCTGATGGTTTTGATGCTGCGATTGAGTTTTTTGGCGATCTCCGTCACCAGAAAACCTTCGGCAAACAAACGCAGCACTTCGCTTTCTTTGGGGGAAAGGCGTTTGTCGCCATAACCGCTAGCGCTGATTTTTTCCAGCACTTTACTGACGCTCTCCGGTGTGAATTTCTTGCCTTTCTGCAATGCGGCGAGCGCTTTTGGCAGGTCGGTGGGGGCTCCCTGCTTCAACACAATCCCTTCGATATCCAGTTCCAGCACGGCGCTGAGGATCGCCGGGTTGTTGTTCATCGTGAGCACGATGATCGAAAGATGCGGGAAGTGTCGTTTGATGTATTTGATCAGCGTGATGCCGTCGCCGTATTTATCGCCGGGCATCGACAGGTCGGTAATTAATACACTGGCATCCAGTTTGGGTAAGTTGTTGATCAGCGATGTCGAGTCTTCGAATTCACCGACCACGTTCACCCAGTCGAGCTGTTCGAGGGATTTCTTGATGCCGAAAAGAACAATCGGATGGTCGTCTGCAATAATGACGTTTAAAGTGCTCATTGTTTTTTACTCATATTGTTGGCTGCCAGGCTGCAGCAGCGCAGCGACAAACCCTTCTATCTGATGAAGGATATCTTCAATTTGCGCACAATCCTGGCTGGCGATAAGCTTTTCCAGCGTTTCACACAACTGCTTGCCGGGATGAAGATTCAACATGGCAAAAACGCCTTTGAGGCGATGTGCCGTTTGTGCAAGTGATAAAAAATCGCCATTCCGGGTTTCAGTATACAGTCTCTTTAAATCCTCCGGTACTGTCTCAACAAACAGAGAATAGTAGTCACTGTGGCGGAGTTGGCGGGCATAAAACCCGATATCATGCCCTTCTTCCGATTGCCCATCCTCAGAGGAAGTGTCCAATTGCTGTTCGATAAGCTTCAGCAATCCGTCCAGCAATAACTGGCTGATATTGTAATTAGTGCGCAGGCGACGGCGTCCAAGCGGCACCAACCGGGTATCGTCACCAGTGACCAGTAGCGTATCGTCGGCCACTTTTTCCGTACTGTCGGTAATGGTGATTTCCGCATCCTGGCTCACCAGCCGCTCATCGTATACCACCACTTCCGCGCCCCACTGATTCACCATTCGGCCGACGATAGCGCGTACTTCATCGGAGGTGATATCCAGCAACAGCGTGATGCCTTCCAGTAATTTTTCTTCTTCTTCCTCTGGCAGAGCATCCGGCTCCATTAGCACCGTCAGGACATATTGACTACCCAGTCCCGGACGGCTGTTGATCTGCAATTGGCCGCCCAGTTTGCTACATAGCTGATTACACAAGAATAAGGTTAGTCCTGAATTCCGACGGTAACGGTCTGACCGTGGGTCGGTTGAATAAGGGTGCCGCAGGTTTTCCGATACCTTGCCGGAGACGTTGGCGCCGGTGTCGTTGAGGCTGATGATGAGCTGTCCAGCCGATTGAGGGGACTGCTCGCACGACAACGTGATTTTGCCGTAATCGGTATTGGTGATGGCATAATCCAACAACAGCGACAGCGTTTTCCTCAGCAATTCACTGTCTCCATGCCAGTGTTGGCGGATATCCGGGCGATAGTGGTTGAATAACGACAAGCCTTTCTGCTGGATACGCGGCAGTAACTCCAGCAGCAAATCGTCAATCAGCGTCAGCGGCGAAAAGGAATCTTGCACCAACTTCCAATCCTGATTTTCCAATCTGGTCTGCAGGGCGATATTTTCCGTGAGCCTCATTGCGTCGGCGGCTTCGGTGATCAGGTGTTGAATCGCCGTTTGCTGTTCTGCCGAAGCATTGATACAGCGTAGCGACTGCGCCAGTTGGTGTACGGTGGACAAAGGTTGTTTGAGTTCCTGACTCAAATGCTGGAATAGCTGGTGGCGGGCGGCGACATTCTTGTCATATTCCCGCTGTGCCAACTGCAGTTTTTTGGCTACCAGAATCTCTTCGTCCTGTTCGCGTAGCAGAAACAGGCAATAGCCGGGAATGTGCTGGCTATTGAAGACGCGCACTTCGAACATTTCGTTTTCCACCGAGGCTTGAATCGCGCCTTGATGCTCTTCGGCCAGCGTGGCGATTTTTTTCAGACTCAGATGAGGATAAAGGCGTTCCGCCAGGGCATTGGCGACGACTATCCGATTGTCGTCGAAATCGTAGATCAAGACTCCAACCGGCACGCGATTGACGATTTCATCGTACATGTGTTGCTGTCGTTGCATCCGGTGAGACAGATCTTCCCGCGGGCGGGTGTAGAAACGACGAAAAGCATAGAATCCCGCCAGCGCGACGATCAGGAGTGCCAGATTCAGTACGATCATCCAGACATTATTGCGCACCATGTCGGCGATCAGCCGTTCCAGTGGAATGACATAAATGATTTTGATCGGCGCATTCATCAACTGTGCCGACACTTCCAGTAGCGACCCGGAACGATGAATGTCCGTCGGGATTTCACTCTCCGCATTGGCGTCAACGTTGACCGGTGGCGTCTGCGTGCGCAGCATAAAATTTTCCCGCGACAAAGTGCGCGGGATCAAATCGTTGATGGAGAGATCGAACGCGATGACGGTAGCCAAATGCCCAGGCTGATTGAAGGTAGTACGCAGCGTGAAGTAGTAGTCGTTGTAAAAACGCAGTTTGCGCAATGGAGAAAAGCTTTCCCGTTCATCCAGCGTGTTGGCCTGTTGTAGCATTTCCGCTTTGCGCGCTTCCACCATATTGGACAGATAACTCCCGCGAAATTGGGACGAAATATCTTTTAGTGGCTGCGTGGAAACCATGGTCAGACTGTTGTCTTGACCATTGAGGTAGTACATCGAATAGATATCGGTTTTTGCGCCCCACAAGATGTCCAGATACTGCGATATACGGTGCAGCGAGCCGAGTGTGCTTTTGTCATGCTGGCCGAAAATCAGCGCATCAACTTTATGGCCGCTTTTCTCTGCATAAAATACATTTGGCACCAGCGTAATCAGGTTGACGTTATCATCTGCTGGGGAACTGGCTTCGTTGAGCAGGTTTTTGTAAATCTGATCAGTAAAAAAGCGATAAGTATCAATGCGCTTCTGCATGTCTTCCGCGATGTCGACAAGGTCGTTGCGTTTTTCGGTCAGCGTACTATTGATGTAGTTGTAACTGTAAGCCCCGCTGATCAGCACCAGCAGTAGGGTAAACAGTGCGAAAAAACGGATGATGACGGTTGGCATGAGATTCAGGCTCCACATACCGCAAACGGCAATGCGGACGACATTCCGCGGTAATCTCTGTTGGACGCCGGTGTTGGTCGGAGCAGAGGCCGCATTCGCCTGGCGGGCTGAACAGGTGAAAACGCAAGCATGCAGAGACGTAAATAAGCATTCATCGTTGAAAAGTATCGCTGTAAACCGGACAGAAAAGTCTTTTTACCACAATCGTCGAGGGTGATCGATGCAGATGCGATGACAGTGGGCATCCGTCGGGGAGATATAGCCTATTTGCATTCAGGTTGCTGATAAAGAAAAGGTGTTTCGTGATAAAAAAAATGCCGGATAAACCGGCAATCGGAAGATCACTAATGATAAAGCGGAATAGTTAATTGATGACAGCGACGTCATTCTAAGTCTGACGACTGCAAAAGATTGATCACTTAATGCTGCAATATTGATGCGGTGTTGGGTGAATAAATACGGCGTGGCGAAATAAAGAAAATGGTGACGGCAATATAATTCTGGACGTTTATTATTGCGCCGGCTTTTATCATTTAACGCATCAGCATTCGCCTTCTTGCAACCCGAATTATTTAGGGTGTAGGGGGGCGAAAAGTCGGATTTATGGTGATGAAACCGATGGGTACGGCATCCTGTATTGCTTTTAGCATAATACCCAATTCGGGCTCATGGTGTGATGGGAGATTATTTCTCTATCATTATTTGGGAGGGCGTTTATTTATACATGCCACTGATTCTTGGGTGCGGAAATTAGCAGCAATGAATCATTTTTAATCCGAAATCATTTCTGAATGAATATAAACATACCTATTTACAACGAGAAAAAAGTCGGGTGATTTTTGTTAATTGACCTGATTAATTCTGGCCGTGTTTTTTATTCGGGT
The DNA here is from genome assembly GCF_014855505.1 of Musicola keenii. Lineage (NCBI taxonomy): Bacteria > Pseudomonadati > Pseudomonadota > Gammaproteobacteria > Enterobacterales > Pectobacteriaceae > Musicola > Musicola keenii. The sequence continues at coordinate 247,086 of NZ_JAAWVW010000004.1, read as the reverse complement.
GTCCAGCGTCGTATTATCGACCGGGCGTATTTTTTGATATCCCAGCGTATTCACCGTCTGGATCCGGTGTCGCGTGTTCTGGCATCGCTGCTGACGCGCGGGTGGCCAGTCAAAACAATAACATTGGGTGCGGCGTCACCGTCATCCCGGTGATGGATAGCTTTTTTTCTGCGTATAGCCCCGTATAATTCCCTACTTTCGGTTAGGGGATCGGGGTTCACGTGCAGCAACTCACTGACTTATTGGGGCAGATACAAAAGGCGCTCGACAAACCTTTGCCGAACCGGCCGGGTTTTCATGCCGTAACGCTGTCGGTGACGTTGGCTGATGCCGGATTATTGCTGGCGTGGCTGGCGGCTCAACCCGTCTACCCGCAATTTTACTGGCAGCACCGTCAGGATGACGAAGAGGCTGCAGTCTGTGGGCAGGTTTGCGATTTCGACACGATGGCGGAAGCCGAGCGTTTCCTGCAACGCTACAACACCGATAACAGTGTGCGGATCTGGGGATTGAACGCTTTTGATCAGCAGGTGGTGGCGGGGAAAGCCCGAACCAGTTTCCTGTTCTTGCCGCGAGTCGCGCTGCTTAGGCAGGGCGATCGCCTGCGGGTGCGGGTCAATTTGTTTAGTGCGCGTTCGCTGTCTGACGATGCGCTTCAGGCTCAGGCATTTATCGCCGGATTGCGCCCTTTGGCGCCGTTGCCGCAGCTGCAAAACCGTATTCTCGGTATTCGGCATTGCCCGAATCGTCAACAGTGGATCGCACTGCTCCATCTGGCATTAGCGGAGATTCAGCGCGGCAACATGGAAAAGGTGGTGCCCGCACGGGCCACCACGCTTAGCCTTGATACGCCGTTACGCGCCACGACATTCATGGCGGCCAGTCGGGCGGTAAATCACCACTGTTATCACTTTATGCTCGCATTCGCTCCATTTCAGGCATTCATGGGATCCAGTCCCGAACGTCTTTATCGCCGGCGTCTGCATGCGCTGGAAACCGAAGCGCTGGCCGGAACGGTCGCCGGGCATCTCGATGATGTCCGCGCCGCCGAACTGGCGGACTGGTTGATGAACGACCGCAAAAATCAGTGCGAAAACATGCTGGTGGTGGACGATATTTGTCAGCGCCTGCATCAGGCGGCGCAGTCGCTGGATGTCATGCCGCCGGAGGTGGTGCGCCTGCGACGGGTGCAACATCTGCGGCGCACCATTCAGGCCACGCTGCGTCAGGCGAGCGATAGCGAATGTCAGTCGCTGTTACAGCCGACGGCCGCGGTAGCCGGGTTGCCGCGAGGGGTAGCCAGAGAGTTTCTGGCCCGGCATGAGCCGTTTCAACGCGGATGGTACGCCGGGTCGGCCGGTTATCTTTCCCGCCAACAGGCCGAATTTAGCGTGGCACTGCGTTCCGCCAATGTGATGGATAATGACCTGACGCTGTATGCCGGAGCGGGCATCGTCGCAGGGTCGGATCCTGAGCAGGAATGGCAAGAACTGGAGAACAAGGCGGCTGGGCTGCGATCGTTGCTGGATGACGATATCGCCTAGACGCGCGGTGCGATGCACTACTACTGATTAAAAACCTATCTCAATAGGTGCTAAGGGGTATAACCGGTAACGTTTTATGCTTGTTGCGTCAGTTACTGGTTTACATCAAAGTTGGCAGAATGAAAAAAAATATAATTATTGCCCTGCGAACAGAATAGTTTAGTCACTGCTATTGAGTCGAATATGTCCACACATGTTTTTAACCGCCATTGGGCGAACGTGCTGTTTGAAACGCTGAGTCGGCAAGGCGTGCGTCATGTTTGTATTGCGCCGGGCTCGCGTTCTACGCCGTTGACCCTGGCGGCGGCTGAGCACCCGGCGCTGATTTGTCATACTCATTTCGACGAGCGCGGCTTAGGGCATCTGGCGCTCGGGCTGGCGAAGGCCTCCGGCGAGCCGGTTGCACTGGTGGTGACGTCCGGTACTGCGGCGGCAAACCTGTACCCGGCAGTGATTGAGGCTGGGTTAACCGGGGAGCGGCTGGTGGTATTGACGGCTGATCGCCCGCCGGAGTTGATCGACAGCGGCGCCAATCAGGCGATCCGCCAGCCCGGCATGTTTGCCTCTCATCCCTCGCAGGCATTAACGCTGCCGCGCCCTACACCGGACATTCCGGCCTGCTGGCTGGCATCGGCCATCGATGAGGCGATGAACCGGTTACGGCATGGCGCGCTGCACATCAACTGTCCGTTTGCCGAACCCCTGTATGGTAAAGACGATCCGCACGCGGATCAGGCATGGTTGCAGGCGTTGGGAGACTGGTGGCGTGAACCACATCCCTGGTTACAGGGGCGCGACGCGACGCCGCAGGCGGCAACACAACCAGATTGGACGCATTGGCGCGAGCGACGCGGCGTGGTGGTCGTGGGTCGGGTTCCGGCCGATCAAGGCTTGCGCATCGCCCGCTGGGCTCAGCAGTTGGGCTGGCCGTTGATTGGTGATGTCCTGTCGCAAACCGGCCAGCCGCTGGCCTGTGCTGATTTATGGCTGACGCACCCGCAGGCGGAAGAGCTGAATCAGGCCGATATCGTGGTGCAGTTGGGGGCAAGCCTGACCAGTAAGCGTCTGTTGCAGTGGTTGGCGGCGGTTCGCCCGGCGCAATACTGGCTGGTGGATGAGATGCCGGGGCGACTCGACCCGACATGGCATAAAGGGCGTCGACTGATGGCGGATATCGGCGATTGGCTGACGGCGCATCCGTCGATCGAAAGGCCACTCTGGGCCCGGCAGGCGGACGCCTGCGCCAGACGCATCGGCCAGCGCGTGCAGCAATATTTTGCCGATGACGCATTCGGCGAAGCGCAACTGGCACATCGCCTGCCACGTCTATTGCCGCCGGATGGGCAGTTTTTTGTCGGCAACAGTTTGACCGTACGATTAGTGGATGCGCTGGCGACGTTGCCGGCCGGCTATCCGGTTTACAGTAACCGCGGCGCCAGCGGCATCGACGGGCTGATTTCGACATTGGCCGGCGTACAACGCGCCAATGGCCGCCCGACGTTGGCGGTGATCGGCGATTTGTCCGCGCTGTACGACGTGAATGCGCTGGCCTTGCTGCGGCAGGCGCCGGCACCGCTGGTATTGGTGGTGGTGAATAACGACGGCGGTCAGATTTTTTCGCTGTTGCCGACCCCGGAGCAGCATCGCGATGCGTTCTACTGCATGCCGCAAGGGGTGGATTTCAGCCATGCCGCGGCGCTGTTCGGCCTACGGTATGCCCGTGCCGCCGACTGGGAGCAAGTGCAGACCGCCGTGACGGCCGGCTGGCGCCAGTGCGGCGCGACGCTGGTGGAAGTGGTGGTGGAACCTAAAGCGGGTGCCGAGATGATGCGCCGGCTGCTGGATGGAGTCCCTTCATGGTGATGCAGGGGCGTCAGGTGGGGCAGGCGCGTCCGGGCGCTCCCTGGCTGGTGATCCTGCACGGTCTGCTGGGCAGCGGCGAAGACTGGCGGCTGTTCCTGCCGCATCTTGCCGACTGGCCGGTATTGCTGGTGGATTTGCCAGGGCACGGCCTTTCCCGCGATTGCCGCACCGACGGTTTTCCCGATGTGAGTCGCCAACTTAATGCGTTGCTGGCGCAACAAGGTATTGAAACCTATTGGCTGATGGGGTATTCGCTCGGCGGACGCATCGCTATGTATCATGCCTGTCATGGCGACAGCAGCGGCCTGAGCGGTCTGCTGGTGGAAGGCGGACACCCTGGGTTGACGACGGCCGCTGAGCGCGAAGCGCGGGCGTTGCATGATGCGGGCTGGGCGCAACGTTTTCGCCGGGAACCCATCAGGCAGGTATTGGCCGACTGGTACCGCCAGCCGGTGTTCGCCGATCTTTCCGACGCGCAGCGCGCCGCGCTGACCGAACGCCGTGCGCATAATCAGGGCAATGCAGTGGCGGATATGCTGGAAGCCACTTCGCTATCCCGTCAGCCGTTGCTGGCGGAGCCGCTGTGCCGGCTCGACATTCCGTTCGGCTACCTGTGTGGTAGCCTCGATAACAAGTTTCAGGCGCTGGCCGCCCGGTACCGATTTCGGGTACTGACGGTGGACGGCGCGGGTCATAACGCACATCAGGCGAATCCCGCGGCGTTCGGCGCCCGGATTCGCGAATTTGTTTCGCATCCCGCAGAGGAATAATCCATATGCTTTATCCGAGTGAAGAACTGCTTTACGCACCGATCGCATGGCACGATTGCAGCGGTGATTTTGTCGACATCCTCTATCACAAATCTGCCGACGGCATTGCCAAAATCACCATCAATCGCCCTCAAGTGCGTAATGCGTTCCGCCCGCAAACCGTCAAAGAGATGATTCAGGCGCTGGAAAATGCCCGCCATGACGACGGTATCGGTGTGATTATTCTGACCGGCGCGGGCGAGAAAGCCTTCTGCTCCGGCGGCGACCAAAAAGTACGCGGCGATTACGGCGGCTATAAAGACGACAGCGGCGTGCATCACCTCAATGTGCTGGATTTCCAGCGTCAGATCCGTACCTGCCCGAAACCGGTAGTGGCGATGGTGGCGGGCTATTCCATCGGCGGCGGCCATGTGCTGCACATGATGTGTGACCTGACCATTGCGGCGGAAAACGCCATTTTTGGTCAGACTGGCCCGCGCGTCGGTTCTTTTGATGGGGGGTGGGGCGCGTCCTATATGGCGCGTATCGTTGGCCAGAAAAAAGCACGCGAGATCTGGTTCCTGTGCCGCCAGTACGATGCGCAGCAGGCGCTGGATATGGGGCTGGTAAACACCGTGGTGCCGTTGGCCGAACTGGAGCGCGAAACCGTGCGTTGGTGTCGGGAAATGCTGCAAAACAGCCCGATGGCGCTGCGCTGCCTAAAAGCGGCGCTGAACGCGGATTGCGACGGTCAGTCCGGGCTGCAGGAACTGGCGGGCAATGCCACCATGCTGTTCTACATGACGGAAGAAGGGCAGGAAGGCCGTAATGCCTTTAACGAAAAACGTCAGCCCGACTTCAGTAAATTCAAGCGGAATCCTTGATGCGACAGGCCACTCTCTCTCGTTACCACGTGCCGATGGACGCGGGCGTGGTGTTGCGTAACCAGCGCCTGAAAACACGCGATGGGTTAATCGTCCAGCTACAGGACGGCGATCGGCAAGGTTGGGGGGAAATTGCGCCGCTGCCGCAGTTTAGCCGTGAAACGCTGGCGGAGGCGGAAGCCGCGGCGTTGACGCAACTGCGGAGTTGGCAGGCCGGCGGCGATATCGCCGAATGCGGTATTCCGTCCGTAGATTTCGGGTTGAGCTGCGCGTTGGCGGAGCTGTCCGGCGAGTTGCCCGAAACGGCCGATTACCGCAAAGCGCCGCTGTGCAGCGGCGATCCGGATGAGCTGTTCGCCATGTTGCAGAATCTGCCGGATCCGGTGGCTAAAGTGAAGGTCGGGCTGTATGAGGCGGTGCGCGACGGCATGATCGTCAATCTGCTGTTGGAGGCGCTGCCGACGCTGCGCCTGCGTCTGGACGCCAATCGCAGCTGGACGCGAGCTAAAGCCGAGGGCTTCGTCCGTTACGTCAACCCTGATTACCGCTCCCGCATCGCGTTTCTGGAAGAGCCTTGCAAAACCCGTGATGAGTCGCGGGATTTTGCCCGTGCCAGCGGCATCGCTATTGCCTGGGACGAAAGCGTGCGCGAAGCGGATTTTCGTGTCGAAGCCGAACCGGGTGTTGCCGCCATTGTGATCAAACCGTCGCTGACCGGCAGCATCGCCCGTTGTCGCGAACTGGCGCAGCAGGCGCAACAGGCCGGGCTGACGGCGGTAATCAGCTCCAGTATCGAATCCAGCCTTGGATTGACGCAGCTTGCCCGGCTGGCATGCTGGCTGACGCCTGAGGTAATCCCCGGGCTGGATACGCTGGAACTGATGCAGGCGCAGGTGGTGCGCCCCTGGCCGGACAGCGGATTGCCGCTGATCGCGGTGCAAGAGCTGGAACGGGTATGGCAAGCCTGACGGACTGGCCCTGGCACGTCTGGGCGCAGCAGCAACCGCTGGCGCCCGCGCTGATACATGACGACGGCGTCTGGCGCTGGGCCGATCTGGCCCAGCGTGTGGATTCGTTGGCCGCCGGATTTGTGCGTCAGGGCGTCGAGCCGGGGATGGGTATCGCGTTGCGGGGCCGTAACAGTACGGACATGCTGTTGTGTTATCTGGCGTTGTTGCAGTGCGGCGCGCGCCTGTTGCCGCTCAATCCCCAACTCCCGGACGCATTGGTCGAAACCCTGTTACCTACGCTGAATATTGATGCCGGGATCTGTTTCAGTCCGCATTCATGGCCGGCCGGCATCCGCTCGCTATTGCCGGTAGACGCGATTGTCGACGCGCACATGCCGCGCCTGGCGTGGCAGGCGTCGCGTTTAGCGACCATGACGCTGACCTCCGGCTCCAGCGGTATGCCGAAAGCAGCGGTGCACACCGCTGCGGCGCATCTGGCCAGCGCGGAGGGCGTACTGCAGTTGATGGCGTTTTCCTCAGGCGATCGCTGGCTGTTGTCACTGCCGCTGTTTCATGTCTCCGGGCAGGGGATCGTCTGGCGTTGGCTGGCGGCGGGCGCCACGCTGGTGGTGAAGCCGGACATGCCGCTGGAAGACGCGCTGAATGACTGTACCCATGCGTCGTTGGTGCCGACGCAACTCTGGCGTTTACTGTCGCAGGACGCCGTGCCGGCGAGCTTGCGGGCCGTGTTGCTGGGCGGCGCTATGATCGCGCCCAGCCTGGCCGAACAGGCGGAAACGCGCGGTATCCGGTGTTGGTGCGGCTATGGTTTGACGGAGCTGGCGTCCACCGTTTGTGCCAAGCGCGCCGACGGCAAGCCGGGCGTCGGCCTGCCGCTGGCCGAGCGGGAGATTCGTCTGGAACATGACGAAATTCTGTTGCGTGGCGCGAGTATGGCGTCCGGTTACTGGCGCAACGGCCGGTTGCAGCCGCTGACCGATGAGCTGGGGTGGTTTCATACTCGCGATCGCGGGCAGTGGGACGGCCGCGAATGGCGAGTGCTAGGGCGATTGGATAACCAGTTTTTCAGTGGCGGGGAAGGCGTTCAGCCGGAGGACGTGGAGGCGGTGCTGTTGCGACATCCGGATGTCAGCTATGCCTGTGTGGTGCCGGTGGCGGATGCGGAGTTTGGGCATCGTCCGGTCGCGGTGGTGGAGTTCGCCTCTTCCTTGTCGTTCGATGCGCTGCGAGACTGGGCTGCGCCGCAACTGGCAGGGTTCCAGCGCCCGGTGGCTTATTTCCTATTGCCTGATGCGTTGAAAAACGGCGGTATCAAAATTTCCCGTCAGCAGCTCGCAAATTGGGTGGCGCAACAATCGCGTGCACAATGATGCGCCCGGTGTGGCTGGCCATGGTTCACCGTCGCGTTAACCGTTGTCGCATCAGACTCATCTATCCGTCAGGCTTCTCGTTGCAGGAGCATTGGCCGTGTTACTCGGCCCATTCCATGGGCTTCGTCCCTTCGGGGCCGCAGCCTGCGGCGTTCAAATCGGTTTACGCCAATTTGGCGTTCACCCGGTTCTCTTTCCGCAGTCAACCCACCGGAATTCACTCGCTTGCGCCTTCCTATTTCGCGAATTATTGAGGGGATAGCGTGGTTATTTATCCTGTTTTACAGAAATGATTAGGCTAAAATTCGTGTTAGCATAGATGGTTAGATGACTATTGTATTCTTGCCTTGAAGGATAGTGATGATGAAAAAGTGGGTTATGGCCGGTGCGGGTAGTCTGATGTTGGCGACGGTTTCTGCGCATGCGGTGAGTATTTCTGGTGAGACCGGACGTGACTATGTCGGCGCCAACGCCAATATGGGGCTTGGGATCCCGGGGTTGTCCGCCAATGCGGGTTGGGGTCATGACGAAAAACACAGCAACGACGTGTATAGCGCGGGTCTGGATTACACCTTCGCCCTGAGTAATGCCTCGCTGAAGGTCGGCGCCAAGGGGTTATACCTGAACCAGAACAAGTTTGACGATGGTTACGGCGTAGCGCTGGGCGGCGGCTTACAGGTACCGGTCGGCAACGACATCTCGCTGTTTGGCGAAGGCTATTACGCGCCGGACGCATTCTCCAGCCATGTCGATCACTATGTCGAAGCGCGCGGCGGCGTGCGGTGGCAGCCGTTCCGTCCGTTATCCCTGGATGTCGGCTATCGTTACATTAATATGGCGTCCGGCAAGAGCGAGAATGACAACAAAGTGGCGGATACCGCCTATGTTGGTCTGGGCCTGAACTTCTGATGTTATCGTGCGGCGCGGATGGGCGGGTAATCGTCCGTCGCGCCTTCCGCTTTGCCGTGTGCTGCTAGTATCCTTCCTGTAAAATCATGTGGTTATAGAAAACCCCTCGTCGTAGACACCATCAGGACTATGAGGCGTCTTACGCCGTATCGGCACATTGTGAGCGGCGGCGTGAGCGCCATTCGTGGCCGGAGATTGCGGCTTCGCTATGTTTTTTTGTGTCTTTCGCCTGCCTGGTGGTTTCCCCTTGTCGTTCTTGCCGTTACGTCTTCGTCCAGCCATAAGCAATCGTTGTGTTTGTCACAACGAGTTTTTAAAGTGGGGGAAAACCATCAGGGGAGTGACGCGGATGCTTAGGGTTGAAATGTTGTGTACCGGCGATGAAGTGCTGCATGGGCAAATTGTGGATACCAATGCCGCCTGGCTGGCGGATTATTTGTTTGAGCAGGGATTGCCGATGGCGAGCCGTATGACGGTCGGGGATAACCTTGACGCGCTGGTCTCCGCGCTGACGCAGCGCAGCCAGATTGCCGATGTGCTGATCGTTAACGGCGGGCTGGGGCCGACCAGCGACGATCTGAGCTCGTTGGCCGCCGCGACGGCAGCCGGTGAGGAACTGGTGGAGCACGCCGCCTGGATAGCGCGTATGGAGGCGTTTTTCACCGAGCGTGGGCGGGTGATGGCGCCCAGCAACCGTAAGCAGGCGCAGCTGCCCGCCAGCGCCGAGCTGGTGGATAACCCGGTCGGCACCGCCTGCGGTTTCGCCATACAATTGAACCGCTGCCTGATGTTTTTTACCCCCGGCGTGCCTTCCGAATTCAAGGTAATGGTGGAGCAGCAGATAGTGCCGCGTCTGCGTCAGCGCTTTGCCGTCGCCGACGCGCCGCGTTGCCTGCGTTTGACCACCTTCGGCCGTTCTGAAAGCGATCTGGCTAACGAGCTGGACGGCTTGCCATTGCCGCCAGATGTGGTGCTGGGGTATCGCTCCTCCATGCCGATCATCGAGTTGAAACTTACCGGCCCGGCGGCGCGCCTACCGGAAATGGAAGCGCTGTGGCAACGGGTGCGGGAGGTTGCCGGCGAAAATGCGATCTTTGAGGGAACGGAAGGGCTACCGGGGCATCTGGCCCGCCGTCTAAGAGAGCGTGGGTTGCAATTGGCGGTGGCGGAGGATTTTACCGCCGGGCTGCTGAACTGGCAGTTGCGTGATGCGGATACGCCGCTGGTGGGCGGCGAACTGCTGGCGCAGCAGTCAGCGGTGGCGCTGTCGTTGCTGGCGGCGGAAAGTCGTCATCTGGCGGAAAAGCAGGGTGCGGCGCTGGCGCTCTATGTCGGCGGCTGGCAGGACGATACAGTGTCGATCGTACTGCATACCCCGGACGGAGCTTTCGCCCAGACAGTGCATTTCAATACCCGGCGTTATCACCGGAAAACCTATCAGGATATGGTATCGATGCTGGCGATGAACATGCTGCGGCGCTGGCTGAATGGTTGGTCGCCGTATGGCGGTCACGGGTGGATCACTGTGGTGGAAACACTGTAGTCGGGGCACCATTAGACTCGAGCCCGGTGGATGCCGGGCTCGTGCAGAGGATTAAGGCTCAATACAGCAGAGAGTACAATTGGCGGCGATAGCGGGCTGCCAGCGCATCACCGGTGCCGAGTGCGGCCATGATATCCATCAGTGTTTTGCGTACTGCGCCGTCGGCGGCGCTCAGGTCTTTTTTCAACAGCCCCATCAGTAATTCCAGCGCTTCTTCGTTTCTGCCTACCTGATGCAATTGCAGACCGAGCTGCACTACCAGGTCGGCATTTTGCGGATCGGCGTCCAATCGTTGCTGCAACTGTTGAATTTCCGGAGTATCGGCAGCCTGACGCATCAATTCGATCTGCGCGACCAGCCCGTGGTAGCGGGTGTCCTGATCCTGTAATGGGATGGCGGCCAGCACGGCCTCGGCGTCATCCGCCCGGTTGAGCTGGATTTGCACTTCCGCCAGCAGCAGCGCGATGTCGCTGCGCTTAGGCGCCAGGGCCCAGGCGTCTTTCAGCAACGTCAAGGCTTCCGGTAGTTGATTTTCCTGAATATGCTGTTGTGCCTCCGCCAGTTTCACGTCTTCAGGTTTCGGTAAAACCTGTTGCAACAGATCGCGGATGACCTCTTCCGGCTGCGGCCCCTGGAAACCGTCGACCGGTTGCCCATCCTTGAACAGGTAAACGGTGGGGATGGCGCGTAAACCAAATTGTGCCGCCACGCGCTGCTCGATGTCGCAGTTCACTTTGGCCAGAACGAACTGACCTGCATATTCCGCAGCCAGTTTGTCCAGCATCGGCCCCAACTGCTGGCAGTGGGCACTGCGATCAGACCAGAAGTAGAACATGATCGGGGCGCTCATGGACTGTTCCAGCACCTGATGCAGGTTAGTTTCATTGATATCAATCACGTTGGCGTGTTGTTCTAGCATGTTGTTCTCTCTTCACCATTTTCAGGTGTAATGGGGGCAGAAACGCTCCGGTTCAAGCCTTTTTAGGATTTTGTCCGCAACAGGTAATCCAGCGCGCAGCCGGGCAGTACCCGGCGCAGTACGCTCATGGCGTGGGCGACCACGGTGACAGGGTAGCGCAGGTGCGGCCGTGGGCTTTCCAGTGCGTGCAGCAACTTGGGCAGCACGGCTTCCGGCGGCAGGGTAAAGCGCCGGGCGATACCGGGGTTAGTCACCGGTTTTTCCTGGCGGGTCTGGCTGACGTTGTCGGTAAACCGGGTGGTCAGCGGGCCGGGTTCAATCAAGGAAACGCGGATGCCGCTGCCGTGCAGTTCCATCCGTAGTGCGTCGGACCAGGCTTCCAGCGCATATTTACTGGCCGCGTAGGCGCCACGGCCGGGCGTGGAGATCAATCCCATCACGGAACTGGTCTGGATAATGCGGCCTTCGCCATGCGGCAGCATGGCTGGCAGCAGTAGTTGGGTCAGTTGGTGCGTGCCGAACAGATTACTGGAAAACTGTTGTTCCAGTTGCCGCCGGGTGATGGTGCTCAGCGGGCCGTACAGGCCATAGCCGGCGTTATTAAACAATCCGTACAGCCGGTTGCCTGTCAGGGCGATCACGGCAGCAGCCGCCTGCTTGACGCTGGCGCTGTTATCTAAATCCAGATCGATCCCTTCAAAACCCAGTGTATTCATGCGCGCCACATCCTCGGGGCGGCGGCAGGCCGCCAACACGCGATAGCCGCGTTGTTGCAGATACTGGGCGGCAATCAGTCCTATGCCGCTGGAGCAGCCGGTAATCAAAACCGCTTTTTGCATAACTTTACCTAACTAAAAAGCTCTAAATATCAAGAGTCGTGGTTAACTAACGGTTCAAGCTGTCTGGCCATCCAATCGGCGATGAACGGCTGGGCATCGCGTGTTGGGTGGATCCCGTCATCCTGCATCCATTCCGGCTTCAGATAGACCTGCTCCATGAAAAACGGCAGCAGAGGAATCGAAAATTGTTGGGCCAGGCGCGGATAAACGGCGCTGAACGTTTCGGTATAACGTCGACCATAGTTGCTTGGCAAGCGGATTTGCATCAGTAGCGGTTCGGCGTTGGCTATTTTGATCCGCGCGATGATGTTGCTGAGATCCCGCTCCAGGTTTTGCGGGGGAAAGCCTCGCAGCCCGTCGTTGCCGCCAAGTTCGATCAGCACCCAGCGCGGTTGATGCTGGTTCAACAGTGCGGGCAGTCGAGCCAGTCCTTGGGCGGCGGTATCGCCGCTGATGCTGGCGTTGACCACCTGAATATCCGGCGTATGGGCGCGCCAGCGATCGTTGAGCAATACCGGCCACGCCTGATTGCCCGCCATCCGGTATCCCGCGCTCAGGCTGTCGCCCAGCACCAGCAGGGTGTCCGTCGCCAGCGCACGTAAACTGAACAGGCACAGAAACAGAGAGACAACGAGATGCCAGCGGAAAACATTCTTGAAGTTCATCATCTTAATAAGCACGTTGGTCAAGGGGAACATCAGCTCTCCATCCTTACCGGAGTTGAGCTGGTTGTCAAACCTGCTCAGACCATTGCGCTGGTGGGCGAGTCCGGTTCCGGTAAGTCCACGCTACTGGGCATTTTGGCCGGCCTGGATGATGGCAGCGGCGGCGAGGTTTCGCTGTTGGGGCAACGGCTGGATCGGCTGGATGAGGAAGGCCGCGCGGCGTTGCGGGCGCGGGACGTGGGGTTTGTTTTTCAATCATTCATGTTGGTGCCGACGCTGACGGCGCTGGAGAATGTGCAATTGCCCGCGTTGCTGCGTGGTGAAAGCGACACACAGAGCCGGCAACAGGCGGAACAACTGTTGCAACAACTGGGTCTGGGGGAACGGCTGACGCATCTGCCTGCGCAGCTTTCCGGCGGCGAGCAGCAGCGGGTTGCGCTGGCGCGCGCCTTCAGCGGTCGCCCTCGTTTGCTGTTCGCCGACGAGCCGACCGGCAATCTGGATCGTCATACCGGCGATCGCATCGCCGATCTGCTGTTTTCCCTGAATCGCGATTTCGCCACCACCTTGATTCTGGTGACTCATGACGAACGTCTGGCGCTGCGTTGCGAGCGTCGGTTGCGGCTGCGGGACGGCCAGTTATGGGAGGATGCATGATTTGGCGTTGGTTCTGGCGGGAATGGCGATCGCCGTCGTTGTTGATCGTCTGGGTGGCGCTGACGCTATCGGTAGCGTGCGTTCTGGCATTGGGGACGCTCAGCGATCGGATGGACAAGGGCCTCAGCCAGCAGAGCCGGGATTTTCTGGCGGGCGACCGGGTGTTACGCGCCGCCCGGCCGGTGGATGAATCGTGGTTGCAACAAGCTGGGCAGCAGGGACTGGCGGTCAGCCGGCAAGTGTCGTTCATGACCATGACGTATGCCGGCGACAATGCGCAACTGGCGCAGGTGAAAGCCGCCGACGATCGTTATCCCCTGTACGGCGAATTACAGACCCGGCCCGCCGGGCTGCGGGCATCCGCCGGTAACGCGCTGGTGGCGCCGCGCCTGCTAGCGCTGCTGAATCTGAACGTCGGCGACAAGCTGGACGTGGGTGATACCACGCTGCGTATTGCCGGCGAGCTGGTGCAGGAGCCTGACGCCGGGTTTAATCCGTTCGATACTGCGCCGCGTGTGCTGATCAGCATGGCGGATGTGGAAAAAACCGGCGCGGTGCAACCCGGCGGACGTATCACCTGGCGCTATATGTTCGCCGGCGACGCCCGGCAGATTGCCCGTTTCGGCGATATCGTCACGCCGCAGTTGAAACCGGATCAGCGCTGGTATGGCGTGGAGGATTCGCAAAATGCGCTGGGGAAAACCCTGCAACGGGCCCAACAGTTTCTGCTGCTGTCGGCCTTGCTGACGCTGTTGTTGTCGGTGGCGGCGGTCGCCGTGGCGATGGGGCATTATTGCCGTAGTCGCTACGATCTGGTGGCTATTCTCAAAACGCTGGGCGCCGGCCGGCAGGCGCTGCGCAAACTGATCGTCGGCCAGTGGCTGTCGCTGCTGCTGTTTTCCGGGGTGTGCGGCAGTGTGTTGGGGATGGTGGGTGAAGCGATATTGATGACGTTGCTGGCGCCTGTGTTGCCTGCGGCCCTGCCTGCCGCAGGGCTGTGGCCGTGGGGATGGGCGCTGGGGTCGCTGGTGCTGATTTCCCTGCTGGTCGGCTGGCGGCCGTATCGTTTGCTACTGGCGACGCAGCCGCTGCGGGTGTTACGCCAGGATGTGACGGCGCAGGTCTGGCCGTTGCGTTATTACCTACCGACGGCGGTCGGGGTGGTGATTGCGTTGCTGGCGGCGATCTCCGGCGGCGGCGCGCTGTTGTGGTCATTATTGGGGGGCGTGCTGGCGGTATCTGCGCTGCTGGCGGCGATTGGCTGGGGCGGCCTGCTGCTGTTGCGGCGGTTGACGCTCAAGCGGCTGGCGTTACGGCTGGCTGTCAATCGCCTGCTGCGCCAGCCCTGGGAGACGCTGGGGCAACTGGCCGCTTTTTCGTTGTCGTTCATGCTGCTGGCGCTGTTGCTGCTGTTGCGGGGTGATCTGATGGAGCGCTGGCAGCAGCAATTGCCGCCGGGCAGCCCCAACTATTTCGTCTTGAATATCGCGGCGGAACAGGTGGCGCCGGTACAGGCATTTTTGGCCGAACACCAGGTCGCGCCGCAAACTTTCTACCCGATTATTCGCACGCGGCTGACTGAAATTAACGGTCGGAAATCCACGGAGGTGGTTCGGGAAAACGATCCCGGCGGTGAAACGGTCAATCGTGAGCTGAACCTGACCTGGCTGGCGGCGCTGCCGGCGCATAATCCGCTGCTGGCCGGCACCTGGCCGCCTAAACCTGGCGAAGTGTCTATCGAACAGGGCGTGGCCAAGCGGCTGGGGGTGAATATCGGCGATACCTTGACGTTTACCGGCGATACCCAGCCGTTCAGCGCGCGGGTTTCCAGCCTTAGACAGGTGGACTGGGAGAGCCTGCGACCTAACTTCTTTTTCATCTTTCCCCCGGGCGATCTGGCCGCTCAGCCGCAATCCTTCCTGACCAGCTTTCGCCACGACGGCGGCGATAATTTGATAGCCCAATTGAATCGCCAGTTTCCGACACTGACGGTGTTGGACGTCGGCGCCATCCTGAAACAGATTGGTCAGGTGTTGCAGCAGGTCGGTCTGGCGCTGGAAGTGATGGTTATTCTGGTGATCGTCTGCGGCGCGCTGCTGCTGCTGGCGCAGATTCAGGTGGGCATGCGGCAACGTCGCCAAGAACTGATGGTGTACCGCACGTTGGGCGCCAGTCAGCGTTTGTTGCGCGGCACCCTGTGGTGGGAGTTCGCGGTGCTGGGGCTGGCGGCCGGCGTGGCGGCGGCGATCGGCGCGGAGGTAGCGTTGTGGCTGTTGCAGCGCCGGGTATTTGATTTCCCCTGGCAGCCTAACGGATGGCTGTGGGTAGGTTTGCCGCCGTTGTCGGCGCTGCTGTTGTCGCTATGCGGTGGCTGGCTGGGGTTGCGCCTGCTGCGCGGTAGGGCGCTGTTCCGCCAGTACAACGCCTGACTTGTCGACACATGAATGGCCTTGATGTCGATTCCGGATTTTCCGCTGCGGTGTGATTAGCGGATACGATCGTCATAAGGAAATGAAGGACGCGCAGCCCAGAGGCAGGCTGCGCGGTTTTGGTGATCAGAAGTCGACGCTGGCGCGCAGCACCACTTCCCGCGGATCGCCGATGGCGACACGCAGGTTGTTGCCGCTCGACGGGTAGTAGGTCTTATCGAACAGGTTTTTGACGTTGAGCTGCCATTTTACCTTGTAACCGTTGAGCGGCAGGCTATAGGCGACGAAAGCATCGGCTACGGTATAGTCGTCAAGGTAAAAACTGTTGGCGGCATCGCCGGGACGACGGCCAACATAGCGTGCGCCCACGCCCGCCCGAAGATTGTCGCCGGCATGCAGGCCGGGCGCGCCGAAGTCGTTGGTCAGGAAGAGCGATGCAGTGTGGCGTGCCACGTTAGCCATTTCGTTGCCCTGATTGTCCGGATCGGATGTGACGCGCGCATCGGTGAAGGCGTAGGAACCAATGACACTCAGGCTGTTGGTTAGTTTGCCGGACATATCCAGTTCAATGCCCTGGGAGCGCACTTTCCCCGCCGTACGGGTCACGGTTTCGCCGGCGATCAGTTCGCTGACCATCACGTTGCGTTTTTGAATGTCGAACAATGCCAGGTTGGCGGTGACGCGGTTTGGCAGATCCAGCTTGGCGCCGACTTCATACGACCGGCCGACCTCCGGCGCCATGGCGCCGATCTGGCTGGCAATGGAGACATTGGGTTTGAAGGATTCGCTGTAGCTGCTGTAAAGCGACAAACTCTGCGTCAGGTTGTAGACCACGCCGGCACGCGGAATTAAACGGCTGTCGGCGCTGTCGGTATTGATGTTGAAGGGGCGTCCTTTGCCTGCCATGACGTCGAAATGGTCATAACGCAGGCCGCCCAGCAGCAGCCAGTGTTCGTTCAAGCGAACGGCGTCCTGAACGAAGACGCCGGTGCTGTCGACGTTTTCACGCTGGTCGCTGTCCGCCGCGCTGATCGTGGTGGAGGCTGGCTGCAAGCCGTAAACCGGATTATAGACATCGAAGCTGTAGCGCCGGGTGCTGCGCAACATATCACCGCGGTAGGTGCGATCCGCCTCGTGATCGACGCCCAGCAGCAGCTGGTGGTTGATGCGGCCCCAGTCAATATCGCCGTTCAGCGTCATCTGTACGCTTTGCGACTGGCTGCGCGCGTCGGCGGTGGCATCGGCCTGACGGGTCAGAATGCCGGTATTAGCGTTAAAGGCGGTGGCGCGGGCCTGATTGTCGTTGTAGGTATTGCGGCTATAGGTGTAATTAAGCCCGGTTTTCCAGCGGTCGTTGAGTGAATGATCGAGCTGGAAAGTCAGGGTGTCCTGATCGCCACGGGTGGCGTTGTAGGTTTCGTCAAAACGGCGTTCGCGCGGCGTATTGACCGGTTTGCCGGTGCGGCTGTCGATGACGGTGCCGCGGTCGAACGGCGTCAGGTATTCCATGTGTTCCCAGGCGACGCGCACCGTGGTGTTATCGCCGTACCACATCAATGATGGCGCGACGGTGGTTTGGCGGTTTCGACCGAAGTTGCGCCAGTAGTCGGTTTCGTCGTGGTCGACGATCATGCGGTAGGCGAGCCCGGAGGTACCCAGCGGCCCGGTGATGTCCAATTGCCCGCCGCCGCCGTTGTAACTGCTGTTCCAGCCTTCGAGGTGCGTCTTCTGCACCAGTTCCGGTTTTTTGCTGATGATATTGATCATGCCGCCGGGTTCTCCCCAGCCGTAAAGCATTGATGCCGGGCCTTTCAGTACCTCTACCCGTTCGGTCGTGGGTGTGACGTTGCGTGCCTGAATGGAGCGGATGCCGTCGCGCAGAATGGAGCCGTCCCGGTTATCGCCGAAGCCGCGTTTCATCACGGCGTCCTGCGTACCGCCTAGAGTATTGGCCTGCGTGATGCCGCTGACGTTGTACAAGGCTTCGTCGAGGCTTCTGGCCGCCTGATCGTCCAGCACTTGTTCCTGCACCACATTGACCGCCTGCGGTACATCCAGCAGACGGCTGTTGGTGCGAGTTCCGGTAGTGGTGGCGTGGGGCTGGTAGCCGGTGTTGTCTTGGCTGCCGACGGCCGGCGTACTGGCGCTAACGACCAGTGTATCCTCCTGTTTTTTATCTGCTTTGGCCGTGGCGGCTGCGGTTTGTTCCGTGGCGGTTGCTGCGTGCGGGCCGAACGGCAGCAGCGCCAGCAGCGGCCAGCCTTTACGCCAGAGGTTATTGTTCATGTGTGAGTTGACTCCAATAGGTCCCTGAAAAATCAATGGATAAAAATTGCTGATAAATCTGTTGCAGAGTGAGTTGCGGATCCAGATCGCGGAATAACTCCGGGTAGAGCGCTTTGGCGAACATCTCCACCATCACCACGTGATAAGGGCTGAGATAGAAGTTGTGCCACATGCTCCAGGCACGGCCGGTATTGACGGCGGAAAGGTGCGACAGCAGCGGTTCCTGACGAAGCAGCGTGGAAAAGCTGTTCTGTGCCTGCTGGAGTGAAACATCCGGGCCGAGCATCAGATCCGACAAGCGTTTGCCCTCCGGCCCGGCCATGCCGGTGGCGATGTAGACGTCCGGATGGGCGGCCAGCGCTTGTTCGGGGCTCAGTTCACCATAAACACCGTGCACCGAACCTGCTGCAATGTTGTCGCCGCCGGCGAAAGCCAGTAGTTCGCCCAGATTACCGTTGACCGCGGTGGTGCAGCAGGTGTCCCGGCGGCCAAGGTGCAGATGCAGCATCACCGTAGTCTTGCGCCCCGTATGTTGGCTAAGCCGCTGGTGCACGGCATCCATATGTTGCTGGTAGAACTGGATAAAAGCGTCGGCGCGCGCCTGTCTATTGAGGGCTTCGCCCAGCAGTTTCAGGCTGGGGACGGTGTTTTTCAGCAGATCAATGCGCAGGTCGACATAGATAAACGGAATACCTGCTTGGGTCAGCGCCTGCTGAATACCTTGTTCATTGTCGGAGCCTTTCGCCAATCGCGGCAGGATCACCAGATCCGGTTTCAGCGGCAGTAACGTTTCTGCATTAACGGTGTTCAGATTGCCGTTTCCCAATTGCGGGATGTGGGCGATGTCGGGATATTTGGCGATGTAACGACCCCAGCTTTGCGCATCGTAGCGCGCCAGATCGCCGGGCCATCCCACGATGCGTTGCGCCGGATTACCGGGCTCCAGCAGCGCCAGTGTATACAGCATGCGGCTTTCGCCCAGAATGATGCGCTGCGGGTTATCCGGAATAACGACCTGACGGCCCTGCATATCCGTGACGATTTTGGCGTGGGTCAGTGCACTAAAAAACAACAAGGTAAAAAAGGTAATGATGACGCGCATAATAATTTCTCGTAAAAATTACGCGGGGAAAAATAATAATAATTATTTCTATTTGCAATGTTTGCGTGGCGTTATTACGAAGGGTGAAAAATAAAAATGTTCTTTTTCAATTTGATAAATGGGTTTTAGTAAATAATTAAAGCCAGTCAATCTACTGGCAGCGGGGGCAGAGGAATGTCAAACGGCGGTCATGCTGTGACCGGCATGGTCATTTCTGGCTGTTGGACGTGTTCCCGCTGCTACGCGCCTGGTGGGGTTCTGTGGAGGAGTGGATGCTGACAAGGCGGGAGGCAAACGCCGGGACTTGGTACGCAGGCTACAGGGATGTTATCCCTGTAGCCCAGTGAGCCTCGGCTCTTGCGGATAGATATAAGCCGGGTAGGGCGTTATTTTTTACGGGCGTACTTCAGGGAATCCAGGGCAACGGCGAAAATGATGATGCCGCCTTTGATAATGTACTGCCAGTAAGGGCTGACGCCGATGTAAGTCAGACCGTAGTTGATGAGGGTGAAGATGATAACCCCAGTTACGACACCGGCAACCGTACCCACACCACCTGCAAAAGACACGCCACCGACCACGCACGCGGCGATGGCGTCAAGTTCGTACATAAAGCCCAGGTTGTTGGTGGCGCTACCGATACGGCCTGCTTCCAGCATACCGCCGAAGGCATAGAACACGCCGGACAGCATGTATACCCAAATCAGGTTCAGCGACACGTTCACACCAGACACTTTGGCGGCTTCCGGATTACCGCCGATAGCGAAGATGTTTTTACCAAAACGGGTTTTATTCCACAAAATCCACACGAACAGTGATGCAATCGCTGCATAGAACGTGATGTAGGACAGTTTGAAATCGCCGAAGCGTACAAAGCCCTGTGTGAAGGTGGAGAAACGGTCGTCAAAGCCGGCGATCGGGGAAGCGCCCACGATGTCGTAATACAGTGAGTTGATACCGTAAACGATGATCATCGTACCCAATGTGGTGATGAACGGCGTCACTTTCAGGTAGGCGATGATAAGACCGTTGACCAAACCAATCACTGCACCGATAGCACAAACGATCAGAATAACCAGCGGGATCGGCATGGTTTCCAAGTGTGGGAACACCTTGTTGGTGTTATCCATCGCTTGTAACAGCGTGGCGGCAACTACCGCAGCGAGACCGACCTGGCGCCCCGCCGACAGGTCGGTGCCTTGCGTGACGATAAGCCCGGCTACGCCGAGTGCGATAATCACACGCACCGAAGACTGCGTCAGGATGTTACTCAGGTTAGTGAGACTAAGGAAGGTGGGATCCTGGATAATAATAATCACCAGCAATACCAGCAGCACAGCATAAATGCCGCTGTCTTTCAGCCAGGTGAGCGCACTTTTTTTAGTTGTAGCTTTCATGGTAACAGCCCTTGCATCATTAAAGGTGTAACGACGCTAAACGGAGAATTTCGTTCTGCGTGGTGTTCTTGGTTTCGACAATGCCTGACACCAGGCCGTTGCTCATCACCAGTATTCGATCGGTAATGCCAAGCAGTTCCGGCATTTCGGAAGAGATGATGATGATGCCTTTGCCCTTACGAGCCAGTTCGGAAATCAGCTGATAAATCTCGAATTTCGCACCCACGTCAATGCCGCGGGTCGGTTCGTCGAGCATCAGGATCTCCGGTTGGGTCAGCAGCCAACGCCCGATGATGACTTTTTGTTGGTTGCCGCCGGAGAGTGAACCGATAGGCGTATGGTGGCCTGGAGTTTTTACCCGCATGGAATCGATAACCCACTGCACGTCGCTTTTCATGCGGGAGTTATCCAACAGCCCAATGCTGTTTTTATATTTGTTGATGTTGGAAATCAGCGAATTAAAGCCGACATCCAGATAGGCATAAATCCCGGTGGAACGCCGTTCTTCCGTCACCAATGCGAAACCGTTGTTGATGGCCTCATTGGCGGAATGGTTGTTGACTTGCTTGCCGCGCAGCGTGATGGTGCCGCTGAGTTTTTCGCGGATACCGAACAGGGTTTCGACGATGTCGGTACGTTTGGCGCCGACCAGACCGGCAATCCCCAAAATCTCGCCCTGGCGCAGATCAAACGACACATCGCGGATAGACGGTTGACGCATTGAGGTCAAACCGCGCACTTCCAGCATCACGTCACCGGGGGTGTTGGTTTTCTCCGGGAAGCGCTGGGTCAGCGAGCGGCCCACCATCATGGCGATGATCTGGTCCATATTCAGGCCTTCGAGCGGCTGCGTCGCGACCCACTGACCATCACGCAGGACGGTAATTTCATCGCACAACTGGAAGATCTCTTCCATTTTGTGGGAGATATAGACAATGCCGCAGCCCCGGTCTTTCAGCTTACGGATGATAGTGAACAGATGGTTCACCTCTTTTTCCGTCAGTGACGAGGTGGGCTCGTCCATGATGACGATTTTGGCATTGTAGGAGAATGCTTTGGCGATCTCGATCATCTGCATCTGCGACACGGACAGCGAAGCCACTTTGTCGCGCGGATCGATATCGATATCCAGTTCATCGAAAATGGCTTTGGTGTCGCGATACATTTTTTCCTGATCGACGAACAACCCTTTTTTGGGATAACGGCCGAGCCACATGTTATCCATGACTGAGCGTTGCAAAACCAGGTTCAATTCCTGATGCACCATGGATACGCCGTTCTCCAGCGCTTCTTTCGCGCTTTTGAAATCGATTTCCTGCCCCTGGAATTGAATGCTGCCTGTATCTTTCTGATAAATGCCGAACAGACATTTCAGTAGCGTCGATTTACCTGCGCCGTTTTCTCCCATCAGGGCATGGATCGAGTGGGGGCGCACCTTCAGGTTGACATTATCCAATGCCTTTACACCGGGAAACGACTTACTGATATTGGTCATCTCCAGCAGGAATTCGCGCTGAGTGGTTAGAGTATCACTGGTCATATTTTACCTGGTCGAAATAATTACCTGGCTGAAACGTTGCCAGACCGAACATGACTGTCTGGCTGAAAAAACCGGTCGTTCAAACAGTGACGGGCGCAGCGGTTGCCGCGCCCCGACGAGATTACTTCGTGAATTGCGCCAGGTTGTCTTTATCAACCGGCACGTAAGGTACGCGCACTACTTTATTTTCAATTTTGAAGTTGGTGCCTTCAGCGGCCGGTTTGCCCAGCGCCAGGTTTTTCGCCAGATCGATAGTGGCTTTGGCTTGGTTGTCGGCGTCATTCAGCACGGTACCAGCCAGTGCGCCGGATTTGACCAGCGACAGGGCTTCCGGCAGCGCGTCAACGCCGAATACCGGAATGCTGCTCTTGTTATGCGCTTTCAGTGCTTCGACAGCACCCATTGCCATGGCGTCGTTGTTGGCAATCAACACTTCAATCTTGTCGGCGTTAGGGCCAGACATCCAGGCGTCAACCTTGTCTTTCGCCATAGCGGTATCCCACATGGCGGTATCCATCTGCAACTGCTGGACTTTGATACCGTCTTTGGTCAGGGTATCCACCACGTATTTGGTACGGGCTTCGGCATCCGGATGGCCCGGTTCGCCTTTAAGCAGAGCGTACTGGATAACGCCGTCTTTGTTCAGATCCCAAGATGGGTTGGCTTTCCAGTGTTTGGCGATCAACTGACCCTGAATAATGCCGGATTCTTTGGAATCAGTACCGACATAGTAGGCTTTGTCATAGCTGGCCAGCACTTTTGCGTTCGGTTCTTTGTTGAAGAACACCACCGGTACATCGGCCGCTTTCGCCTTCTGTACCACAATGGCCGCGGCAGCCGGGTCAACCAGGTTGATAGCCAGTGCTTTCACGCCTTTGGCCAGCAAGACATCGACCTGATCGTTTTGTTTGGACTGGTCGTTCTGCGAGTCATTCATCAGCAGTTCGACGCCACCTAAGGCTTTGGCTTCTTTTTCAATATCTTTACGCACCATCGACATGAAATTATCGTCGTATTTGTAGATGGTAACGCCGATACGGGTATCCGCAGCATGGGCCATTGAACCGAACATCATGCTGGCGACCAGCGTTGCGAGAGTTAACACCTTCTTATTCATGATATCTCCGGGTTTATGCAGGGTAGTTTTTTGTCGCGCCGTTCCGTCAGCACCGGAATGGGTTGACTATCGGTTAAGTAAGCATCGGCCAGAACGCACTAAGATGAAAACGTTGCGCTTAAGCCGACCGGTTTTCAGGCATTGCCTAAGATAAAACCTGATTCCCTGTTCAGTAACGCTTCCCTGACGGTTAGTGTGAACGTTTTCGCAGAACTGTCCGGTACCGCATTCCCCGAAATCTGCTCCGCAGGATGTGCCCATCATAGGGATTGCAATGTTAATTAACTGTGAATTTACTCACAGATTGAAAGCGGTTACATCATGGATGTTGCTGAATCAGTGACTGGCCCCACATTTTGGCAGGCCGCTACCGAGTGGCGTCGAACCAATGTCGGCATAAAGCAATGGCGGGCCAATGGATCGAGTTGCCCGGCAGCACCTTTCAGCGCCAGTTCTGTCGCGATTTTCGCCATGGAGACAATTGGGTAGCGGATGGTGGTCAGCCGCGGATCGGTATAGCGTGAAATGGGAATGTCATCGAACCCAATGACGGAGAACTGTGTCGGTACTTCAATTCCGTTATCTTTCAACGCCGTCAGCGCGCCTGCCGCCATACTGTCATTGTAGGCAAATACGGCGCTGAGCTGCTGGTTACGGCCCAGCAATTCCACCATCGCCGCCTCTCCGCCTTGCAGGTCGGGCTCTCCGTTTGCAATCCACTCATCCGCCGGGGTCATACCTTGTTCCATCATGGCCTGTTTCCAGCCGGTCTGTCGCAGTATGACGTCTTCGATCGGATGGCTGGAGCGAAGATAGCCGATGCGCCTATGCCCCTGTTGCAGCAACATGCGAGTCGCCATCATGGCGCCGCTGATGTTGTCCAGACAGACGCAGCGATGGCCATAACCTGCCAGGTTACGGTTGATCAACACCATGCCCGGCACTTGATCCATAAACATGCTCAGCTCATCGTCCGATAGCGCCTTGGCATGGACGATCAGCGCGTTACAGCGTTGGCGGATCAACACTTCGATTGCGTGTCGTTCCTTCTCTTCCTGGTGGTAGGAGTTATTGATAAGTACGTGTTTTTGTAACCGCTGAGCAATGGTATCAACCGCTTTCACCATGGCGCCGAAAAACGGATCGGACACGTCCATCACCACCACGCCGATCGTGTCACTGATCTGCGTTGCCAGTGCTTGTGCGTTGGCGTTTGGCCGATAGCCTAACCGCTCCACGGTTTGAAGAACCAGATCGCGCGTTTGCGGTGTCACTGAGTTGCTGTTATTAAGCACGCGGGACACGGTGGCGATGGATACGCCTGCCTGACGCGCGACATCACGGATGGTTATCATCAATACTCACCACAGAGGTAAAGGTTGTCCTGACCGCACCCCGAAGAGGGGGGTGACGCCATTCTGTCAGGGGGCAGGGCATTGCTGCGTGAGTCTCGTCACAGCATTGAAAGCGCTTACATACAATTTTGTAACCTTTGTGATGAAGGTCATTATCCAGATGGCGACGGCATGCAGCGTGGGCATCACAAAGAAAAACGATGACGAAGCGAAATTACAGGTTGCGAGTGCAACGGCTGTCCGGTTGAGTTTCGGAAATGGGCGGGAAAATCAGGGGATGGCGTTCTGAATTTTCCCGCTAGTGGTTGGCTAAGGCGGTAGCGGTAAACGTTGGCGGTTATTCGGCGGCATAACCGGCGGCGGGAAGCGCAACACCGTCCAGCCAAGCGCGGTTATCACGTAAAGCCAGCCGGCTATTCAGGTACCAGCTCACCACCAACGGGTAAATGCTGTGTTCCTGCGCTTGCACTCGTTCCTGTACATCCTGCTCGCTGTCTTCCGGGAAGATAGGCACCCTGGCTTGCAGTATGACTGGGCCGCCATCCAGCTCTTCGGTAACGAAATGGACGGAGGTGCCGTGCTCGTTATCGCCGTTTTCCAGCGCTTTGCGGTGAGTATGCAGACCCGGATATTTCGGCAACAGGGATGGATGGATGTTGAGCATTTTGCCAGAAAACCGGCGGACAAACGCCTCGCTGAGGATACGCATGTAACCTGCCAGCACCACCACATCAGGGTGATGGCGAGCGATTTCTTCCGCCAGCGCAGCGTCAAAATCGGCACGGTTGGCGAAGTTGGACGGCAGCAATGCTTGGGCCGGAATCCCTGCTTCTTGCGCCCGAACCAAGCCGTAAGCATCAGGGTTGTTGCTTAATACCGCCGCAATACGCCCTTTGAGCCTGCCATCCTGACAGGCGTCGAGCAACGCCTGCAGATTGCTTCCCTGACCTGATATCAACACTACGATATTTTTCATTACCGGATGACCACTGTCTCTCCGTTGTCGGTGCAGCTAATCACACCGATTTTCCACGCGCTCTCGCCGTTCTGATTGAGATGTGCAATGGCGGTTTCCGCTTGTGCGGCAGGCAGCGCGATGATCATGCCGACGCCGCAGTTAAACGTGCGGTACATTTCGTGGCGGCTGACGTTGCCAGCCTGCTGCAACCACTGGAATACCGACGGCCATTGCCAACTGGCTTCATCGATAGTGGCCTGCATGCCTTGCGGCAGTACGCGCGGAATGTTTTCCCAGAAACCGCCGCCGGTCAGGTGCGAAATGGCGTGCACATCGACATTCTCAATCAAAGACAGTATCGATTTGACGTAGATCTTCGTCGGAGCCAGCAGGTGGTCGGCCAGTGGTTTGCCGTCTAATTGTGTTTGCTCCGGGTTGGTGCCGCTAACCTCAAGGATTTTGCGGACCAACGAGTAACCATTGGAGTGTGGGCCGCTGGAGGCCAGCGCGATCAGTGCGTCGCCTTCCTGCACTTGACTGCCGTCGATGATTTCCGATTTCTCGACCACACCGACGCAGAACCCCGCGACGTCATAATCCTCGCCGTGGTACATGCCGGGCATTTCAGCCGTTTCGCCGCCGACCAGCGCGCAGCCGGACTGTTTACAACCTTCAGCGATGCCGGTGATGACGCGGCTTGCGGTATCCACATCCAGCTTGCCGGTGGCGTAGTAATCCAGGAAGAACAGCGGCTCGGCGCCTTGCACCACCAGATCGTTGACGCACATGGCCACCAGATCGATGCCAATCGTATCGTGACGCTGTAGATCCATCGCCAGACGCAGCTTGGTGCCGACACCGTCCGTACCGGAAACCAGTACCGGTTCACGGTATTTCTGCGGTAAGGCGCACAGGGCACCGAAACCGCCCAACCCCCCCATGACTTCGGGGCGGCGGGTCTGTTTCACCACACCTTTAATACGGTCTACCAATGCATTGCCTGCATCAATATCCACGCCTGCGTCTTTATAGCTGAGAGAGGTTTTATCGGTCACTGCGGAGTCCCCACGGAGGTTACGATTGGTTGAAAAAATCGAGCGCGCACATTCTATCAGCGTAAGCAAACGTTTGCGAGTGATGTATTCGTGGCCTGCGCGTTTTGCCGGCAACGGAGAATTTCTGTAATAGCTTGATCTGGATCAGCGTCAATCATATAGCCGCAAGACGAAAAAGCGGTATAATCCGGCGATTTTTTTGGCCGTCCTATGCCGAAGGGGAGAAAAGTGATGAAGATCGTCGAGGTGAAACACCCGCTCGTCAAACATAAACTGGGCCTGATGCGTGAGCATGATATCAGCACCAAGCGTTTTCGTGAGCTGGCGTCTGAAGTGGGTAGTTTGTTGACTTATGAAGCCACTGCCGATCTGGCGACTGAGAAAGTGACGATTGAAGGCTGGTGCGGGCCGGTAGAAGTCGATCAAATCAAAGGCAAAAAAATTACCGTCGTGCCGATCCTGCGTGCCGGGCTGGGTATGATGGAAGGCGTGCTGGAGAACGTACCCAGCGCGCGCATCAGTGTTGTCGGGATGTATCGCGACGAAACCACACTGGAGCCGGTTCCCTATTTTCAGAAGCTGGCCTCCAATATTGATGAGCGCATGGCGCTGGTGGTGGATCCGATGTTGGCGACCGGCGGTTCGATGATCGCGACTATCGATCTGTTAAAGAAAGCCGGGTGCCGCAGCATCAAGATTCTGGTGTTGGTCGCGGCTCCTGAAGGGATCGCCGCGCTGGAGAAAGCGCATCCGGATGTGGAGCTTTATACCGCAGCCATCGACAAAGGGCTTAATGAACACGGTTACATCATGCCGGGTCTGGGTGATGCCGGCGATAAGCTCTTTGGTACCAAGTAAGCCATTAAGCCGACCTTAGCGTCGGCTTTTTTTTGGAATGGATTTCCCTCCGACGGCCGTCGGGAACAGCGGCGGCGTAGTCCAGTCGTACAGACAATATCGTAATGCAGGGAAACGACGTCTATTGGGCGTGGTTGCTCCGGCGGTCGGCTGTCTGGCGTTCGGGGCGGCGTCTGGTCAAGGACGAAGGTTTTTTTCGCGTCGGCGAGGCCGGCGCGGTTTTCTGCCGGGAACGCCGGTATTTCACAGACAGTAAACTTACAGAGGAAAATGAGATGACTCGTCGCGCCATCGGGGTACATGAACGGTTGCCGCTGTTGCAGACCGTCCCGCTGAGCTTTCAACACTTGTTCGCCATGTTCGGCGCTACCGTGCTGGTGCCGATTCTGTTCAAGGTGAACCCGGCTACAGTATTGCTGTTCAATGGTATCGGTACCCTGCTTTATTTGTTCATCTGCAAAGGCAAGATTCCGGCATATCTGGGCTCGAGCTTCGCGTTTATCTCCCCGGTGTTATTGCTGTTGCCGCAAGGATACGAAGTGGCGTTAGGCGGATTTATCATGTGCGGCCTGGTGTTCTGTCTGGTGGCACTGGTGGTGCATAAGGCGGGAACCGGTTGGCTGAATGTGATCTTTCCGCCGGCGGCGATGGGCGCGATTGTAGCGGTTATCGGGCTGGAACTGGCTGGGGTGGCGGCCAATATGGCCGGCCTGACGCCGGCTGCCGGCGTTGAAATGGATACCAAAACCGTCACGGTGTCGCTGGTGACGCTAGCGGTGACGGTGCTGGGCTCGGTATTGTTTCGCGGTTTTCTGGCGATTATCCCGATTTTGATCGGTGTGCTGGTGGGTTACGCTTTCGCGTTTTTCATGGGTATGGTGGATCTGACGCCGATCGCCCAGGCGCATTGGTTTGCACTGCCGACCTTTTATACGCCGCGTTTTGAGTGGGTTGCTATGTTGACCATTCTGCCCGCCGCGTTGGTGGTGATTGCCGAACACATTGGTCATCTGGTGGTAACTGCCAATATTGTGAAAAAGGATCTGGTGCGTGACCCTGGCCTGCACCGTTCGCTGTTTGCCAACGGTATTTCCACCATCCTTTCCGGTTTCTTCGGCTCCACGCCGAATACCACCTACGGCGAAAACATCGGCGTACTGGCGATCACCAAGGTTTACAGTACCTGGGTGATCGGCGGCGCGGCCCTTATCGCCATTTTGCTGTCCTGCGTCGGTAAGCTGGCGGCGGCGATTCAGGCAGTGCCGGTGCCGGTGATGGGCGGTGTGTCTTTGCTGTTGTACGGCGTTATCGGTGCTTCTGGTATCCGCGTTCTGATTGAATCCAAAGTGGATTACAACAAGGCGCAGAACCTGATCCTGACATCGGTGATTCTGATTATCGGCGTCAGCGGCGCTAAGATTCACTTAGGTGTGGTTGAACTGAAAGGTATGGCGCTGGCGACGGTCGTCGGTGTGTTCCTCAGCCTGTTGTTTCGCATTATCAGCCTGTTCCGTAAAGAAGAAGAGGTGATTGACCCGCCGGATAATGACGGTGCAGTACGCTGACATTGCGGATACCGTCCACTGCATTGCGCGGCGGACGGTACGGTCGCCGGGTTCAACCGGCGATGCGTTCTGTGGTAGACTGACGCAGTTTTCCTGCCTGTTTGGTTTGAGGTGCTTCTGAATACGCCGGCACAGCTTTCATTGCCACTCTATCTACCGGATGACGAAACGTTCGACAGTTTCTATCCGGGTGAAAACACGTCTTTGCTGGCAGCCATCCATCATGCGTTAAATCAGACGCATGGCAGTTATCTCTATTTTTGGTCTCGTCAGGGCGGCGGCCGTAGCCATCTGCTCCATGCCGCTTGTGCTGAATGCTCGCGTACTGGTGAAGCGGTAGGGTACGTTCCGCTGGATAAGCGCGCCTATTTTGTGCCGGAAGTGTTGGATGGCATGGAGCAGCTGGCATTGGTGTGCATCGATAATATCGAGTCGATAGCCGGCGACGAACAGTGGGAACTGTCCATGTTCAATCTGTATAACCGAATTCAGGAGAGCGGGCGGACCCGGCTGTTGATCACCGGCGACCGACCACCACGCCAGCTTAATCTGCATCTGGCTGATTTGGCCTCGCGTCTGGACTGGGGGCAGATTTACCGTCTGCAGCCGTTATCTGATGAGGAAAAAGGCGAAGCGCTGCAATTACGTGCCCGGTTGCGAGGGTTTGAACTGCCAGAAGATGTAAGCCGCTTTCTGCTCAAACGCCTCGACAGGGAGATGCGCACGCTGTTTACGACGCTGGATCAGCTCGACCATGCTTCCATCACCGCTCAGCGCAAGCTGACGATTCCCTTCGTCAAAGAGATCCTTGGTCTATAAGGATTTTTACTGCAACGCACTGCACCGTTACAGGATTTCCAGCACGCTTTCCGGTGGGCGACCGATACGCGCCTGTTGGCCGACAACGACGATCGGTCGTTCGATCAGTTTGGGGTGTTGCACCATGGCATCGATCAACTGCGTTTCGGTTAGCGCGTTATCGGCCAACTTAAGCTCGCGGTACAGATCTTCTTTCTGGCGCATCAAATCGCGCGCGCTGCGAAACCCTAGCTGTTTGATAAGCCCGGCCAGCGTCGCCGCGTCCGGCGGTGTTTCCAGATACAGAATGATCTCGGGCTCGATGTCCCGCTGCTTCAGCAGCGCCAGCGTTTCCCGGCTTTTGGTGCAGCGTGGGTTGTGGTAAATGACGATGTGCTTGTTCATGTGGTCTGCCTTGCGTCAGGATTTTTCATAAGGACGGAAGCGTTGTTGCAGCGCTCGCAACTGGTCGATGCGGGCGTCGTAGCGCGCTTGATCCATACTGCCGAGCTTGCTTTGGGAACTGGCGTTGCTCAGCAGGCGGATGGCTTGATCCAGCTTGCCGCCGAGCGCCAGACTTTCCGCTCTGGCCGCCAGTTCTTCACCGCGTGAGCCCTGAGCGGCGGAAGCCTGGGCCAACAGATCCCAGCCGTTCGGGTCATCCGGATGGGCGTAGGTATATTTGCGCAGTAGTTTTACGGCGTCTGCCGAGTGCTGTCCTTCCACATAGGCGTTGGCCAGGTTGATTTGCAACACCGGGCTGTCTTGCGCGTCCGGCACTTTCTGCAGGCGGGCGATCGCCTGGGCGGCACGCTGTTGACCGAGATCGATATCGGTCATCAGATCGAGAAACCAGGGGTTATCCGGGGATTTATCCAGCAGCGGCTGAAGCGTGGTTCGCGCATCGTCATATTTTTTGTTCTGATAGGCACGAATCGCGCGGCCGTACTGAGCCGCCTGCTGTTCACGCACGTTGCCTTTAGCCCAGTTGTCCAGCAAGGTCGCGGTATAGGGGCTGTCAGACGTGCTGTACATTCCCATGGCGCGAATGCGGGCGAAATAGAAATCCGGCGATGACTGTACCGGGGACGATTTCATCTGGTTGGCACGGTTGCGCGCATCCGCCAGCCGACTTTCCGGCAAGGGGTGCGTCAGCAACATTTCCGGCGGTTTGGTGGCGTAGCGGGTGAGATCCGCCAGTCGTTGCAGAAAATTGGGCATTGCCTGCGGATCGAAACCGGCACGCTGCAATACCTGGATCCCGATGCGATCCGCTTCCTGTTCGTTCGATTGGGTAAAACTGATGATGCCTTGCTGGGCGCCGGCAAGGGTGCCGCTCAGCGCAGCTATCCCGGCTTGGGGATTAGCCATAGCCAGCAGTAACGACCCCAGCGCACCGGCCCAGGTCAGCGGAGCGCTGCTTTTCTGCGCTTCCATAGCTCGCGCCAGATGGCGCTGAGTGACGTGAGAGATTTCGTGCGCCAGCACCGATGCCAGCTCGCTTTCGTTTTCAACGTAACGGAACAACCCGGAATGCAGTACGACATTGCCGCCGAAAAAAGCAAAGGCGTTGATTTCATCATTGTTGACCAGGAAAAAGTGGAACGGTGTGCGCACGGAATCTGCGGATTTGACCAGCCGCCCACCCAGGCGATTGACGTACTGCAACAGCAGGGGGTCATTAATCAGCGGTGCCCCGGATCGCAACTGGCGTACATAGAAATCACCCATAACCATTTCCTGACCGATGCTGAGCGTGCCGCCGGCCGTAGTGCCGATGTCCGGCAGGCCATTGTCCTGCGCTTGTGCGGCGGTGGCGGCAAGGTTTCCGGCCAGCAGCATTCCCACCAGAATGGAGATGACCGTTTTAGAGAGCCGATGAGACATAACGGGTACAACCTTCTGAACAGCCAGAGAGAAATGAGCATCATCTTAGCCAGCGTGGGCACACAATGAAACACGCTGCGGGAAAAAGCAGGGTTAAAAAATAGAAAATCGGGCCGGAAGCCACGAGGATTGCCGGCGCCAGGGAGGCGGACGCCGGCAGAGAAAACGAGACCTAAGAGGGCGGTTGCCGGGCGGTCAGACGCCCTTCAGATAGTCCAGCACGATATCGTGGTGATTGCTGGTTTTGAAATCGTCGAAGACATTTTCAATAGCGCCGTTAGCGTCAATCAGGAAACTGATGCGATGGATGCCGTCATAAGTCTTACCCATGAAGCTTTTCTCGCCCCATACCCCAAATTGTTCCGCCACCTGATGATCCTCGTCGGATAGCAGTGTGAAGTTCAGTAGTTCCTTCTCAGTGAAGCGGGACAGCTTTTCCGGTTTATCTGTGCTGATGCCCAGGACTTCCACGCCGTGCTTTTTCAGATCATCCATGTTGTCGCGCAGTCCGCAAGCCTGCACGGTACAACCCGGCGTCATCGCTTTGGGGTAGAAATACACCAGTACCCGTTGTCCCTGGAAGTCGGTCAAATTAACTTGTTCACCATCCTGGTCAGGCAAGCTAAATTTCGGTGCGATATCACCGGCTTTCAGTGTGTTCATCACTACTCTCCATCTTTGTCTTCGTGCTGTGGATAGTTAACCACGCTAATACTGCCTTGCGCGTTCAGTTCTGTACATAGCTGATGAAAAGCCGGCTCAATAATTAAACCGTCCGGCGTAGCCGGGCTGTGCGCGGTGATCTGAATATATAACTGCGGCAGCGCGGTACCCTCGGCGGGCTGGGTTTTGGAAACCAGCTCGGCAATATTCATCTGGTGAGAGTCAAACAGATCGGTAAAGCGTTCAATGATGTGAGGGGAATCCGCGACCTCTACTTTTACCCAAACGGTGGCGGGCATCGGCGGGCGGGCCTGCGATTCGGTACGTTTCATCACGATCAACAGATCCAGTTCCGCGCCTTTAAGCGGCAGGGTGGACTCAATCAGCGTGATAGCGTTCCAACTGCCGGAAAGCAGCATGATGAAGGTGAATTCCTTGCCCAGCATTGCAAGTCGACTATCTTCGATGTTGCAGCCACAACTGCTGACGTGGCGGGTAATCGTATTAACGATACCTGTGCGGTCGGTTCCCAAGGCGGTGATGACCAGATAGTGTTCTTCCGGGCTCGGCAAAATTGTGCTTCCTGTACAGAATGTTGGGAGTAACATGGTAAACACAAAAAAAACCACCTGCCAAGCGCTTACAACCGAGGTTGCAAGCTTGCTTTTGCATAGAACTCAAAAGTACCATGAGGCACTTGTTTGTGGAGGGGATGGCCAATGTTTACGGGTAGTATTGTTGCTCTGGTTACGCCGATGGACGACAAAGGTGCCGTTGATCGTGCAAGCCTGAAAAAACTGATTGATTATCATGTCGCTAGCGGGACTGCAGCGATTGTGTCGGTGGGTACCACCGGTGAATCTGCCACGTTGGGCCATGATGAGCACGGCGAAGTGGTGATGATGACGCTGGAATTGAGCGATGGCCGTATTCCCGTTATCGCCGGAACCGGCGCCAATTCAACTGCGGAAGCCATTTCACTCACCCAACGTTTCAACGATACCGGCGTAGCCGGTTGCCTGACGGTGACGCCTTATTACAACAAGCCGACTCAGGAAGGCTTGTATCTGCACTTCAAAGCTATCGCCGAACATACCGATTTACCGCAAATTCTGTACAACGTCCCGGCGCGTACCGGTTGCGATATGCTGCCTGAAACCGTCGCCCGTCTGTCGGAAGTCAAAAATATTGTCGCCATTAAGGAAGCCACAGGGAACTTAAGCCGCGTCAGTCAGATCCAAGAACTGGTTCGTGAAGATTTCATTTTGTTGAGCGGCGATGACGCCAGCGGGCTGGACTTCATGCAATTGGGCGGCAAAGGGGTGATTTCCGTAACAGCCAACATCGCGGCCCGTGAAATGGCGGCGATGTGCGAACTGGCTGCGCAGGGGAATTTTGCCGAAGCTCGCCGCCTGAACCAGCGTCTGATGCCGTTGCATCAGAAACTGTTTGTTGAACCCAACCCCATCCCAGTGAAATGGGCGTGCAAGGCGTTGGGATTGATGGCGACCGATACGCTTCGCCTGCCGATGACCCCGTTGACGGAATCTGGCCGTACCGTGGTTGAGCAGGCCCTGAAGCAGGCGGGTTTGCTGTAACCGTTAGGGAGAGTTGATGAGTTCTTCATTGCAAAAGTCGCGGGTGGCGAAGGTGGTTGGGGTTTCCCTGATCATGATGCTGGCCGCCTGTTCCAGCGATCAACGTTATAAGCGCCAAGTCAACGGCGATGAGTCTTATTTGAGCACGCCGGAGCATCGGTCGTTGAATGTGCCATCGGGTCTGATCCTGCCGCTGCAGAATAGTGATTACGATATTCCAGCGACCACTCCGAATGGCGCTTTAGGCAAGGCATTGGATATTCGGCCGCCGGCACAGCCGCTGGCATTGTTGAACGGTTCTCGTGGACAGACTGTCGGCAATACGGCAACGCTGTTGCTGGAAAACAGCGCACGTAACAGCCATCTCTGGCCGCAGATTGTACAAGTGTTGCAATCCAGAAATTACGCTATCGCCAGCCGTCAGGATGCCAACCAGACCTTGACCACCGACTGGATCTCCTGGAAGCGTGAAGACGAAGACGTGGCTTACCAGGCGCGTTATCAGATAAGCCTGAAAGCGCAAGGGTATCAGTTGGCGTTAACGGTAAAACAACTGGAACTGCAGCAAAATACCCGTCCGGTGACAGACGGAACCGAGATTCAACGTTATACCGCCCAGATGCTCAACACACTATCTGATGCGCTGGATAAACGCCTGAACGAGAGTGATAACGCGCTGGCTGGCCGTAATAGCCAACAGCTGAACGTTCAGAGCGGAGCGGATGATTCCGGCTTGCCGTTGTTGGTGGTGCGCGGCCCGTATAATCAGGTCTGGGATCGTCTGCCGAAAGCGCTGGAAAGTATCGGCATGCAAGTGGGCGATCGTAGCCGTCCGCAGGGTTCCATAACCATCACCTATAAAGCGCCGGGCAATTCGACTTGGGATGCGCTGGGCGCCAAAGATCCGCAATTGCCGAAGGGCGACTACAAATTGCAGGTCGGCGATTTAGGCAACCGCAGTACGCTACAGTTTATCGACGCCAAGGGGCATACGCTGACCCAGTCGCAGAATGATGCGCTGGTTTCGGTGTTCCAGGCCGCGCTAACCAAATCGTAAGCGGCAAGTAATGCAAGGGTCGGTTAGCCGACCCTTCTTCGTTAACTTATCGACGAGTTAAATCACCGGGCCGTGTGCCGTGGCCCTTACTTGTGTGGAGTATTAAAGATGCAAAAGCTAGCTGAGTTGTATCGCGGAAAAGCGAAAACGGTCTACACCACGGAAGATCCTGATCTGCTGGTGTTGGAGTTCCGCAATGATACGTCAGCAGGGGACGGCGCTCGCATTGAACAGTTCGATCGCAAAGGGATGGTGAACAACAAGTTCAACCATTTCATCATGACCAAACTGGCGGATGCGGGTATCCCGACCCAGATGGTGCAACTGTTGTCTGACAACGAAGTGCTGGTGAAAAAACTGGATATGGTGCCGGTTGAATGTGTGGTGCGTAACCGCGCTGCAGGTTCGTTGGTGAAACGTCTGGGCATTAAGGAAGGTGAAATTCTCAATCCGCCGTTGTTTGATTTATTCCTGAAAAACGACGCCATGCATGACCCGATGGTTAATGATTCGTACTGCAAAACATTCGGTTGGGTAAGTGAAGAAAACCTGGCTCGTATGAAGGAACTGACCTACAAGGCGAATGATGTACTCAGCAAGCTGTTCGATGATGCTGGTCTGATCCTGGTGGACTTCAAGCTGGAGTTCGGTCTGTTTAAGGGCGAAGTGGTGCTGGGCGACGAATTTTCCCCCGATGGCAGTCGTCTGTGGGATAAGGAAACGCTGGATAAAATGGATAAAGACCGTTTCCGTCAGAGTCTGGGTGGTCTGATTGAAGCCTATGAGGAAGTGGCTTGCCGTCTAGGGGTAAAACTGGACTAACAGCGCAATCGTTTACGTTGTCGCGGGCGACATCATATCGCCCGCTATATCGCTGTGAAAAATCTTGATCGAGCCGCGCCGCTGTAGCCAATAATCAGTGCTATTATTGCCCGCCTGTTTGTGATCTGTTATCCCGGCAAGGATTTTTCATGGCCTTTCTTGATTCGCCCCTGCTTATTTTGCTGGTGCTCGCAGTATTGGGTATCGTCAGCCATAACATGACGATTACGCTGGCGGTTTTGTTCCTGCTGGTGGTTCGTTTTACTCCCCTTAATCATTTTTTTCCCTGGGTGGAAAAGTACGGCCTGTCGTTTGGGATATTGGTGTTGACTATCGGCGTACTGGCGCCGATTGCCAGCGGGAAAATTGCCGCTTCGGAAGTGGTTCAAGCGTTTCTGAACTGGAAATCGTTGCTGGCCGTCATCATCGGTATCGCGGTGTCCTGGTTGGGGGGGCGGGGCGTGTCACTGATGAGTAATCAGCCGTCGGTGGTCGCCGGGTTGTTGGTCGGAACCGTGATGGGTGTCGCGTTGCTGCGTGGTGTACCGGTGGGGCCGCTGATCGCCGCCGGGCTGCTGTCCCTATTGATTGGCAAAGGGTAAACCTGCGGGGCGTAAATAGGGTGGAAGCTTTTGTTGTCAGTCAACAGCAGCAACAGCGTAGTGGTATCCGACGGCTGTTAGTGCTGAGCGGCGAACAAAACTGGTGTTTGCAGGAGGCGATATTTCTGCGTGGTTTGCTGGCGGGCGATTGGTTGTGGGTTGGGCCGACAGCACCGGCGGTAGATTATCCCTCGTTGGCGGCGCGTCAGGTTCGCGGCTTATTGGGACATGAGTATCTGCATGCGGTCTTCGATGCCCGGGATGGTCTCGATGTGGAATCGTTGGTCATGCTGGCCGGTACGTTACGTGCAGGAAGTTGGTTGATTCTACTGGCCCCTTCCTGGGATGACTGGGCGTTTGTCCCCGACGCCGATAGTCTGCGCTGGAGTGAACAACCTGCCCCTATCGCCACCCCCCGTTTTATCCAACATATGCAACAATGTCTACTGGCTGATCCGGAGGTAGTTCTGTGGCGTCAGCATACGAATTCAGTGATTTCCCCCCCCGTCAACCGACCGGACTGGACGCCAGCCAATGGCACGCCTTCGGCAGAACAGCGTGCGCTTTTGCAACGTCTGCTGGCTGAAAAACCGGCCATTACCGTTATTACGGCTCCTCGTGGGCGGGGAAAATCAACGCTGGCTGGTATGCTGGCACGCCGATGTCAGTCTGAATGCTGGGTAACGGCACCATCGCGATCCGCATCAGATATCTTGCTGCAACAAGCCGGAGAGCAGGTTCGTTTCTGGGCGCCGGATGCATTACTGGACTATTGTCGGCAACCTGGTTCGGTAACGGCAGAATGGCTGCTGATTGATGAGGCCGCCGCGATTCCGACTCCGCAGCTAGCGGCACTGCTGCCATTTTTCCGCCATGTGGTTATGACGACGACCGTGCTGGGATATGAAGGAACCGGGCGTGGTTTCCTGCTGAAATTTTGCGCCTCCTTGCCTGCATGGCGGGAGATGTCACTGACGGAGCCTTTGCGCTGGGCGGTTGATGATCCTATCGAGCGGGTGCTGGATCGCATCATGATGTTTGATGCAGAGCAGTCGGTTGTCGCACAGGTCGATGCCCCTTTCGTCGATAGCGATGAATCTCGTGACCGTTGGCAATTTGAACCCACACGTTTGGCCGAATGTTATGGTTTGCTTTGCAGCGCCCATTACCGCACATCGCCGCTGGATTTGCGCCGGTTGCTGGATGCGCCTGGGATGCATATCACCAGCGTGCGTGGACGTCAGGGGATTGTCGGGGTGGTTTGGCTGGTGGATGAAGGCGGGTTATCCGAGTCTCTGGCGCGGGAAGTTTGGGCCGGACGGCGGCGTCCGCGTGGAAATCTGGTGGCACAGTCATTGGCGGCACACGGTAATCAGTGGCGAGCGCCGGTGCTGCGTTCGCGCAGGATCACCCGAATTGCGGTGTTGGCTGCGCACCGGTGTCAGGGCATTGGGCAGGCGTTGGTCGCGGCCCAGGTACGACAGGCCCGACAGCTGGGGATCGATTTTCTTTCAGTCAGCTTTGGTTTTCAGCCCGATCTCTGGCAATTCTGGCAGCGTTGTGGTTTTCAACTGGCGCGTATCGGCACTCATGTTGAGGCCAGCAGTGGGTGCTACAGCGTTATGGTGATTTTGCCGCTTAGCGAGGAAGGGCATCGGCTGGCTCAGGATGCGTACCGGCAGTTGTGTCGTGATGGGGGCGAGTGGTATGACGCGCAACTGTTGCCGCTTACGCTGCCGTCGATGGATGATGATTCCTTAACTTCGCAGGATTGGATGAATCTGGCTGGTTTTGCGCTGGCGTATCGCACGCCGGAGGCCTGTCGGGGGGCGTTGGTTCGTTTGCTTAGACATTCTCCGTTACCCCTAGAATCGCTGCGTTTATGGCTTGAACGACAGTGGTCGGTCGGGGAGATGGCGACGTATCTTCAAATATCCGGCCGCAAAGCGTTGGTTCACCTGTGGCGAAGCGAATGTGCGGAGGCCTTGCAGCGACTTGACGCAGGCTTGTATCAGCGTTGGCGTGATTGGGTGGTTTTAGCCGATTGAGCGACTGCGCTTGCAAATATGTGTTGTGTATACCCATACGAATGGTGTGCCTGATATGCGGGTGATGTGATGTTCCAAATGTCACTGCTTCTTTTGTTTTTCCCTCAAGTGGTGTTGATCACATTTTTTTAACCTCAAGCGGTTTTCTGACGGTTAATTTTTAACCTTTATCTACACTGATCCTGATACAGGATAATGGAATGACTTGTTCAATAAACCTCAATATTTACCGGTCAATGAGAGGCGTATAGTGGCGAAATTCACACTTTTATGACGGTTTCTGGCGAAAGCCAGCGGGAGACGTGACATGAGACATGATTACTTCGTGGTGCAGAATCCACCCTCGCCCAAACAACTTTTTTTGCTGTATCACGGTGTAGGAGATAACCCGGTATCGATGGGGCAGATAGGGCGTTATTTCGCGCATGCATTTCCCATGGCGCTGGTTGTCAGCGTTGGCGGTCCAGAGCGTTTTGCCATGGGGGAAGGGCGCCAATGGTTTTCGGTTCAGGGGGTGACGGAAGAAAACCGTATTCATCGGATCAAGGCCATCATGCCACGTTTTATTGAAACGGTGCGTTACTGGCAGGATAAATCCGGCATCGATTATACGCACACTGCGCTGATTGGATTTTCCCAGGGCTCCATCATGATTCTGGAGGCCTTAAAGACGGAGAAAAGTCTGGCGGGAAGGGTGGTGGCGTTTAGCGGTCGGTTCGCTGCGTTGCCGGAGCAGCCTATGTACGATGTTGTGGTGCATCTGGTTCATGGCGAAAATGATCCGGTCATTGCGGCGGAACATGCCCAACAGGCAGCCATGAGTTTACGCGCGCAAGGTTCTGACTTCACTCTAGATCTGGTACCCGATTTGGGGCACGTGATTGACGACCGTATGATGGATTACGCACTGGATCGTTTGCATCATTATATTCCCAAACGCTTTTGGGATGAGGCTGTGCTTGGTACTCGGGGCGAACTGGTCGCTTTTCGTTAAGGTTTTATGCCAACACCAGAGAAAGCCGAGCAGTAATGAGAAACATCGCAGAAGGAACGTGGAGCGGGGAAGTAACAACCCCGCTCCACGTTTTTATTATCAGAGGTGAACGACTTCCTTGGGAGGGGGTATGCGTGGAGTCGATATTGTTGTGTCGATTAGGGTTTCTTTTGCGGCCAGTCGTCTTCTTTATCCCACTCGGCATTGTTATCCCGATGCGGGGGCAGCGGCGGTTTATTATGCAGAAAACGTTTATGGTCGAGACGGTACAAGGCCTTGATGCCGTTAATCAACATCCCCAACAGGATCAGCAATACGATCCACCAATAGTCAGCCAGCCAGCTCATTGTGGCTCCTTATCAACAGAAGCAATAAATCGTTCGAACCATGCGGAAAGGTGCGCTTTTAACCAGTTTTTTCCGGCGATCTCTTCACCGTGCCAGGCCTGCAGAAGTACATCCGGAGTCAGTAATTGAGCGGCTGCGGACGCCAGGGGGGCATAACTGATATGCCAGGGCTCGACGGCTACTCCACCATGCTCCTGCGCAAATGGGCGATAAAAGCCGAACTCGGCCATATTGTCCGTCAGCCAGATGTTCAACGCAGCAAAATATCCACCGGGTTCGTATTCCCAAGGCTCTAATTGGAGCGGTTGTCCTTCCGGCAGGTGGTCAGGATCGTAGATGTCCAGATCGCTCCCCCAGTGATGACGACTGGCTCCTGGCAATGCCGACCAACGTAATATCGCTTCGCAACGTTCACCTTCAGTAAGCGTCAGGGCATCAATCGGTTTGCTGCTCTGATCAAGCAGAGGGCGCTGGCCGTTGAATTTGCCGTTCCAGATCAGGCGCTGACGTTCAAAATCCCGAAAAGTGCTGGCAGGTTGCAGGTTAAAGCCCGCCTGTCGGGCCGCCTGCTGTAGAGCCAGGAAGGCGTGGACGGCTTCTGGCTGGAGGCGGTGAGAACCGGCCAACGTTGCCAGATGGCGGTCGCTTTTTCCCGTCAGGCAGGCTATGGCTATCATGCGATGAGTTGCTCCATGATGTGTTGATACATGTTGCTTAGTCGCGATAAATCATCTGCGCTGACGCACTCATTCACTTTATGGATAGTGGCGTTTACCGGCCCGAGCTCCACCACTTGTGCCCCCATGCGAGCGATAAACCTGCCATCCGATGTGCCGCCGTTAGTCAGCAGTTGTGGGGGCATCTGGCTGTGATGTTCCACTGCGCTGACGACGGCATCTACCAATTCTCCTCGTGCCGTCAAAAACGGATGCCCTGACAACCACCACTCCAGTGTGTAATCAAGCTGATGGCGATCGAGTAGCGCCTGTACTCGTTGTTTTATGGTTTCATCCGTTAGTTCGGTGCTGAATCGAAAGTTGAACTGCACATAAAGCTCGCCAGGGATGACGTTATTACTTCCCGTGCCAGCTTGTATGTTGGCTATCTGCATGCTGGTGGGGGGGAAAAACTCATTTCCCTCATCCCAGAGGGTCGAAACCAACTCGTTCAGCGCCGGCATCGCCCGGTGTACCGGATTATCTGCCAGATGAGGATAGGCAACATGTCCTTGAATGCCATGAATGCGCAGGTTAGCGGTGATAGAGCCGCGTCGGCCGTTTTTGACGACGTCTCCGAGGCGCTCGGTACTGGAGGGTTCGCCAACCAGACAATAATCCAGTCGTTCCTGGCGGGCCATGAGGGCTTCAACCACTTTGACTGTACCATACGTCGCTTTGGCTTCTTCATCCGAGGTAATCAGGAACGCTAATCGCCCCTGGTGATGGGGATGAGTGGCGACAAAACGTTCTGCAGCAACAATCATGGCAGCCAGTGAACCTTTCATATCTGCTGCGCCACGGCCGTATAGCATGCCTTCATGGTATGTTGGCTCAAAGGGCGGAAATTTCCATTGCCCAGCATCGCCAGTTGGAACGACATCGGTATGTCCGGCAAAGGCCAGCGTTTTTCCGTTGCCACGCCATGCCCAAAAATTACGTGTATCGCCAAAATCCATTCTTTCAATAGTAAAACCGATGTTATGCAGGCGTTCGATCATCAGTTCTTGGCAACCGGCATCGTCCGGGCTGAGGGATGGTCGTTGGATAAGCTGTTGGGCCAGTTCGATTACCGGGCAAGACACGTTATTTATTCTCCGTCAAAAAGTGCTGATAACGCTCTTCGCTGAAGCCGAGCAGTGTTTGCTGGTCATGGGTGACGAGCAAGGGGCGTTTAATCAGTGAAGGGTGTTCCAGCATAACAGCCTTTGCCGCAGATTCATTGTCGATTGTGAGGCGAACGGCCTCATCCAGCTTACGCCAGGTCGTTCCTCGGGTGTTCAGCAGGGCTTGCCAACCAGCTAGTGCTATCAGCGATTGCAGTAGCTGGTCGTCTAGACCGTCGGTTCGGTAGTCATGAAAGAGGTAGTCAATATGGTTGTTTTCCAGATAGCGGCGAGCTTTTTTGATCGTGTCGCAGTTCTTGATGCCGTACATCGTGATGGCCATTATTCTTAAACCTGTTGTTTTTCATCTGTTAAAGAATAGAAAAGCATACAACAGAACGGGGGATACGGCGGAATATTAAAATAGTCTTAATAAATCATTGGTTTATCGGATGTGTCGTTTTTCAGAAATGCGAAGAAGAGCACAATAATGTGCCCCAAAACAATTTTTATGGTCAAAAAAGAAGCGTATAATAGCCTCACGATCCAAATAAGCCGTAAGGAGTCATCATGATCGAAATCGAACTCAACAACTGGAAAAGCTTCATCGATGCGATGCTGCGTAAGTAATTGTTGATGTTTTTAGACTAGTACAATTCTGTCTGTTGTCATTAGTTACCAGGAACCTGATTTACCATAACCAAAGCAGTAATCCCGTGGGTTACTGCTTTTTTATTTGTTTAATAGGCTGATTATAAAAATTAATTTTTCCTTAAGACGAGAAGTCATATTCGGGAAATGCTTTAATTTTGTTTTTGTTATTGTGATCTTTGTCATGAAAAAACCGACGCCGTTTCTGCCAGCGCATACTGGCAGAGTGGCGTTAAATGAGGATATCTGAGCAAATAAAAGAGGTTATTATTTTTATTTCCATATATTAATTATGGATATTGCTCGTGCCGAGCGCGAACCGTGCTGCAGCCAGAGCATGCAAATGCGTGGTATCCAGCAAGGGGAGGGCGATGTCTTCAGCTCGCAGAAGCAATGGGAGTTCTGTACACCCCAAAATGATGCCTTCCGCACCTTGTTGCTGTAGTTCGGCGACTATTTGACACAGTGTTTGTCGAGAGATCTCAAGAAAGTGACCAAGACACAGTTCGTCAAAGATGATGCGATTAATTTCATTGCGCGCATGGCTATCGGGTGTGAGTACCCGGAGTGCAAATTTCTCCTCTAATCGACAGCGGTAAAAGTCTTGCTCCATCGTATAGCGGGTACCAAGCAGTGCGATAGAAGAGAGATTCTGTTGTTTAATACTGTGAGCGGCGGCATCCGCGATATGAATCAAAGGAAGACCACTACGCTGTTCGACAGTTTCGGCTACTTTGTGCATGGTGTTAGTACAAATGACCAGTGCTTCCGCTCCTGCGAGTTTCAGTCCGAGTGCTGCTTGTGCCAGGTATTCCGCTGCTGCGTCCCAATCACCGGCAGATTGCATACGCTCTATGTCGTGGAAATCCGCGCTGTGTAATACCAGCCGTGCAGAGTGGAGCCCGCCCAGAGCTTCCTTGATATGCTGATTGATCAACCGATAATAGATGAGTGTCGATTCCCAGCTCATTCCTCCAAGCAATCCCAACGTTTTTTGCATTCTTCCTTCACCTATCTATATCAATCGAAAATATCGTTATACAGGCGGCTAACATACCAGATGATCCAAGTATCGTTCCCGAATATGTCGGATTAATGGCTTCCGTTCACTTTTTTATCGGGTTTTCTCACTTTTTGGTGATGTTCGGCTGGACAAATGGCTCGCCAATTGCTGTACTGTCTCAGACACAGATTTTGTGTCGTTCATTTCATGTAAAGGTAATTTTGATGTCTAAGATTAAAGGTAGCGTTAAGTGGTTTAATGAGTCCAAAGGATTCGGTTTCATTACTCCGGAAGATGGTAGCAAAGATGTATTCGTACACTTCTCTGCTATCCAGAGCACTGGTTTCAAAACCCTGGCTGAAGGTCAGCGCGTAGAGTTTGAAATCACCAACGGTGCTAAAGGTCCTTCCGCTGCTAACGTTATCGCTATTTAATTAAATACCGATTTCCTGAAAAACCCGCCTAGTGGCGGGTTTTTATTTGGCTGATTTCAATGTGAAGTCAGCCAGCCTACCAATGCGAAAGCGAGTGCGGTCATGAGTAACGAGCCTGCCAGATTAAGTAGCAGGTTTAGTAATGCCGCCACCCATTCCCCATTTTGTAATAACGCTACGACTTCAAACGAAAAAGTTGAAAATGTGGTTAATCCTCCACAAAAGCCAGTGGTAATAAATAACTTCCAGTGAGGACTGAGGTCTGGCTGGCGTATAAACACACTCATGGCGGCCCCGATGACGAATGCACCGGTAAGATTTGCTATCAGCGTGCCTGCTGGCATCTGTGGAAACACGCTATTGAAACGCACACTCAACTGCCAGCGGAATAGGCTCCCAATACCACCACCAAGAAAAACGGCAAGTAACGTACTGTACATAGTCACCTTTTATTCAACAGTAGGTTAGGCGAGTCTCAGAAAGGCGTGATGCTACGCCCTTGCGAGAGGTTCGTAGACATCATCAGCCAGAAGGCGGTTATGGAGGAATGTCATCTCCGTTATTGACGGCAGAATTTTACCTGTCTCATAGTGGTTTGGGTAGTTTGTATGGTTTTGCAGAATGTATCAGCTTGCTTTACTCGGAGTTAAAGCTTTCAAATTTGAAAGTGACGCTATCCTTGACCGATCGGTGAAATGTATTCGGACACAAGACGCCAGTTCCCTGTTTTAAGTCACAATCACTTTCAGTTGTCTGTATTACGATAGAAAAGGTCGGAGCGTTCTGGCGATAAAAGTAGCGATTGATAGTGTGTTGTCTTATTCTGTTACAGATAATCATTGTCTTATCTGGCGGATCGTTTAAAACAGAGTTATGTAAAGCGCGCTGGCTTTCCCGGCTCACATCATCAGGTAGATAGTTATGGAAATTAGTGTTACCAAACTTTTGGTTGTAGCGGTATTGGTTGTTCTGTTATTTGGAACCAATAAACTCCGCTCACTGGGTGGCGACCTTGGCGCA
Source organism: Musicola keenii (assembly GCF_014855505.1). NCBI lineage: Bacteria > Pseudomonadati > Pseudomonadota > Gammaproteobacteria > Enterobacterales > Pectobacteriaceae > Musicola > Musicola keenii. Next base: position 202,765 of record NZ_JAAWVW010000004.1, on the reverse strand, counting down.
GCGATCAAAGGTTTCAAAAAGGCCATGAATGAAGAGCAACCTGCTGCCAAGCAGGAAGAGCATACTTCTTCTATTAGCGACAACCGCCACAAAGAGTAATAACGCACTCTGCGTATTGCCGAATTGAAAGCGGGTGACTTTGTCACCCGCTTTTTGTTGTATCTGCTATTTTGGTAAAAAAATATTTCGTTTCCTGGGGCGTTATTATTTTACTTCGACGCCTTTTGCTTGCAGATCGGCATGGTAAGACGAACGAACAAACGGACCGCATGCTGCATGTGTAAAGCCCATCGCCAATGCTTCGGCTTTCATTGAATCGAATTCCTCCGGGCTAACGTAGCGTTTAACCGGTAGATGATGACGGCTTGGCTGTAGGTATTGGCCCAGCGTCAACATTGTGACGCCATGACGGCGTAGATCGCGCATGACGTCCAGAATTTCATCATTGGTTTCCCCCAACCCGACCATCAAGCCTGACTTGGTAGGAATGTCTGGATGCGCTTCCTTGAATTTCTCCAACAGCTTGAGCGACCATGCATAATCGGCACCTGGGCGCACCTGCCGGTAGAGACGAGGAACATTTTCCAGATTGTGGTTGAAAACATCAGGTGGCGTTGCCGTGAGAATATCCAGTGCGCGATCCATCCGGCCGCGGAAGTCTGGTACCAGAGTTTCTATCTTGATGACGGGATTTTTACGGCGGATAGCGCTAATGCAGTCAGCAAAATGCTGCGCGCCACCATCGCGCAAGTCATCGCGATCGACCGAGGTGACGACAACATAGCGCAGCCCCATGTCGTGAATGGTTTGCGCCAGTTTTTCCGGTTCATTAGCATCTGGCGTGATTGGACGTCCATGGGCAACGTCGCAGAAAGGGCAACGACGAGTACAGATGGCGCCAAGGATCATAAAGGTTGCCGTTCCATGGTTAAAACATTCGGCCAGATTGGGGCAGGACGCTTCTTCGCAAACAGAGTGAAGGCCATTGCGACGCATCGCGTCCTTAATGCCTTTGATTCGGCTGGAGTCGGCCGGGAGTTTGATTTTCATCCATTCCGGTTTACGCAGCAGTTCCTGACGCTCGGTGGCAACGGTACGTACCGGGATCAATGCCATTTTATCGGCGTCGCGGTACTTAACGCCACGTTCGATCTGAATCGGTTTACTCATGTTTGCGTCGTTCCAGGTTTAATTCGCACTCATAAATCTATTTCAAAATCATGAGATTGCGGGATTGATTAAACTTTTTTTTAAAAACTCACCAAATTATATCATCTTTGCTCGCACCGAGCAGCTTGATAACGGCGAAATGCGGTGGAAATGTAAATAAAATGTAATTTATAGCTCTATATCATTGGGAACGCGGCAACGGTTCGCCTTGTTGTTCCCACTTCCAGTCAAGCCATTCACTGTGACGATAACCCAGCATTTGCATAAATGCCCTAACCATGATTGGCGCAATGTCCTCCGGGCGGGCTCCTGGTACCAGCGTGCTGAGTTGGGTCATTGCCATACCGGCGTAACCACAAGGATTGATGCGCAGGAATGGGGACAGATCCATATCGATGTTCAATGCAAGGCCATGAAATGAGCAACCATGACGAATACGTAGTCCCAGAGAGCAGATCTTGCTCTCATTTACATAGACGCCGGGGGCATCGGGCCGGGCATAAGCATCGACACCAACGTGTGCGAGCGTATTGATGACGGTGTTCTCAATAGCCGTTACCAATGAGCGAACGCCGGTTTTACGGCGTTTAATGTCGACGAGTACGTACATCACCTGCTGCCCTGGGCCATGGTAAGTAACCTGTCCGCCGCGATCACTCTGGATTACCGGAATATCGCCGGGCATCAGGACATGTTCGGCTTTTCCGGCCTGTCCTTGAGTGAAGACGGGATGATGCTGCACCAGCCAGATTTCATCCTGGCTGCTGTCGTTACGTAATTCGGTGAAGTGATGCATTGCCAGAGAGACCGGCTCGTAAGGCTGTACGCCGAGCTGACGTACAATGATCGTGTCCTGTTGCAAGAGTGTCATCTTCAGGTTAAGGAAGAATGGGCGCCATTATAACGGTGCGACAGGGGAGCGGGTAGCGTTTTCCCTTGTCGTCCAGGTCTGGCAACGGGGCATCACAGCACGACGCGGACAATCTCAATTTTTCCCAACTCTTCGTACAACGTCTCGACTTGCTCGATATGCGTTGCGGTAATGGTAATGGAAACGGAATGGTAATTACCCTTAGAACTGGGTTTCACCTGCGGCGTGTAATCGCCCGGCGCGTGACGCTGTACGACTTCCACCACCAGATCAACCAGTTCCGGTTTTGCCAGCCCCATAACTTTGTAGGTAAACGAGCATGGGAATTCGAGCAATTCGTTGAGTTTGGTTTTCATGGTGGCTCCAGAGTCATTCATTAATACGGAAATGCAAAAATTATTACTCCCGCCGTAGCGGGAGTATCAAGTATGGCTGAAATCAGCACGATCCTGAAATGAGCAACATGGGGGCGGTTGCCCTGAATTCAATAAGAATCAACTGAACCAACGGTGGAACATCAGCTTGATATAGTCAAACAGACGACCAAAGATCCCGCCTTCCTTGACATCGTTCATCACGACCAGCGGTCGTTGTTCGATAACTTTGCCATCCAGTTGGAAATTGATCGTGCCCACTACCTGATTCTTGGCCAGCGGAGCATGCAGCTCGGTATTATTGAGTACATAACTGGCCTTCAGGTCTTTCATGCGTCCGCGAGGAATAGTGATGTAAGCATCTTTTTCCACTCCCAGCGAGACTCTGTCGGCATTCCCGAACCAGACGGGTTCAGACGCGAATTCTTTGTCTGCTTTCAACGGTGCTACCGTTTCGAAGAAACGGAAACCCCATGTCAGCAGTTTTTTGCTTTCCGACTCACGCCCCTTGAAAGTACGGCCGCCCAACACAGCGGAAATAAGACGCATCTGGCCTTCGGTTGCTGAAGCGACTAGGTTATAACCGGCGGAAGCGGTGTGACCGGTTTTGATGCCATCAACGCTCAGGCTGGAATCCCACAGCAAACCATTCCGGTTCATCTGACGGATATTATTGAACGTGAACTCTTTTTCTTTATAAGTGGCATATTCGTTCGGTACATCGCGAATTAATGCCTGGCCGATCAGCGCCATGTCGCGCGCCGAGCTATATTGGCCTTCCGCATCAAGACCGTGTACGGTTTTGAACTGCGTATTCTGCAATCCCAACGATTTAACGTAACCGTTCATCAAACTGATGAACGCATCCTGACTGCCGGCGACATAGTCAGCCATGGCGACGCAGGCGTCATTACCGGACTGGAGAATGATGCCTTTGTTTAGCATATGAACCGGAACGCGATCACCGGGTTTAAGAAACATCAGCGAAGAACCCTGAAAGTCAGGGTTGCCGGTGGCCCAGGCGTCTTTACCGATGGTCACGATGTCATTCGGGTTGATCTTCCCTGCTTTAATGGCCTGGCCGATGACATAGCTGGTCATCATCTTGGTCAGGCTGGCCGGATTGCGGCGCACATCGGCATTTTTTTCGGCCAGGACTTTACCCGAGTTGTAATCAATCAGGATGTACGCTTCGGCATCAATATCCGGAACGGCGGGAATCATGGTTTTCAGATTAATGTCTTCGGCATGGGAAAACGCAGATACGCCGAGGACGAGCAGTGTGCCGAGCACAATACGTTTAGTAAAGCGAGACGTGATTACTCTATTCATGATTGGAACAACAACATCCATGGGTATAAGTGAAAAAACGAGCCACACTATAGCAGATGAAAATCGGGGCGGCACCAGACAATACGTTACGTGATTTTGCCATTATTCATTAGTGACGCCGTTATTTCCGGTTCATCTGAAAGAGGGAGGTTATCCCTCTTCGCAGGCTGACTATCTACTGGGCACTTGACGCCACAGTAACAAAAGAGGGTTGTTGTGCTTCGGTCGATAGCCGTTGTTGCAGTTCAACGGCCTGTTGACGGCTCGGGAAAGGGCCAAGCTGGATGCGGTACAGTCCGTTGTTGAACGTCGCTTTGCCCGGAACGCGGAAACGTTCGCGCAGGCTATTCAGCCAGGTTTGCGCCCGTTGTTGATCGCTGAGTGCGCCCACCTGTACGACAAAATTGCCGCTACCCGCCGAGACTGGCGCGCTTGATGCCCCAGAGCGTGGCGCGGTTGCTATAGGTGCTGCGCTGGAAACCGACGCTGCGGCGACGGCAGGACTCACCGCTGGGGCGGACTCGGATCCTTCCAGTACCCCGCTGCGCAACGGTTGCGGGGATTTCAGAAAACCACCGCCACGACTGCCGCTGACAGATACCGGAATGTTCTCTGACGACGGAATCGCACTTGTATCGACGGATGTGCTGTTTTGGGCGGTAGGCGTCAGCGTGGTGTTACTTATCGGACGGACGGCGGCTTCCGGCGTAGTGGTGGAAAGCGTCGGTGTTCCCAAACTACTGGTACCCAGATCCGGGCGCGACGGCAACGCAAAACTCTGGCGGGCAACGCGAGTGCCTACAGTACCGGGGCCGGACAATGTGCCATCAGGCGCCACGCTGATGAAATCGACTTTGACTTTAGTGTTGTTGGAAAGGTTGAGTCGATCGGCCGCCGCCCTGGTCAAATCGATGATGCGGCCCGGAGTATAAGGCCCGCGATCGTTAACACGCACCACCAGACGGCGCCCATTGCTCAGGTTGGTCACTCGGACATAACTGGGAATAGGGAGCGTAGGGTGGGCAGCGGCAAAGGCATTGGGATTGAACTCTTCGCCAATGGCGGTGCGCGTGCCAGCTGAGCCACGGTTCTGCCAGGAGGCAAATCCCGCTTCACTGAAATTTTCCGGGTTTTTTACAATGCGATATTTTTTGTCGTTAACGGTGTAATCCTGCAGGCTGGCCGGATTATAGGGTTCGTAACGGGGTTCGACGCCGGGAATTTCTTCGACCGGACCGCTGTAAGCCGCCTGGGACGCCGGCGTTTGCGATTGTTGATCTGTCGACGTACAACCTGCCAGTACCAGGCTGAGCGCCCCCATCCAAAGCCAATCCTTACGCATTGCCCACCTCTATAGATTTTTGGATAACATTTTGCGGTGCGTATGTATCGACATCACGATACCGAACCCCGCCATCAGCACAACCAGCGCCGATCCCCCGTAGCTGACCAACGGCAGCGGCACCCCAACCACCGGCAGAATACCACTGACCATACCGATGTTAACGAAAACATAGACGAAAAAGATCAACATCAGGCCGCCCACCATAACGCGCCCAAACGATGTCTGGGCGTTGGCGGCGATCACCAGGCCGCGCATGATCAGAAACAGATACAGTGCCAACAGGATCAAAACGCCGATGAGCCCCAGCTCTTCGGCTAGCACGGCGAAGATGAAATCGGTGTGGCGTTCCGGCAGAAATTCCAGCTGCGATTGAGTGCCCTGTAACCACCCCTTACCTGATAGCCCACCGGAACCGATGGCAATTTTGGACTGAATGATGTGATAACCGGCACCGAGCGGATCGGTTTCAGGGTCAAGTAGCATGATCACTCGATTGCGCTGGTAATCGTGCATCAGGAAGAACCAAAGGATCGGGATGAATGCGGCCAACAACAGGGCGGCGATGATAATCAGCCGCCAGCTCATTCCCGCCAGGAACAGCACAAACAGGCCGGAGGCGCAAATCAGCACCGCCGTACCCAGATCCGGCTGCGCAGCCACCAGCAGGGTAGGAACGAACGTCATCGCCAGTGCAATGGCGGTATTCTTCAACGAAGGCGGACACATATCGCGGTTGATGTAGCGCGCAACCATCAAGGGGACCGCAATCTTGGCGATTTCCGACGGCTGGAAGCGCAGTATGCCCAGATCCAACCAGCGTTGGGCGCCTTTACTGATCTGGCCGAAGATATCCACCATCATCAACAGAACAATACACACCACATACAGGTATGGCGCCCAGCCCTCGTAGACTCTGGGGGGAATCTGAGCCATGCCGATCATCACCACCAGCCCCAGCAGGCACTGGATAACCTTGCGTTCCATCATCCCGACGTCCTGACCGCTGGCGCTCCACATCACGAATACGCTGTAGCCCAGCAGCGCCAGAACACAGAGGAGTAGCGGCAGGTCGATGTGGATTTTGGTCCAGATAGACTTTTTTTGTTGGCTGTCTGTCATGGCGATCTCTACTCTGTTTCACTACCCGGCGGCGACGGTGGCGCATCCGGCAGGTTAGTATTGTTGTCACCCAACATAATATGGTCGAGTATCTGGCGGACAATCGTCCCTACCGCCGGCCCGGCGCCGCCGTTTTCCAGAATGATCGACATAGCCACTTTCGGGTTGTTGTACGGTGCGAAAGCGGTCATCAGTTTGTGGTCTCGCAGGCGTTCCGCGATCCGGTTGGCGTTATAGGTTTCGTTTTCCTTCAGGCCGAATACTTGTGCCGTGCCTGATTTGGCCGCAATTTTATAGGGTGCATCGGCAAAGAATTTGTGGGCGGTTCCGTTTTGGCGGTTGGCGACGCCGTACATTCCATCTTTTACGATCTCCCAGTAGCCGGAGCGAATATCGCCAATTTGGCGATGCTCTGGCTGGCGATAGGGCACCATGGTGCCATTCTCCTGTATCCCGCTCATTAAATGGGGCGTTTTTACCTGGCCGTCGTTAATAAGCGTAGTAAGCGCTTTCAACATCTGAATGGGGGTGGCGGTCCAGTAACCTTGGCCAATGCCGACGGGGATAGTATCTCCCTGATACCAGGGTTTTTTATAACGCCGCATTTTCCAGTCGCGGGTCGGCATAATACCGGTACGCTCTTCAGACAAATCAATACCTGTCGATTGGCCATAGCCGAACTTGCTCATCCACTCCGACAGCCGGTCGATACCCATATCGTAAGCCACCTGATAAAAGTAGGTATCAGCGGACTCCTCCAGCGCTTTGGTCAGGTTAAGGCGCCCATGCCCCCATTTTTTCCAGTCGCGGAACCGTTTTTCCGAACCGGGCAATTGCCACCAACCGGGATCAAATAACGAGGTATAGGGCGTGATAACGCCGGCGCTCAGCGCGGAAACGGCGATATAGGGTTTTACCGTGGATGCGGGCGGATAAATCCCTTGTGTCGTGCGGTTGATCAGTGGTCGGTTCGCATCGTTGAGTAATGCGCGGTAATCTTTGCCGGAAATACCGTCCACGAAGGGGTTAGGGTCATAGCTTGGCATCGAGACCATCGCCAAAATGCTGGCATCGCGAGGATCTGCTACCACGACAGCGGCTCGGCTGCCTTCAAGCAATTTTTCAATGTAGAGTTGGAGGTTGAGATCCAACGTCAGATAAATGTCTTTGCCCGCCTGCGGGGGTTGTTCGTGCAACTGGCGAATAACGCGGCCACGGTTGTTGACTTCAACCTCTTCATAACCGGGCTTGCCGTGCAGAATGTCTTCGTAATAACGCTCGATACCCAGTTTGCCGATATCATGGGTGGCGGCGTAGTCGGCAAGTTTATCGTCCTTGTCCAGCCGTTCGAGATCTTTATCGTTGATTTTCGATACATAGCCGATGACGTGGGTCAGCGCGGAACCATAGGGGTAATAACGCCGTTGATAGCCTTTTACCTCAATACCGGGAAACCGGTATTGATTAACGGCAAATCGGGCGACTTCCACTTCGGTCAGACCGGTCTTGATGGGAATCGAGGTGAAGCGGCGGGAACGTTTGCGTTCTTTTCTAAAATTGTCCAGATCTTCATCGGTAAGATCAAGAATGGGTTTCAGTTCCTGCAGTGTGGCTTCCAGGTTGTTGACTTTTTCCGGGATCAGTTCCAGTTGATAGATGGTGCGGTTGAGCGCCAGCGGCATACCGTTGCGATCGTAGATAATGCCGCGGCTGGGCGCGATCGGCACCAGTTTGATGCGGTTTTCATTCGAACGGGTACGGTAATCGTCAAAACGTAATATCTGCAGATGGTAGAGATTGGCGACCAGGATGCCGGAAAGCAACAGAATGCCGAGGAATGCCACCAGTGCCCGACGCACAAATAGCGCAGCCTCAGCCGTATAGTCACGAAAAGGTTTACGTTCTATGTTCATCCAGCGATTGTTACTTCACGTGATTCATCGTATCGCCTTACTCCCGGTGGTAAGGATGATTTGTGGTAATGCTCCAAGCGCGGTACAAGCTTTCCGCCACCAGAACCCTCACCAGCGGATGCGGCAATGTCAACGGCGATAGAGACCAGCTCTGTTCCGCCGCAGCTTTGCACTGTGGTGCAAGACCTTCGGGGCCGCCAATCAGCAGACTGACATCCCGACCATCCTGTTTCCAGCGTTCCAGTTGGGTTGCCAGCTGCGGCGTTTCCCAAGGCGTACCGGGAATATCCAGCGTCACGATACGATTCCCCTTGCCCACGGCTGCCAGCATTTGCTCGCCTTCACGTTCCAGTATTCGCTTGATGTCGGCGTTCTTTCCCCGTTTTCCCGCCGGAACTTCTACCAGCTCCAACGGCATATCTTTGGGGAAACGACGCAGATAATCGGTAAAACCGGTCTGTACCCAGTCAGGCATTCTGGTGCCGACAGCAACCAGTTGCAGTTTCATGTCAGCCCCAGAGTTTTTCCAGCTCATACAGGTGGCGGCTGTCTTCCTGCATGACATGGACGATCACATCACCCAAATCGACCACAACCCAATCGGCGTCGTTTGCGCCTTCCACACCGAGTGGAATCAGCCCGGCGGCGCGCGATTCCTGCACGACGTAGTCGGCGATCGACATCACATGGCGGCTGGATGTTCCGGTGCAGATAATCATACAGTCAGTGATACTGGATTTGCCCTTTACGTCGAGAGCGACGATATCCTGACCTTTTAAATCGTCAATTTTATCAATCACGAAGTCTTGGAGTGCTTGGCCTTGCAAAGGTTCCCCCCTTGGGTGCTGCTGAATAGACCGGTTAAAACCGGTTGGCTGACGGTAATCAGGGCCGTATGTCGTGACGGCTGTGCCGTTTGCCTGGCGCCTGAAACCAGCGGCGGAGTATACCATGCACTGATAATGAGTGGTACAAAGCCGTCGCTATCGGTAAAGACGGTGTGTGTCAATATAATTCAGTACGGCTGTGGGCAGCAGATCCCGGCAGTCGATCCCCTGCTGGCGCCGCCGGCGGATTTCGGTGGCCGAAATCGGCAACAACGGCGTGTTGGCCAGATAAATCAGTCCGTTGCTCTGCTGGTGCAGCCGGGAAACATCAGCGCAGAGGTGATCGGCCAGCCAGTGTTCCAACTCGGGGGTGTCCATTTGCTGGCGATAGCCCGGCCGGGCACAGACCAGTAAATGACAGCAATTCAGCAGATCCTGCCAGCGATGCCAGCGATGGAGTGTGAGCAGTGAGTCTTGCCCGATAATAAACGCCAGTGGTACCCGCCATCCTTTTTCTGCCCGCAGCATTTCCAGCGTGTCGATGGTATAGGAAGGTAGGGTGCGATGTAGCTCGCGGTCATCCACCCGAAATAACGGATTATCTTGCACGGCCAGTTCGGCCATCCGTTTTCTTTGTGCCGGGCTGGCTTCCGGCTGTTCCCGGTGGGGGGGAACATTGTTCGGCAATAATACGATGTGATGCAGCCCAATCTCCTGGGCGAGCGCTGTTACCGGGCGCAAATGCCCGTAATGAATGGGATCAAACGTGCCGCCGAAATAGGCGAGCATCGGCTCTGAAGAATGGGGGATCGACAACTCATTACACCTCGAGCAGGCTATCGGGCAGCGCTTTGCCGCAAAGCACCATCGTCAGCGTTTCCAGTTCTGCCCACACCGGCTGACCATAGTTCTGTTTCAGCGTGACTTCCAACTGTGCCAACAACGTCACTGCTTGCTGTAATTGCTGGAGCGACAGACGCTGTAACGCTTGAGTGATCAGGTTCCGGCGGTTCTGCCATACCTTGTGTCGGTCAAACAGCGTGCGCAGCGGCACGGTTGCCATCTGTCTTTTCAACTGTAGCAGCAGCAACAGTTCGCGCTGCACGGTGCGCAGCAGAATAACCGGTTCGCCGTCTTCTAATCGCAGTTGGTTAAGAATGTGCCAGGTGCGTTTGCTTTTCCCTGCCAGCAGCGCATCGACCCAATGGAACGGTGTAAAGTGGGCGGCATCGTTTACCGCCTGTTCCACGCGAGGCAGCGTCAGTTTTCCATCCGGATAAAGCAGCGCCAGCCGCTCCAGCGCCTGCACCAACGCCAGCAGGTTGCCTTCGTAGCAATAGCAGATGAGCTGACCGGCCGCGTCATCCAGTTCCAGCTTCATGGTTTTGGCTCGCTGCGCGACCCAGCGGGGGAGGTGTTCCTGTTCGGGAGACAAACAGGGGACGTAAACGCCCTGTTCAGCGAGTGTCTTGAACCAGGCGCTATTTTCCTGGGCTTTGGAGAGCTTATTGCCTCGGATTATCAACAGAATATCCGGGTGTAGCAGACCGGCAAGCTTGATCAATTGCTCGCTCATGGCCGCTGTCGGGCCTGCATCGGGGAGATTCAACAGCAGCGTCTGACGTGAAGCAAATAAGCTGAGCGCCTGGCAGGTGGAAAAGACAGCATCCCAGTCGGTAGCGTTATCCAACACAAAACTGAAATGCTCCAGAAACTCCTGTTGTCGGGCGGTAGCCCGGATCTGATCCTGGCTTTCCTGCAACAGCAGCGGTTCGTTACCGCACAACAAATAACAACCGCGCAACCCCTCACGGAGCTGCGCGGCAAGTTGCTCAGGATAGAGACGAATCATGGCGCTTTGGGGGCGGCTGCCGTCGATTTCTTCACGAGTTTCGCATCCTGCCTTCCCTTGATGGAAGAGAGTTTGCGAACCAACTGCTGGGCAGCCTGATCGCGCATTTCTTGAATCACGATATCCTGCTCTGCATCTTTAGCCAGCGCGGCCAGCGGGTTGTCAAAGAAGGTGCGGAAAATCGTGACGTTGATGGGGTAAATGTCATCGCCCGGCATTAGCACCTGCATTTTCAACTCAAGGATAAACTGGTATTCAGCCGCTTTGCCGTCCTGGAAAACGGACACCGCATTACGAGTGAGCGTTTCTCCCATATACCGTAGCGACGGAATATCCTGCCGTCTGCTGTCTTCCTCAATGGTGACATTGTTGAGGCGGAGTTGTTCACGAATAGCCCGTGTTATTGGGCCGTTCGGGTCGCCGCTATCCAGAATCAGCGTTTGCAACTGCGGCGGCACCTGGGTGGTGCCGCGCAGATGAAAACCGCATCCGGCGGTGATCAACACCGCCAGCCCCAGTAACAGCGTCAAAAGAGGGTTTCGCACATAGCCTCCTTGGCGTTAACCCACAACCAGGTTAAGCAGTTTGCCCGGAACGAAGATCACCTTGCGCACGGTGACGCCGTCCAGATATTTGGCAACCAGCGGTTCCTGCGCCGCACGGTCGCGCACCTGTTGTTCGGTAGCATCCGCCGCCACAGTAATTTTGCCGCGAACCTTACCGTTAACCTGCACGACCACCAGACGCGAGTCTTCGACCATCGCCTGTTCGTCCGCCACCGGCCAGGGCGCGCGATCGATGTCGCCTTCTCCCTGCAATTCATGCCACAGTGTGAAGCTGACGTGCGGCGTAAAGGGGTAAAGCATACGAACAACAGCCAGCAAAGTTTCCTGCGTCAGCGCGCGATCCTGAACGGATTCCTGTGGTGCTTTGGCCAGTTTGTTCATCAATTCCATGATGGCGGCGATAGCGGTGTTGAACGTCTGGCGACGTCCGATATCGTCAGTCACTTTGGCGATGGTTTTGTGCAGATCGCGGCGCAACGCTTTCTGATCGTCAGTCAGTTCGGCGATATTCAGCGGCTGGGTCGAACCCTTGGCGGTATGGTCGTAAACCTGCTTCCAGACACGCTTCAAGAAACGGTTGGCACCTTCGACGCCGGATTCTTGCCATTCCAGCGTCATTTCCGCCGGTGAAGCAAACATCATGAACAGACGAACGGTATCCGCGCCGTATTTTTCCACCATGACCTGAGGGTCGATACCGTTGTTTTTCGATTTCGACATTTTGCTCATGCCGGCATAAACCAGCTCACGGCCTTCCTGATCAAACGCCTTGACGATACGGCCCTTGTCGTCCCGTTCTACGGTAACGTCGACCGGCGATACCCAAATACGTTCGCCGTTGTCTCCCGTATAGAAGAAAGCATCCGCCAGAACCATTCCCTGACAGAGCAGGCGTTTGGCCGGTTCATTGGAGTTGACCAGACCTGCATCGCGCATCAGCTTGTGGAAAAAGCGGAAGTACATCAGGTGCATAATCGCATGTTCGATACCGCCTACATACTGATCGACCGGCAGCCAGTAATTGGCGGCGGCGGGATCCAGCATGCCCTGATCGTACTGTGGGCAGGTGTAACGAGCGTAGTACCAGGACGATTCCATAAAGGTATCGAAGGTATCGGTTTCGCGCAGCGCCGCCTGGCCGTTCACCGTGGTTTTCGCCCATTGCGGATCAGCCTTGATCGGACTAGTGATGCCGTTCATCACCACATCCTCCGGTAGCACTACCGGTAACTGATCTTCCGGCGTCGGCATAACGGTGCCGTCTTCCAGCGTTACCATCGGGATCGGCGCACCCCAATAACGTTGACGAGATACGCCCCAGTCGCGCAGGCGGTAGTTCACTTTACGCGCACCAACCCCGAGTGATACCAGCTTATCGGCAATCGCGTTGAAGCCTGCAGCGTGATCCAACCCACTGAATTCGCCGGAGTTGAACAGTTGCCCTTTCTCCGTCATGGCCTGAGCGGAAAGATCCGGCTCACTGCCATCGGCGTTCAGAATGACCGGTTTGATCGGCAAATTGTATTTAGTGGCGAATTCCCAGTCGCGTTGGTCGTGGCCTGGAACAGCCATTACGGCACCGGTGCCGTAATCCATCAGGACGAAGTTGGCGGCCCATACCGGGAGTTTTTCACCTGTCAGTGGATGCACCACAAACAGGCCCGTCGCGATGCCTTTTTTCTCCATGGTGGCCATGTCAGCTTCGGCAACCTTGGTGTTACGGCACTCATCGACAAACGCACTCAATGCGGGATTATTGGCGGCAGCGCCCAATGCCAGCGGATGCGCAGCGGCGACGGCAACATAGGTGGCGCCGATAAAGGTATCCGGACGAGTGGTATACACGGTCAATGTGTCGGTACTGTCTGCAACATCAAACGTGATTTCTACGCCTTCAGAACGCCCAATCCAGTTGCGCTGCATGGTCTTAACTTGTTCAGGCCAGCTTTCCAGCGTATCCAGATCGTTAAGCAGTTCTTCCGCATAAGCGGTAATTTTAACGAACCACTGCGGAATTTCTTTGCGCTCGACCTTGGTGTCGCAACGCCAACAGCAGCCGTCGATAACCTGTTCGTTGGCCAGCACGGTCTGATCGTTCGGGCACCAGTTCACCGCCGAGGTTTTTTTGTAGACCAGACCTTTTTCATACAGCTTGGTAAAGAACCACTGTTCCCAGCGATAGTATTCCGGGCGACAGGTGGTGACTTCGCGATCCCAGTCATAGCCGAAACCCAGCACTTTCAACTGGTTTTTCATGTATTCGATGTTGGCATAGGTCCAAGGGGCCGGCGCCGTATTGTTTTTCACTGCGGCGCCTTCGGCCGGTAGGCCGAAAGCATCCCAGCCGATGGGTTGAAGTACGTTTTTGCCCAACATGCGCTGATAGCGGGAGATCACGTCGCCGATGGTGTAGTTGCGGACGTGTCCCATATGAAGGCGGCCAGAAGGATAAGGCAGCATGGAAAGGCAATAGTATTTTTCCTTGCCGGGTTCTTCGGTCACTTTAAAAGTTTGTTTTTCTTGCCAGTGAAGCTGGACGTGCGCTTCGATATCTTCTGGACGGTATTGCTCTTGCATGGCAGCCAGTGGTCCTATAGTGAAAAATAGCTACGCCAGTAGCATGTTCTGTTGCATATCAAAAGATCCGCATAGCATAGCTGATAAGCGACTGGCTCAACAACCGATTGCGGTGCTCTCCCGTCGATTTCTGCCTGAATGCCCGGGGTTGCTGATGGATTTCCGGATTGGGAGGCGTATCGCGGCGATGGTGGAAAAATCGTCTAAAATAAAAAACATAGCGTCCGGCGATAGTCCTAGGATCCGCTGGTCAGATCTGTTCGGCGTAGGTGCCGACAATGCTGCGGTGAGCCGCTGAGGAGTCCTTATGAGCAAAGTCGCACGTTATTATCAGGAACTGATGTCGACCGTTACCGAGTGGTTGCGTCGTGGCGAACACGATATGGATACACTGGTGCGCAATGCCCGTCAGACATTGCATGAGAGCAACGCGCTGACGCAAAAGGAAATCGAACAGGTGATGCAGGCGGTGCAACGGGATTTGGAGGAGTTTGCCCGCAGCTATGAGGAGAATCGTGAGGAGTTTTCCGGCAGTGTGTTCATGCGTGTGATTCGTGAAAGTCTGTGGCAGGAGCTGGCGGATATTACGGATAAGACCCAGCTTGAGTGGCGCGAAATGTTCAAGGATGTCACTCACCACGGCGTATACCATAGTGGGGAAGTTGTGGGGTTGGGCAATCTGGTGTGCGAACAGTGCCATCATCATTTGACGTTCTATACGCCGGAGATTTTGCCGCGTTGTCCGAAATGCGGTCATGATCAGTTCCAGCGTAAGCCATTTGGGCCCTGATGCTGCCGTCCATTTAAATGTTGGGGTGAGCGATACCAGGAGAGAGCGTCGGTTAGTCGGTTAGCGTCCCACGCTCTGTGTTGCTGATTGATATTCAAATGTTGGCTGGCGGACTATGCCGCCAGGTTTGTTTCGCCACGATGGGCGGATATCAGTGCAGGATCTTGGCGAGAAAATCCTTAGCGCGATCGGACTGAGGATTGCTGAAGAACTCTTCTTTGCGGGTATCTTCAATGATTTTCCCTTCATCCATAAAGATAACTCGATGTGCTACTTTGCGGGCAAATCCCATTTCGTGGGTGACGACCATCATGGTCATCCCCTCCTGCGCCAGTTCGACCATCACGTCCAGCACTTCGTTGATCATTTCCGGGTCGAGTGCGGAGGTTGGTTCGTCGAATAACATCGCAACCGGATCCATACAGAGTGCACGGGCAATCGCTACACGCTGTTGCTGTCCACCGGACAACTGGCCGGGGAATTTGTTGGCGTGGGCTGATAATCCAACGCGATCAAGCAGTTTAAGCCCCTTTTCCCGAGCTGCGTCTTTTTCACGTTTCAACACCTTGACCTGCGCCAGCGTCAGGTTATCGACGATGGAGAGGTGGGGAAACAGCTCGAAATGTTGGAACACCATACCGACTCTGGATCGTAATTGGGCCAGATTGGTGCGCTTGTCGTTGACAAGGATGCCGTTGACCTCGATTTCTCCCTGCTGAATAGGTTCCAGGCCGTTCACGGTTTTGATCAGCGTCGATTTTCCAGAGCCCGACGGTCCGCAAACTACCACGACTTCACCTTTCTGCACTTCGGTGGAGCAGTTAGTCAGTACCTGAAATTGACCATACCATTTAGAAACGTTTCTCAGGAAAATCATCAAACCGTCCTTCTTTTTAAATAATTAACCAGCATAGAGGCAGAGATGCTGATAACGAAATAAACCGCACCGGCAAACAGGATCATTTCTACCTGCGTGCCGTCGCGTTCACCAATCGTCGATGCCGTCCGGAAGAAGTCAGCGAGACTGAGCACATACACCAGCGAAGTATCCTGAAACAGCACAATACCCTGCGTTAATAATAGCGGGATCATCGCGCGGAACGCCTGAGGCAGGATGACCAGTTGCATCGATTGCCAATGCGTCATGCCTAGCGCGAGCGCGGCGGACGCCTGACCTCGGGAGATACTCTGAATGCCGGCGCGGATAATTTCAGAATAATAGGCCGCCTCAAACAGCGAGAAGGCTACCATAGCCGATACCAAGCGGATATCTGTTTTCGGGGAAAGCCCAAGCACGTTTTGTAAGAAGCTTGGAACGATAAGATAAAACCACAGCAGCACCATCACCAATGGGATGGAACGGAATAAATTGACATAAATTCTGGCAAACCAACTGACCGGTTTTACCGGTGACAAGCGCATAACGGCCAGTATAGTGCCCCAGACAATCCCAATGACCACGGCGGTCAGCGTGATTTTGAGCGTGACGCCCATGCCTTGCATCAGATAAGGCAGACTGGGCGGAATGGAACTCCAGTCGAATTGATACATGATTATTTACTCCCCAGATTCCCCGGCAGGCGGGTTTTCCGTTCCACTATCTGCATGGTCAGCATGATGATGGCGTTAACGCCGATATAGGCCAGTGTGATCGCCGAGAAGGACTCATAGGCGTGTGCAGAATAGTCCAGTAGTTTGCCTGCCTGTGCCGCCATATCCATCAACCCGATAGTTGATGCGATCGCAGAGTTTTTAACCAGATTGAGCATCTCGGATGTGAGTGGAGGAATAACGACACGATATGCATTAGGCAGCAGTACATGACGATAGGTTTGTGGCAGCGTCAGCCCCAGAGCGAGCCCGGCTGCTCTCTGGCCACGCGGCAGCGACTGGATACCGGCTCGTACCTGTTCGCAGACGCGGGCTGCGGTGAACATACCAAGGCAAAGCATGGAAGAAACGAAGAACTGGATATTGGGATCCAGTTCAGCTTTGAACCACATTCCCAGTTTGGTTGGCAGTAATTCGGGCACCACCAAATACCAACTAAAGAATTGAACAATCAGCGGCACATTGCGAAACAGTTCGACGTAACAGGTGCCGATACCGGCAATCAACCGATGCGGCACGGTACGCATGATGCCCAGTAGCGAACCCAGCAGAAATGCGATGATCCAAGCGCATATGGAAAGAGCGACAGTGACCTGCAGGCCGGAAATCAGCCATCCTAGGTAGGTCGTGTTTCCGAAAGGGGCGGATTGCAGGAAGATCCCCCAGTTCCAATCTATTGACATAACACACTCCGGTAAAAAAAGGGTAGCGTTCGCTACCCTGAAGATTGATGAGTGGCTTATAGGGTCGCAGGGTGGGGAACGACCACCCTGCGCCTGTCTGTCTTGCCACGAATCAGCAATCAGAAGGCAGAATGACTGCCTTTTATAGTCATTATTAATCCGGTTACAACGCCTTATCGTTAGGTGCTTTGAACAGTGCCTTCATATCGTCGGACAGTACATAGTTCAGGTTGAGATTCTTAGGAGGAATGGGCTGGGTGAACCAGCGCTCATACCATTTCACCGCTTCGCCGGAGGTTTGCGCCTGGGCGATGGTGTCGTCCACCAGTTTCTTGAACTCAGGATCGTTCTTGCGCAGCATGCAACCGTAGGCTTCGTGCGACTGCGGTGTGCCGACAATCACCCACTCATCCGGATTTTTGGCCTTGGCGCGTTCGCCAGCCAGCAGCGCGTCATCCATCATAAAGGCGACGGCGCGACCGCTTTCCAGCGTGCGGAATGAATCACCATGGTCTTTGGCGCTGATGATGCGCAGATTCATTTTCTTCTCTTCATTCATCTTGTTCAGCAAGATTTCCGACGTTGTGCCGGATGTGACCACTACGGCTTTACCGTTTAGATCGCTGAAATCTTTGATATCAGAACCTTTTTTTGTCAACAGACGAGTGCCGATGACGAAAATGGTATTGGAGAAGGCAACCTGTTGCTGACGCTCCAAGTTGTTGGTGGTTGAGCCACATTCCAGATCAAAGGTACCGTTTTGCAATAGCGGAATCCGGTTCTGAGAGGTAATGGGGATCAGTTTTACCTGCAGATTGGGGGCGTTGACGGCCTTCTTGACGGCTTCAACAATCTTGTCGGAATAATCCTGTGAATAGCCGACAACTTTCTGCTGATTATCGTAGTAGGAGAATGGCACGGAAGATTCGCGATGGCCGATAACGATGACACCGCTATCTTTGACTTTCTGCAACGTGGGGATCGGTTTTTCTTCTGCATGAACCACAGTGGTTGCTATGCCTGCCAGCAGCAGTGACAGTGCCAGTTGACGCAATTGCATGTTCTAACTCCTTTGCTGTTCTCGTGATGCGGCATTGTTCATGGCGCTTTTATCTTACAGAGGTTCGCTCGATGCACCGCCAAAGAGCAAATAAAACGCTGTCATATAAAAAAATAGCGGATTGTAAATATATTGAAACGGTGATGTTTGCTTTTTGTGAGATGTTCCGCACCAAATGGCAGCAATAAAATCACAAGGCACAAAATTGGTGCGTCATGCGCTCCGACTTTGTGCGAGGCCAGTGTGAGCAGCCCCGGAAAAGCGCGATATCAACCGCTTCATAGCGTCGCTTACGATTAGTATTAGCAAATTTTATGCCAAAAATGAAACAAGGCATGTGTCAACATGCCTTGCGGTCGAGCGGAGAATAGTGAATAGGATTTAGCGGCGGCGTAAACGGTATACCACTGCACTGATGCCGAGCAATAATTCCAGGAGCTGCTGTGGCAGTGCGCCGAAGCGTGCATAAGGCGTCAGCCCGGTAGCGGGCACCACTGTTGTTTCCAACACTGAACGTTCGAACTGCGGCAGGCTGGCGGCGATATTGCCATCAGGCGTGATCACCGCAGTAATACCGTTGTTGGTACTGCGTAATAGCGGACGGCCCAATTCCAGCGCCCGCATCCGGGCCATTTGAAAATGCTGCCATGGTCCGATGGATTTGCCGAACCAGGCATCATTGGACACCGTCAGCAGCATATCGGTATCGCTGCGGAAGTTATCGCGCACCTGCTGTCCCAGAATGACTTCATAGCAGATGGTCGCGGTCAGCCGATAGCCATTAACGACCAGCTGAGGTTGCAGATAATCTCCACGGCTGAACGAGGACATCGGCAGATCGAAAAAGGGCGCCAGCGGCCGCAACAATGTTTCCAGCGGAACGAATTCGCCAAATGGAACCAGATGGTGCTTGCTGTAGCGGTTAACCGTGGGATAACGGTAGGGCTGAGCATCGCCGAGCACAATCACGCTGTTGTAAAAGCGGCTATTGGCGGAATCTGCGGTACGACGCGCATCGACAATCCCGGTAATCAGGCTGCTGTGACGTTCGCGCAAGGCGTTATCCACCAGGTGGAGATATTCTTGTTCGCGCGTTTCCACGTCCGGTATGGCGGATTCAGGCCAGATGATAATCGGTGTTTTCCCCATATAGGGCAGACTGTCGTCAAGATAGATTTTCAGCGTATTCAGGAGCTCGTTGGGATCCCACTTCAATGCTTGTGCGATATTGCCTTGTACCAGTGCGACCTTCACCGCGCGGTCTGGTTGCAGTTTGAACCATTCCACCGAACGCAGCGGCCACGGCAACAACAATATGGCGGCGGCGGCCAGCAATGGTTTCCAACTGCGTTGCGCGATAGCCAGAACCAACAGCCCGCTGATGCCGAATAGCAGCAGATTGATGGTTTCCACGCCGGCTACCGGTGCGATACCTTTCAGCGGGCCATCAATCTGGCTGTAGCCGAATTGCAACCAGGGAAAACCAGTCAGTACCCAGCCGCGTAGCCATTCCGTCAACTGCCAGACGACCGGCGCGGCGATAACCAGCCGCCAGACGTTTGCTTCAGGCCAAGCTTTGTTCAACGTCGCAGCGAACAGCATTGGATAGAGCGATAAATACAGCGCCAGCAGAATCACCAATCCGATATTGACCGGGCCGGGCATACCGCCAAAATCGGCGATGCTGTAGTAGACCCAATGAATACCGGTGCCGAACAGGCCAAATCCCCAGGTGAATCCCAGCAGTGCTGCCTGACGCACGTTGCGGCCCAACGTAAGCCCCTGCAATCCGATCAGGGATACGATAGCGGCGGGCCAAAAATCGTAAGGAGAAAATGCCAGCGTGCCGCAGGCTCCAGATAAAAGCGCCAGCAGGAGGCGAACCCGCTGGCGTTGCAATAATGCAGCTTTCGTCATGAATGACTCAGTCTTCCAGTTGCGGTTGTGAAATATCGTCAGGGATCCTGACGTGAACCTGAATGATACGGCGACTGTCCGCCATGGCCACTTTGAACAGATAACCACCGATGTCAATGGTTTCCCCCCGGGCCGGCAGGTGGCCGAACGCCTGCATCACCAGGCCGCCGATGGTATCCACTTCTTCATCGCTAAAATTCGTGCCGAAAATTTCGTTGAAATCTTCAATCGGCGTCAGAGCGCGGACGGTATAGGTTTGTCGATTGAGCTGGCGGATATCGCGATCATCTTCATCATCGTACTCGTCTTCAATCTCGCCCACGATCAACTCCAGAATATCCTCTATAGTCACCAGACCGGATACGCCGCCAAATTCATCAATCACTAACGCCATGTGGTAACGCATGGAGCGGAATTCGTTCAGCATACGATCCACCCGCTTGCTTTCCGGCACCACGACAGCAGGGCGCAACACCTTGTCCATACTGAAAGGCTCGGAATCGCTGCGCATAAACGGCAGCAGATCCTTGGCCATCAGGATGCCTTCAATATGATCCTTATCTTCGCTGATCACCGGAAAACGCGAATGCGCCGACTCGATGATGACGTCCAGACACTCTTCCAGCGTCTGATTATGTTTGAGGGTGATCATTTGCGAGCGGGGGATCATGATGTCGCGCACCCGCTGTTCGGCGATATCCATGACGCCTTCCAGCATGTCGCGGATTTCCGGATCGAACTGTTCGGAATCACGTATCAGGCCGATAAGATCGTCACGATCTTTGGGTTCGCTATGAAATAGCTGATTGAGAACAAGAGAAAAGAATCCCTTTTTGGGACTGGGGCTATCGCTGTTTGATGAATGGTCGTCGCTCATGGCGTATCAGTTTTTGTCTCGCTATTGGATAGTGATAACCAGCACGGCGCCGGAACAATGGTTGCGATTCCGAACCGCCGCTGGCGTATGCCGTCAATGGTGTATCTGACGTTATGTCTCAGGGCCGGTCGTCGGTATTTTCCTTTTCTGACAGATAGGGATCCGCGTACCCCATACCCTGCATAATTTCCGTTTCCAGCGCTTCCATCTCTTCGGCTTCGCTGTCTTTGATATGGTCATACCCTAGCAGATGCAGACAGCCGTGGACAACCATGTGCGCCCAATGCTCCTCAGTGGTCTTTTCCTGCTCGGCCGCTTCCTGCTCTACCACCTGGCGGCAGATGATCAGGTCGCCCAGCAACGGCAGCTCGACTTCCGGCGGCGCTTCAAATGGAAACGACAGCACGTTGGTGGGTTTGTCTTTGCCCCGGTAGGTGAGGTTGAGATGATGGCTCTCTTCTTCATCCACCAGGCGAACGGTGACTTCCGCCACCTCCTGAAACTGCGGTAAAACAGCCTCTAACCACCGCTGGAATGTGCTTTCGGCCGGAAGACCGTCCTGGTTCGCACAGGCAATTTGCAAATCAAGGATAACCTGGCTCATTTCTGCTCCTGAACGGCGGCTGTTTGTGCATCGCGTTTACGTTGTTCCGCCAGTGCATCACGACGCTTTTGGTCGGCAGTCTCCCACGCTTCATAAGCATTGACGATTCTTGCTACAACCGGATGACGAACCACGTCTTCGCTGTGGAAGAAGTTGAAACTGATCTCTTCCACGTCCGACAGCACCTCTATGGCGTGGCGCAAACCGGATTTCTGGTTGCGCGGTAGGTCGATCTGAGTGACGTCGCCGGTAATGACTGCTTTCGAGTTGAAACCGATGCGGGTCAGGAACATTTTCATCTGCTCGATGGTGGTGTTCTGGCTTTCATCCAGAATGATGAACGCATCGTTGAGCGTGCGTCCACGCATGTAAGCCAGCGGCGCGACTTCAATCACATTGCGTTCGATCAGTTTTTCAACCCGCTCGAATCCCAGCATTTCAAACAGCGCGTCATAGAGCGGCCGCAGGTAAGGATCAACTTTCTGGCTTAGATCGCCGGGCAGGAAGCCCAGTTTTTCACCGGCTTCTACCGCCGGGCGGGTGAGCAGAATGCGGCGGATGTCCTGACGTTCAAGCGCATCGACTGCCGCGGCGACCGCCAGATAGGTTTTGCCGGTTCCTGCCGGGCCGATGCCGAATGTGATGTCGTGGTCGAGAATATGGGCGATGTACTGCGCCTGATTAGGGGTTCGGGGTTTGATAATGCCGCGTTTGGTCTTGATATTGACGGCTTTTCCGTATTCGGGAACGCTGTCGGCAGTTTGCTCCAGTACCCGCGATTCCTTGATGGCCAGGTGGATGTGTTCCGGATCGATATCGGGAATGGCGCCGTGCACCGGTGCGGTATCAACGTACAGATTTTTCAGGATATCTACCGCAGCCTGAATACAGAGATCTTTTCCTACCAGTTTGAAGTGATTATCGCGCCGGTTGATTTCGATACCGAGGCGACGTTCCAACTGTTTGATATTGTCATCAAACGGGCCGCACAGACTGAGCAGACGCTTATTGTCTGCGGGTTCGAGGGCAAGCTCTTTCATCGTTACGTTCAAATTAATCCTCTTGGTTTTCTACCCGGTACATGGGGGCTGTGCGGTGACAGCGCTTTCGTCCTGCTGTTCAGGATAACGAGATATTGCTGATTATTTATCGTGAATACGGCAGGGTGCAAGTGACATTCGGCATAACGGGGGGCTGGGTGGAATATTGGGGCGTGTTTAGTGCGCAACGGACGGGACGACCCGACCGTTGCGTTGTGGCGCTTACGGTTGATAAATACCAACGCCGATTTCATTTTCTTTACGGGTTCGCGCCATCACATCGGCGGGGGATTCGATCACGCGCAAGTCCATCTGGTCTTCGGTGCGCACGACAATGCCGCGCAGCGAGTTGGGATAGACATCGACGATTTCCACGTCGACGAATTTGCCAATCATATCCGGCGAACCTTCGAAGTTGACTACCCGGTTGTTTTCGGTGCGACCGGAAAGCTCCATCACGTTCTTGCGAGACGGGCCTTCAACCAGAATACGTTGCACGGTACCCTGCATTCTGCGGCTGTATTGCATCGCCTGCTGGCTGATACGTTCTTGCAGGATGTACAGACGTTGTTTCTTTTCCTCTTCGCAAACGTCATCCACCATGTCCGCCGCAGGCGTGCCGGGACGTGGCGAATAAATAAAGCTAAAACTCATATCGAAATTGACGTCGGCAATCAACTTCATGGTCTGCTCGAAATCTTCCTGCGTTTCGCCGGGGAAGCCGACGATGAAATCCGAACTGATTTGGATATCCGGCCGCACCTTGCGCAACTTGCGGATGATGGCCTTGTATTCGAGCGCGGTATGGCGGCGTTTCATCATGGTCAGCACGCGATCGGAACCGCTTTGCACTGGTAGATGCAGGAAGCTCACCAACTCTGGAGTGTCTTCGTACACGCCGATGATATCGTCGGTGAATTCGATGGGATGGCTGGTGGTAAAGCGAATGCGGTCGATGCCGTCGATGGCGGCGACCAGTCGCAGCAGGTCGGCAAAGCTGCAGATTTCCCCATCGTAGGTTTCGCCGCGGTAGGCGTTGACGTTCTGGCCGAGCAGGTTGACTTCGCGTACTCCTTGCTCCGCCAACTGTGCAATTTCATACAGGATGTCATCGCAAGGACGGCTGACCTCTTCACCACGGGTATAAGGCACGACGCAGAACGTACAGTATTTGTTGCAGCCTTCCATGATGGAGACGAATGCCGTCGGGCCTTCGGCTCGGGGTTCTGGCAACCGGTCGAATTTCTCGATTTCCGGGAAACTGATATCGACTATCGGGCTATGGGTGCCCTGTACATGGTTGATCATTTCAGGCAGGCGATGCAGCGTCTGCGGCCCGAAAATGACGTCGACATAATGCGCGCGTTCGCGGATATGCTCCCCTTCCTGAGAGGCTACGCAACCACCGACGCCGATGATGAGCTCAGGATTGAGGTCTTTCAGGCTTTTCCAGCGGCCAAGCTGATGAAAGACTTTTTCCTGCGCCTTTTCACGGATCGAACAGGTGTTCAGCAGCAAAACGTCGGCGTCTTCCGCGACATCGGTCAACTGGTAACCATGCGTACTTTCCAGTAAGTCGGCTATCTTGGATGAATCGTATTCGTTCATCTGACAGCCCCAGGTTTTAATATGCAGTTTTTTTGTCATCGTCATCGACTAGCCTAGCCATTACTCAGTGCGGGTAAATACGCTTTACCTTTTGCGGGCGCGTATTGTAATCCTTTGCCGGCGTTGTGACCAGTATGTGAAAAGCGATGCTTTTCTGAAAAAAGCGCATCGAAATCCAGTAGACTGTTTCCCCTAATTTTTCTGCCGGGCGGGCGGAAAGGACAGAGAAGTAATGGGGCTCTTATGCACTATGATGCAGTGATTGTCGGTGGAGGTATGGTAGGCGCCGCCGTGGCGTTGGGACTGGCGCAGAACGGTTTTCAGGTCGCCGTCGTCGAGCAAGAAAGTCCGTTGCCGTTTGAACCGCAACAAGTACCGGATATTCGTGTGTCGGCCATTGGCTGCGCGTCGGTAGCGCTATTGCAACGGTTGGGGGTCTGGCCGCGCGTGGAACGGATGCGCAGTGCGCCATATCGGCGTCTGGAAACCTGGGAATGGGACAACGCGCAGGTTCGGTTCGACGCCGGCGATATCGGCCTTTCCGAACTGGGATTCATGGTGGAAAACCGGGTGCTGCAACTGGCCCTGTGGCAGGCATTACAGGAGACGGCGGGCGTTAAGCTGTTATGCCCGTGGCAACCGGATGGTATGCGTTATGCCGATGGCTGCTGGCATCTGTCCGCCAGGAATGGCGAAACGATTGAGGCTGCATTGATTATTGGTGCTGATGGCGCTAACTCCCACATCCGGCAGTGGGCCGGGATCGGTATTACCGGCTGGCAATACCGGCAATCCTGCATGCTGATTAGCGCCAGGATGAACGGTACCCAACAGGATGTTACCTGGCAGCAGTTTACGCCCTCGGGGCCGCGTGCTTTTTTGCCGTTGTTTGATGGTTGGTGTTCGCTAGTGTGGTATGACAGTCCGCAGCGTATTCGCCAGCTCCAATCCATGTCGCTGGCGCAGTTGAACAAGGCCATCGCGGATACGTTTCCTTCCCGTTTGGGGGAGGTCGAAGCGGTAGCCGCCGGTTCATTTCCTTTAGTTCGCCGCCATGCCCAGTGCTATGTACAACCCGGACTGGCACTGGTGGGCGATGCGGCGCATACCATTAATCCCTTGGCGGGGCAGGGGGTGAATCTGGGGTACCGGGATGCGGAAGTATTGCTGGATGTTGTGGTCGAGGCGCGGGAGCGAGGGGAGGCGTGGTATTCGGAATCGGTTCTTTTGCGCTATCAGCAACGGCGCAAAGGGGACAATCTGCTGATGCAAAGCGGAATGGATCTGTTTTACGGCGCGTTCAGCAACCGGATCCCGCCGTTGGTTTTCGCCCGTAATATGGCGTTGATGGCGGCGCAACGTGCCGGGAAACTGAAACAACAAGCGCTGCGTTATGCATTGGGATTGTAGTGTTGCCAGGCGTACTCGGCGTTCTGGCACGCAAGGCGGGCAGTATTTTGTCATGCTCGCCCGCCAGGGCGTCCATGACATCATCAGATTGTGAAACAGGAGTAATAAGTTTGATGACGTATTTATTTCTATGTTTGGCTATCGTTTCAGAAGTCATTGCCACTACGGCGCTGAAATTATCCGACAGTTTTACCCGCCCGTTACCCAGTTTTATTACTGTTGTGTTCTATATCGTGGCGTTTTATAGCCTAACGATCACCATGCGTATTCTCCCTACTGGAGTGATTTATGCGATTTGGTCTGGCGCCGGCATTGTGCTGATCACTGGAGTCAGCTGGGGGATTTACGGTCAGCGCTTGGATTGGCCCGCCATTCTCGGCATGTTGTTGATTATTGCCGGCGTTGTAGTGATTAATGTGTTTTCCAAATCGGTGGCGCACTGAATTTGCCGTAGGCGTAGACTGCTGGCTATCTGGCGTCTGGTAAAATAGCCGTTGCATTGAGAATAACGGAACGTTTAAAACAGGTCAGCAATAAATTATCAGGATAAAACGCTGGTGTGAGTCAATGCGATTTGATTTTTATAGCAGTAAAAAGAAAAAAGCCCGCGATAGCGGGCTTTCATATGGCTGGGGTACGAGGATTCGAACCTCGGGATGGCGGAATCAGAATCCGCTGCCTTACCGCTTGGCGATACCCCAATTTTAAATGGTGGCTACGACGGGAATCGAACCTGTGACCCCAGCATTATGAGTGCTGTGCTCTAACCAGCTGAGCTACGTAGCCATTTGTTCTTTTATCGGAAGAGTGGCTCTTCACGATGAAATAGTTGGCTGGGGTACGAGGATTCGAACCTCGGGATGGCGGAATCAGAATCCGCTGCCTTACCGCTTGGCGATACCCCAACTGGGTGCACATGCTAGATGTGTCTGACTTAATTTATGGCTGGGGTACCAGGATTCGAACCTGGGTATGGCGGGATCAAAACCCGCTGCCTTACCGCTTGGCGATACCCCAATAAAATCTTCCCACGCCGGTGAGGATAATGGTGCGGGAGGCGAGACTTGAACTCGCACACCTTGCGGCGCCAGAACCTAAATCTGGTGCGTCTACCAATTTCGCCACTCCCGCAAGAAAAGATGGTGGCTACGACGGGAATCGAACCTGTGACCCCAGCATTATGAGTGCTGTGCTCTAACCAGCTGAGCTACGTAGCCATCTTTTCCGCGTCACCTTCATCGGCGTTGCGGGGCGCATTATGCTGAGTTGGCCTTTTGGCGTCAACACATTTTTTCTCGAAAACGGGCCTTGGCGCGCTGTTTGTCTGGCTTATGAACAGTCTGGTGAGAAAAGCGACAAAAAGCCGTCTTTTTACGATGTTACATAAGAAAAACGGGCCGTTGTCGACCCGTTTTTCTGTCAGTGAGACGCTGATACGTTACTGATAGGCGGACTGGTGAACACCCACTGCGCGACCAGAGGGATCGTCCATCTTTTTGAAGGATTCATCCCACTCGATAGCCTTGGCGGAAGAGCAGGCGACAGACGGGCCACCGGGCACGCATTCCGCGGCACTGGGTACCGGAAACAGTTCTTCAAAGATTTCACGGTACAAGTACGCTTCCTTAGAGGTCGGCGTGTTGTAGGGGAAGCGGAAATGCGCCGTTTCCATTTGCTGATCGGAAACCTGTTTAGCGGCAACTTCCTTCAGCGAGTCGATCCAGCTGTAACCCACACCGTCTGAAAATTGTTCTTTTTGACGCCATGCCACGCTGTGAGGCAGATAAGACTCAAAACATTCGCGCAGGATATGTTTTTCCATCTTGCCATTGCCGCACATTTTGTCTTTGGGGTTGATGCGCATGGCAACATCCAGGAACTTTTTGTCCAGGAACGGCACGCGAGCTTCCACGCCCCAAGCCGACATCGCCTTGTTGGCGCGCGCGCAGTCATACTGATGCAGTGCCAGCAGTTTGCGTACTGTTTCCTCATGAAGTTCTTTGGCGTTGGGCGCTTTGTGGAAGTAGAGGTAGCCGCCGAATACTTCATCGGAGCCTTCGCCGGAAAGCACCATTTTGATACCCATTGCTTTGATTTTCCGCGACATCAGGTACATCGGCGTGGAGGCGCGGATGGTGGTGACGTCATAAGTCTCGATGTGATAAATCACATCGCGGATAGCATCCAGACCTTCTTGTACGGTGAAGTTGATTTCATGATGCACCGTGCCCAGATGGTCGGCGACTTCCTTGGCGGCTTTGAGATCCGGCGCGCCTTTCAGACCGACGGCGAAGGAGTGTAATTGCGGCCACCAGGCTTCGCTGCGCTCGTCATCTTCCACGCGGCGGGCGGCGAATTTCTTGGTGATGGCGGAAATGACGGAGGAATCCAAGCCGCCGGACAACAGTACACCGTAAGGTACGTCGGACATCAGGTGGCTTTTGACGGATTCTTCCAGGGCTTCGCGCAGTGCGTCGGCGTCGGTCACGTTGTCTTTAACGTTATCGTAGTCAAACCAGTCGCGACGGTAATATTCGCGAATTTCGCCATCTTTGCTCCACAGATAGCTGCCCGCCGGAAATTCTTTAATGGTACGGCATACCGGCACCAGCGCTTTCATTTCCGACGCCACATAGAAGTTGCCATGTTCATCGTATCCCATATACAGCGGGATGATGCCCAGATGGTCACGACCGATCAGATAGGCGTCTTTTTCGCTATCATACAAGGCGAATGCGAACATTCCGCGCAGTTCATCCAGAAACTCCGGGCCTTTTTCCTGATACAGCGCCAGGATCACTTCGCAGTCCGAGCCTGTCTGAAATTCGTAGCGGTCGCCGTATTGCTGACGCAGCGCCTGGTGGTTATAGATTTCACCGTTAACGGCCAGAATGTGGGTGTGCGCCAGGTTGTAGAGCGGTTGGGCGCCGGTGTTGACGTCCACGATGGAAAGGCGTTCATGAGCCAGAATAGCGTTGTCGCTGGCATAAATACCAGACCAGTCCGGGCCGCGATGGCGCATCAGACGGGACAATTCCAGCGCTTTCTTGCGCAATTCAACCGGATCGGTTTTCAGATCAAGCACACCAAAAATAGAACACATATAAAGAGGCTCCCTCGTTCACTTGCGACGGTGAAATACAGTCAAATGGATGCAACGGTCATCATCAGGTTTCCTTGCCATGGACGCCATCATGGATGATATCCGCCGTGTCAGTGACATTGATTTAGCATCAAAAGGCCGTAGTAATTCAATATCATTTAATGAAAAAAGCCATTGTGATGATGAATATTGAATTAATGAGGTGGTTTATTGGTGTTTGTATAAAACAATGAGAGGGGAAGACCGGATTTTTGGCGATCCCATAATCCGGTCTTATGGCGAAGTTTTGAACTTACTGATTTTCAAGCAGACGTTGCAACAACACGCCATTCAGCATCGCGCGTTTGACCAGTGCAAATGCTCCGATGGCCGACAGATGGTGGAGTTGTGATACCACCACCGGCAAGTTGTTGCGGAAATCCCTGAGCACTTGCGTGTTGATGCAACGTTGGATGGCGGGCAACAACAACTTTTCCGCCTCGATGATTTCGCCGGCGATGACTACCCGCTGTGGATTGAACAGGTTGATCGCCATAGACAACGCTTTGCCCAGATTCAGACCTGCCAGTTCAATGACTTCACGCGCCAGCTCATCACCCCGGTTGGCCGCTTTGCAAATCGCGTCGATATGGGCGTTGTCGGCCGTCAGTTTACTGGGGAATCCTTGCTGCAGCAGGTGCTGCACCCGGTTTTCAATCGCACCATTTGATACCACCGTTTCGAGACAGCCGAAGTTACCGCAATGGCAGCGGTCGCCCAGTGGGTCTATCTGAATATGGCCGATTTCCCCCACGTTACCATTACTGCCAAGAAAAATTCCTCCGTTGACCAGAACACCCGCGCCGACGCCGCGATGGACTCGTACTAGTATGGAGTCCTGACAATCTCGGGTCGCGCCGAAATAATGTTCGGCCAGCGCCAGGCTGCGGATGTCATGACCGACGAAACTGTAAACGTTGAACTGATTTTGCAGGCGTTCCACCAGCGGCCAGTTATCGACGGGAATATGCGGCATGTAGCGTACAACGCCGGCGTTAGGATCAACCAGGCCGGGCAGCACCACCGAGATGGCGATCAGCTCTCTGATACGGCGCTGGTGAGCGTCGGTAAATTGCCGGATGGCGTTGAATAGCGCGGTTTCCAGCGTATCTTGGGTCGTTTCCGGCAGATCGTAGTGCGATTCCTCCAACCGTTTTCCCTGAAGATCATACAAGGCGATGGTGGCATCGTGCCGTCCGAGCCGGACGGCAATGGTGTGAAAGGGGCGTGTTTCGGAAATGATGGAGATGGCGCGCCGGCCTCCGGTAGAGGCTTGTTGATCTACTTCTTTGATCAACCCGCGCTCCAACAACTGGCGGGTGATTTTGGTGACACTAGCGGGGGCTAACTGGCTTTGCTCGGCGATTTGTATGCGTGAAATCGGGCCTTGTTGATCAATCAGGCGGTATACCACCGCGCTGTTGAGCTGTTTGACAAGATCAATGTTGCCTATCTGTGCCTGTCCGCCTGTGGTCATGAAAACGCTACTCGTCGGTATTCAATACATCTTCACCGTTGACGAAGGTATTGAGGATCTGGAAATCGCGGGTAAAGACGGTCAGGTTTGCCACCTTGCCGGCTTCAATGCTGCCCAGTCGGTGGTCTTCCCCGATGGCTCTCGCCGGATACAGCGTCGCCATTCTTAATGCTTCATCCAAAGCAATACCCGCATGTTCAACACAATTGTGTACGGCGTCTATCATGGTGAGTGCGGAACCGCTAAGAGTGCCGTGTTCGTCCACGCAGATACCATCGCGGTAGTATATGGGTTTACCGGCAAAAATGAACCGATCAATGTTGGCGCCAGCCGGCGCAGTGGCATCAGTGACCAACACCAGCTTGTCGCCTTTGATGCGCTTCGTGTTGCGGATCGACGCCCAGTTGACGTGATAGCCGTCGGCGATGATGCCGCAGTAAACTTCGGGGGCATCGTAGATGGCGCCGACCAGCCCTGGCTCACGCCCTGTTATATGAGGCATGGCGTTAAACAGATGGGTGGCAAATCGGATACCGGCGGCAAAGCCTTGTTTCGCTTCTGCCCAAGTGGCGTTGGAATGGCCGGCGGAAACCACAATTCCCGCCCGTATCAATTTTCTGATGACGGCGGTAGGCACACATTCCGGCGCCAGCGTGATTTTGCTGATGACATCGGCGTTATCGCACAGATAATCCACCAGCTCGTTATCCGGCTGGCGAATAAAACTTGCGTCGTGCGTACCTCTTTTCACCGGATTCAGCCAGGGCCCCTCAAGATGTAACCCCAGCGCTTGGTTGCGATGCTGCGCCAGCCAGGCACGCATCACTTCCACACTGTGTTTCATAAAGGCGTCGGACGAGGTGATCAAGGTCGGCAGAAAACTGGTGCAGCCGGATTTTTCATTTGCTCGCTGCATGATTTCCAGCGTTTTGACGGAAATGGTCTCCATCGAATCGTTGAATTGAACGCCGCCGCAGCCATTCAACTGCAGATCGATAAAACCGGGTGCCAGCAGGGCGCCCGCCAGGTCGCGTTTGTTTAGATCTGGTGGTACATCCTGCACCGGGCAGACCTGATGAATTGCACCATCGGCAATGATAACCGCATGTGCGTCCAATACCTGATGGCCGGTAAAAATACGACCGTTGATTAAAGCGTACATCGTAATCTCCTTAATCTCCCGACTCACTGATTACAGGTTTTTAATATTTTCAGTTTCCAGTTCGCGGAAATATTTTACCGTTTTCACTTTCAGTTCCATGGTAGACGGTTCGTCGCAGACAATCAGCGAACGGGCATGTAACTGCAGACAGCTGATGGTCCACAGATGGTTGACGTTGCCCTCCACGGCGGCTTGTAATGCCAGCGCTTTGTGTCGCCCCGTCACCAAAATCATGACTTCTTCCGCATCCAGCAAGGTCCCCACTCCTACCGTCAGCGCATATTTGGGCACCTGATTAACATCGCCGCCGAAGAAGCGGGAATTGGCGATGCGGGTTTCTTCCGTCAGGGTTTTGATCCGGGTACGGGAAACCAGTGATGACGCCGGTTCGTTGAACGCGATATGCCCGTCATTGCCAACACCGCCCATGAATAAGTGGATTTTACCGTAACACCTGATTTTTTCTTCATATTGCTGACATTCAGCGGTGATGTCTGCTGCGTTACCATTCAGCAGATTGATATTTTCGTCTTGAATATCAATATGATTGAAAAAATTGTTGTACATGAAGGAACGGTAACTTTCCGGATGATCGGCGGGCAGCCCGACATATTCATCCATATTGAAAGTGACGACATGTTTGAAACTGACTTTGCCCGCTTTATATAACTCGATCAGGGCTTTGTACGCTTCCAGCGGCGAACTGCCGGTTGGCAGCCCCAGAATGAAAGGGCATTCCGCCGTAGGCTTGAATGCGTTGATGCGTTGTGCAATGTAGTGGGCGGCCCATTTTCCGACCTGTTCGGCGTGGGTTAACGGAATCAATCTCATTGCTGTACTCCTCGTCGATGGGGTTGCCTGGTGAGCGGTAAAGTCGTATTGAATGTTTTCAAATCTGGGCTCAGTGTAGCGCGTTTTTTTTTATCTTGAAATAAGTCGTGATAATGGTGCGCCATAAACTTTTAATATGTGCGTTTTTGGTGATTTTTATCACATAATCCATGCTATTAATTTTCGTGACGAATTATTTTGTTGACACGTTGTATCCGGTCTAGAAGACTGGCGATAAGTGAAGATGGTTGCACCAGTAAAATAACCTGTTGGTCTGAAAGGGGAGAGGGAAGGTGAGTATACTCAGTTATTTACAAAAGGTAGGCCGGGCGCTGATGGTTCCGGTCGCCACATTGCCCGCCGCCGCCATCCTGATGGGGGTGGGATACTGGATTGACCCGGTTGGCTGGGGGAGCGAAAGCGCGTTGGCGGCGTTGCTGATCAAATCCGGCGCTGCGATCATTGAACATATGGCTGTGCTGTTCGCTGTCGGCGTCGCTTACGGCATGTCGAAGGATAAGGATGGGGCTGCGGCGTTGTCCGGATTCGTTGGATACCTGGTGGTGACGACGTTGTGCTCACCGGCAGCCGTATCGATGATCCAGCATATTCCGCTGGCACAGGTGCCTGCTGCGTTTTCAAAAATTGAAAACCAGTTCGTGGGGATTTTGGTCGGGGTGATTTCCGCCGAACTCTATAATCGCTTCAGTAATGTCGAATTGCCTAAGGCGCTGTCTTTCTTCAGTGGGCGCCGGTTGGTTCCGATTTTGACATCGTTGTTGATGATCGTGGCTGCATTCGTGTTGATGTACGTTTGGCCGGTGATTTACGGCGCGTTGGTCGCTTTTGGCGAACATATCCAGCAACTCGGGGCGGTGGGCGCCGGTGTCTATGCGTTTTTTAACCGTTTGCTGATTCCGGTTGGGTTGCATCATGCGCTTAACTCGGTGTTCTGGTTCGATGTTGCGGGTATCAACGATATTCCTAATTTCCTGAGCGGGCAGCAGGCGATTGATGCCGGTAAAGCAATTCCGGGAATCACTGGGCGCTATCAAGCCGGTTTCTTCCCGATCATGATGTTCGGTTTGCCCGGCGCGGCGCTGGCCATTTATCACTGTGCGCGTCCGGAAAACCGCAGCCGTGTCGCCGGTATCATGGTGGCGGCAGCATTTGCTGCGTTCTTTACCGGTATCACCGAACCGCTGGAATTCTCCTTTATGTTCGTTGCGCCGGTGTTGTATGTGTTGCATGCGCTGCTGACCGGAATTTCCGTTTTCATCGCCGCCAGTATGCACTGGATTGCCGGGTTTGGTTTCAGCGCCGGTCTGGTGGATATGGTGCTTTCTTCTCGTAACCCGCTGGCGACGCAGTGGTACATGTTGTTGCTGCAAGGCATCGTATTTTTTGCGATTTATTATGTCGTGTTTCGCTTCACGATTGTTCGTTTCAATCTGATGACGCCAGGCCGCGAGGCTGCTACGACCGATGCACCTGCTGCTCGAGTGGATGTCGGGGATGACAAGTCTGTGGCGCGTGCCTATCTGCAGGTTTTGGGCGGTAAGGACAATTTGACAGCGATCGACGCTTGCATTACCCGGTTACGGCTGACGGTGAAAGACTCGTCGCTGGTGGATGAATCCGCGGCCAAACAGCTAGGGGCGGCCGGTGTGATACGTCTTAACAAACAGAACGTGCAGATTGTTGTGGGGACACAGGCTGAAAGTATCGCTATGGCTTTGCGGCAGGTAGCGGAAGAATAAACTTCGCATCGTTATTGGCTGTCCGCGACGAAAACGGAGAATATGCGAAAGCAGTTCTCCGTTTTTTATCTTAAACTTTCATTCAACAAACAGTTGTTTCCCTGCTTAGCTTGTTGGATCATTAGCGGTTATGAGTTGTTTTTCGCATTGAGGAACCAAGCATGAGTGAGGCTGAAGCCCGCCCAACCAATTTTATTCGCCAGATTATTGATGAAGATTTGGCTTCTGGTAAGCATCGCAGTATTCAGACGCGGTTTCCGCCGGAGCCGAACGGCTATTTGCACATTGGCCATGCCAAATCCATCTGTCTGAATTTTGGTATCGCCGTTGATTACGAGGGCAAATGTAACCTGCGTTTCGACGATACCAATCCGGCGAAGGAAGATATCGAGTACGTTGAGTCGATTAAGCATGACGTGCAATGGCTCGGTTTTTCCTGGAGCGGTGATATCCGCTATTCCTCTGATTATTTCGATCAGCTGTATTTGTATGCGGTTGAGCTGATCAACAAGGGTCTGGCGTATGTTGATGAGTTGACGCCGGAACAGATTCGCGAGTATCGCGGCACACTGACCGCGCCGGGGAAAAACAGCCCTTACCGCGATCGCACCGTGGAAGAGAACCTCGCGCTGTTTGAAAAAATGCGCAATGGGGAATTCACCGAAGGTAGTGCTTGCCTGCGTGCGAAAATCGATATGGCCTCGCCCTTTATTGTGATGCGAGACCCCGTGTTATATCGCATCAAATTTGCCGAGCATCATCAGACTGGCAACAAGTGGTGCATCTACCCGATGTATGATTTTACCCACTGCATTTCCGATGCGCTGGAAGGTATCACCCACTCGCTGTGTACCCTTGAGTTCCAGGATAACCGCCGCCTTTATGACTGGGTGCTGGATAACATCAGCATTGCCTGCCATCCGCGGCAGTATGAGTTTTCTCGACTCAATCTCGAATACACGGTGATGTCTAAACGTAAGCTGAATCTGTTAGTGACGGACAAGCATGTAGAGGGCTGGAGCGATCCTCGTATGCCGACGATCTCCGGTCTGCGCCGTCGTGGTTATACCGCTGCGTCTATTCGTGAATTTTGTCGTCGTATCGGTGTCACCAAACAAGATAACACGGTGGAGATGGCCGCGCTGGAATCCTGTATTCGTGATGACCTGAATGAAAATGCACCGCGTGCAATGGCGGTGCTGGATCCGGTGCGCGTTGTTATTGAAAACCTGTCAGAGAACCACGAAGAGTGGGTTGAAATGCCGAACCATCCAAATAAACCGGAGATGGGAACCCGGCAGGTGGCTTTTAGCCGCGAAATCTACATCGATCGGGCCGATTTTCGTGAAGAAGCCAATAAACAATACAAGCGTCTGGTGTTGGGCAAAGAGGTACGTCTGCGTAACGCTTACGTTATTAAAGCCGAACGTATCGATAAGGATGAACAGGGCGCCATTACCACGATTTACTGCAGTTACGATGCGGATACCTTGAGCAAGGATCCGGCGGACGGTCGCAAGGTAAAAGGGGTGATTCATTGGGTCTCTGCTGCTCATGCACTGCCTGCGGAATTCCGCTTGTATGATCGTCTGTTCAGCGTACCGAATCCCGGTGCGGCGGATGATTTTCTCTCCACGATCAACCCGGATTCTCTGAGGATCGTGCTGGGGGTTGTTGAGGCGAGCTTGAGCCAGGCTCAGGCAGAAAAAGCCTATCAGTTTGAACGTGAAGGGTATTTTTGTGCTGACCCGGTATACTCCAGCGTTGAACATCTGGTGTTCAATCGTACTGTTGGTCTGAGAGACAGCTGGGTGGGTTAATACTATTTACACCTTGCATGACAAAAAAACCGCCGAGTGGCGGTTTTTTTTAGCCGGATGTGTTGCAAGGCAGGAATCAGGCGACGGATTCGCTATGCTTGCGTCGCGTCTTCGGTGCGTAAAAAAACCGCTTTTTGCGGTTTTTTAACACTCGGATAAGAAGACATTAGCGCTCTTCATGTAGGCTATCATCTTCACGGCAGTTGCCGTCAGTACAGTGACCATAAAGATATAAACTATGGTTGGTCAGCTTAATGCCGTGTTTTTCAGAGATCTCGCGCTGACGCGCCTCGATGGATTCGTCGCTGAATTCGATAACACGACCGCAATCCAGACAGATAAGGTGATCATGATGGTGCTGCTGGGTCAGTTCAAAAACCGATTTACCACCTTCAAAATTATGTCGGGTGACAATGCCGGCGTCATCAAACTGGTTCAGTACGCGATAGACCGTCGCCAGACCGATTTCTTCGCCCATATCGATCAGCTTTTTATAGAGATCTTCCGCGCTGACGTGATGGCACTCAGGAGCCTGAAGCACTTCCAGTATTTTTAATCGAGGAAGTGTGACTTTCAGGCCGGCCTTCTTTAATGCGGTATTATTGTCAGTCATGCGGATATTGTCCTGTTGCTCTACTTTTTGTCAGTCAGGCTAATAGCCTGGTCTCATCGGTCGGCTTAAAAAAGGCTGCTGCCCTCAATTATAGGACTGCACTGTCGAAATTAAAACAGCCGAACCTTTACCATACTATTCCCGCCTACTACACAGATCTACGATCTATGCCCCGTTGACGAGAGCAATATTGCGATGCGGCAAGCAAACCGGAAAATATTATACTCTGTTATAGCAGAAAATTAAAAAATCGAATTTATCTATATGATAGGTTTTATCTCTTGATAAGAGATGGCCCTGAGCTTGGCAGGGCCATTGTGTGTTAGGAGAGTAATGTTTTGAGATTCATCTCTTCGCTGATCTGTTTTACCCAGGCAGCGACCCGCTCTGTCGTCAATTCCGGCTGACGGTCTTCATCTATGGCGAGCCCGATAAAATGCTTGTCATCCACCAGGCCTTTCGACGCTTCAAAATAGTAACCTTCCGTCGGCCAGTTTCCGACGATGGTGGCGCCGCGCGGCTCAATAATGTCACGGATAGTCCCCATGGCATCACAGAAATACTCGGCGTAGTCTTCTTGGTCTCCACAGCCGAAAATTGCTACCAGCTTGCCGGCGAAATCGATCTCTTCCAGCGTAGGGAAAAAATCATCCCAGTCGCACTGCGCTTCACCGTAGTACCAAGTCGGGATACCCAGCAACAGGATGTCAAAACGCTCAAGATCTTCTTTACTGCTTTTAGCAATGTCATGAATTTCAGCAACTTCTGTTCCAAGATGCTGTTGGATTGCTTTGGCTATATTTTCAGTGTTGCCTGTGTCACTGCCAAAGAAAATGCCTATGAGAGCCATGGATTGGATAACCTCTTAATTTCTAAGGATATGGTGTATGTCTCACCAGCGATCCGGTAATGATAGCAGACAGTTTATAGTGGAGAAACTCGAATCTCTATGCCGTTCGGCGGGATAAGTAAATGTCAGTGCGAATTTCATTACTTAATTTTTTTTAGTTTTTTAAAAATACAGGTCTGTGATATCTCATTGGAAAATAGACGGATTGCTAAAAGGCATCATGATTTTTAGCTTTTTAAAGGCGTTAACGCGCTAAATGTTCCTGTGATTTGCTCGATGAATGGAACAAGTTTCTTCGTGAAATGTAAATCACAGCAATGTTTTTTGCGCAATCATAGTCTTTATTTATTGAATACCTCACAACAAATCTTACCTTGTGTAATCATTCAGGCTGGAGTCTATCTATGCAATTCCTGAAAAATATTGCTATTCGCACTGCAATGATGTGGGTACTGGGTACCTTTTGTGCGCTATGGGTTGCGGTGTCGGTTTATACTATGTACTCGTTTCGTACCATGAACGAGACGTCAAAAACCAGTTCATTGCTGGTTAACAATATGGATTTGGTCAATACGGGGAATGATCAGTATTTTCGAATGGTGACCCGGTTAGCGCGCGGTGTGGACTACCGTAAGAGTGGTGATAACCAAAAAGCCGACGAACAGCAG
Organism: Musicola keenii; assembly: GCF_014855505.1. Lineage (NCBI taxonomy): Bacteria > Pseudomonadati > Pseudomonadota > Gammaproteobacteria > Enterobacterales > Pectobacteriaceae > Musicola > Musicola keenii. The sequence goes on along the minus strand of NZ_JAAWVW010000004.1, from coordinate 164,896 downwards.
AAGTCATCTCTGGCTGCACTAGATTTACTGAAATCCAACCTTGAGGCATTCAAAAAGATCGACCATGCCGGTTTATCGCAGCCGTTGGTGGATGCGGTTATCCGGGATTGGGAAAACCTGATTACTCAAGGGGTCGAACCCATGTATCAGCGGGCGGTGGAAAATAATCTCGCCGAGTATGACAAATTCGCCAAAGATGTCGTGCCGGTTTTCAGCCGTCAATTCAATGTCTCTTTTACCAATTTCAACAAGGCCGGTTCCGAAATGTTCGTGGATGCTGGAAAACGCCTTGAAAAAATAACCTGGTATGGACAAAACATTCTGCTGGCCGGGTTGGCTGGCGGCCTGTTGATGCTGTTCATGACGGATCGCTATCTGGTTGCCTATCTGGTACGTCCTCTGAATGATCTGCGTGATCATTTCCAGGTGATTGCGTCTGGCAGGTTGGGCAAACCGATTATAGATTTCGGCAACAACTGTGTGGGCAGGCTGTTTCCGTTGTTGAGAGATATGCAGTCCAGCCTGGCCAATACGGTCAGCACCATTCGCTCCAGCGCGGATACCATTTATCAGGGTGTGTCTGAAATTGCGTCTGGTAACAACGATCTGGCTGCGCGAACGGAATCGCAGGCAGCAGCGCTTGAGGAAAGCGCTGCTAGCATGGAAGAGCTTACGTCAACCGTGAAACAGAATGCGGAAAACGCCAGCCATGCCAGCCAACTGGCTAATCAGGCGTCGCAGACTGCCAGCAAAGGCGGGAAGCTGGTCGACAATGTCGTGAAAACCATGGCCGATATTTCCGGCAGCTCGAAGAAAATCGCCGAAATCACGAGTGTGATCAACGGAATTGCATTTCAGACCAATATCTTGGCGCTGAATGCGGCGGTGGAAGCTGCGCGTGCGGGTGAGCAAGGGCGTGGTTTTGCCGTGGTGGCGGGCGAGGTAAGAAGCCTGGCGCAGCGCAGCGCTCAGGCGGCGAAAGAAATAGAGGGGTTGATCGCCGAATCTGTCCGTTGTGTAGATTCAGGATCAGCCTTGGTTGCCGACGCCGGCAATACCATGAGCGAGATCGTGACTGCTGTCACCAATGTGACGGATATCATGTCCGAGATCGCTGTCGCGTCTTCCGAACAAAGCAAGGGGATCGCACAGGCAGGGCTGGCGATTACGGAGATGGACGGTGTTACTCAACAGAATGCTTCGCTGGTTCAGGAAGCGTCTGCAGCGACTCGTTCTCTGGAAGAACAGGCCGCCATCCTGACAGAAGCGGTGTCCGTATTCCGGTTATCGGAACACCAATCTGTCTCTGCTCAACCGTCTCGCCCTCGCATGGAGCCGAAAACGATCCCGACGCCTGCAGCCAAAGCATTACCTGCGAGTGGGAAAAGCAGTAAGGGAAGTGATAACTGGGAAACGTTCTGAGTGATTGAAACCGGCGTCATGGATGACGCCCACAAAGACGTCAGGTTTTCTCTCCGGCCAACTGGGCCAGCAACATTTGCTCGATCAATTCGCTGCGGCTGATGTTTTTTTCCTCAGCCAACGCATTCAGAATTTCCACGGCTTCGTGGTTTATCTTCAATTCTATACGCCGCAAACCGCGAACCCGATCACGCCGAAGTTGGTTGCGTTTGTTGATTCGCAACTGTTCATCACGGGAAAGCGGATTAGTTTTGGGGCGGCCCGGGCGACGCTCATCCGCGAACAGATCAAGCGTGGTGCGATCCGTTTGTTCTTTTGCCATAAGTCATGGTACTGCAAGAAATTCGGCCAAAACACAACGCAGCTTCGTCATTGCGGGCGGCGGTGTTTTGATGAAATGTGGTTAACGATGCAAGGCCAGTGAGCCGTTCCTTTTTCTGCGCGCGCCATAATACCCCAGCCACCGCCGCTGCGACAACGGTTTGTACCGCATTGAGCGGCGCGCGCGGCACGATTAATCGTCATTAAGAAAACGGTTTACCACCCTTAGCACCGCATCGGGTTTTTCTGCATGCACCCAATGTCCCGCCCCATTGACGACGTGTGCTTTCGCCTGCGGAAATTGACGCAACAGCGCTTCGCGGTAACGATCATCCAGGTAAGGCGAATTGCCGCCACGGATGAACAGTATCGGGCCATGCCAGGCAGGGATTTCCTGCCAGCCGACGATATTTTCGTATTGATCCCAGAGCACGGGAACGTTAAAGCGCCATTCACCTTGCTGGAACGACTTCAGCAGAAACTGGACAACGCCTTCTTCACCCGGCAAGTAAGGGCGCATCCGATCGGCGGCTTCGCTGCGTCGCATTACGCCGGCCTCGGTCACGGCGCGGATAGCGGCGAAAACCTTGTCGTGACGGCGCACCTGATAATCCACCGGTGCGATATCAATGGCGACGATACGGTCGATACGCTCGGGGAGTTGCGCACTCAACGCCATGGAGGCTTTGCCTCCCATCGAGTGGCCGATCAGAATGACGCGCTCGAATCCCAGTTCGTCAATCAACTGGCGTATATCCTGAGCCATAACGGAATAATTCATTTCCGGCGCACGCGGCGATAGCCCGTGGTTACGCAGATCGATTTGCACGGTATCGTGACGCTGTTGCAGATCGCGGGCCAGTACGCCCAGATTGTCGAGGGTGCCAAACAGCCCATGAATGAGAATGACGGGAAGACGATTCTGCGGTTGTTGTGCGTTTTGCCAGCGATAATTCAATTTCATGGTGAAGTTCATTCAGAGAGACAGAGGGTTAGGGTATCATGACTTTACTCAGCGATCCTGCCGCAGTATAAATCCGCAGTGCCCATGAGGGCTGCGGGTGAGGCACAGTCAGAGGCCGTTCGGTGATGGCGAAAGGGAAAGCCAGTCGAGGTCAGATTAATCGGCGAGCGGCCTGAGGATTTTCCTGAATGTGATACCGATGAGGCTGTTCGCCGTTGGTCGGTAACGCTTAATTTGTATAATCCCTAATGATTAAAGATTAAGAAACAGCACTGGATAAAGATGAAAACTATTGAGGTCGACGAAGAGCTTTATCGTTATATCGCCAGCCATACCCAACACATTGGCGAAAGCGCATCGGATATTTTGCGTCGGATGCTGAAATTCAATGAGACGCTTGTGGCTGCTGAAACGATAACCCCTGCGGTGGAAGACGCTCAGCCTGCGGCGTTGCAAGGCACGCGAGACAAGGTTAGAACCTTGCGTGAGTTGCTGCTTTCTGATGAATACGCTGAACAGAATAAGGCGATCAATCGTTTTATGCTGGTGCTGTCCACCTTGTATAGCCTGTCTTCTCAGGAATTCGCCGCCGCTACCGAGTCATTGCATGGCCGCACCCGCGTCTATTTCGCCGGGGATGAGCAAACGTTAATGCTGCACGGCAATCACACCAAGCCCAAACATATTCAGGGCACGCCATACTGGGTGATTACCAATACCAATACCGGTCGCAAGCGAAGCATGATTGAGCACATCATGCTGGCCATGCAGTTTCCACCGGAACTGATAGAAAAAGTTTGCGGCACCATTTAAATCACTGCGTCAGGAAAATACGCCATGGCAAATCATCCACGCGCTGGCCAGCCAGCCCGACAGAGCGACCTGATTAATGTCGCACAGTTGACGTCCCAGTATTATGTGTTGCGCCCGGAGATTTCCAATCCGGCGCATGCGGTGAAATTCGGTACCTCCGGTCATCGCGGCAGCGCAAGCCGCCACAGTTTCAATGAGGCGCACATTCTCGCCATTGCTCAAGCCATTGCTGAAGAGCGGAGCCGTCAGGGCGTTACCGGCCCTTGCTATGTCGGTAAAGATACCCATGCGTTGTCTGAGCCGGCGTTCATTTCAGTGTTGGAAGTGCTGACGGCGAACGGTGTGGATGTGGTGATTCAGCAGGACAATGGCTTTACGCCGACGCCTGCGGTGTCCAATGCCATTCTGGTGCATAACCGTAACGGCGGTGCTCTGGCGGACGGTATTGTGATCACGCCGTCCCACAACCCGCCGGAAGACGGCGGCATCAAATATAACCCAACCAATGGCGGCCCGGCGGATACCAATCTGACCAGCGTTATCGAAAAACGCGCCAATGCGCTACTGGCGGATAATCTACGCGAAGTGAAGCGTCTGACACTGGATAAAGCTCGCCAGAGCGGGTATCTGCACGAGCAGGATCTGGTTCAGCCCTATGTCGAAGGGTTGATGTCGGTGGTGGACATGGCGGCAATCCAGCGCGCCGGTTTGAAATTGGGCGTCGACCCGCTGGGTGGTTCGGGTATCGCCTACTGGCAGCGCATCGCTGAACATTACAAACTGGATCTGACGCTGGTCAACGACGCGGTGGATCAGACGTTCCGTTTCATGACGCTGGATCACGACGGCGTGATTCGCATGGATTGCTCTTCCGTTTCGGCGATGGTGGGCTTGCTGTCGCTGCGTGACAAGTTTGATTTGGCGTTCGCCAACGATCCGGATTATGACCGCCACGGCATCGTCACTCCAGCCGGGTTGATGAATCCAAACCATTATCTGGCTGTGGCCATTGATTATCTGTTCCGTCACCGTCCGCAGTGGGGCCGTGGTGTCGCCGTCGGGAAAACACTGGTGTCGAGCGCCATGATCGATCGCGTGGTGGCGGATCTGGGGCGCAAGCTGGTGGAAGTGCCGGTTGGCTTTAAGTGGTTTGTCGATGGTCTGTTTGATGGGAGCCTGGGTTTCGGCGGTGAAGAGAGTGCCGGGGCGTCGTTCCTGCGTTTCGACGGGAAACCGTGGTCGACCGATAAGGACGGTATCATTCTGTGTCTGCTGGCTGCCGAAATCACCGCCGTGACTGGTAAGAACCCGCAACAGCACTACGATGCGCTGGCCGCACGTTTTGGCGCGCCGAGTTACAACCGCCTGCAAGCGTCGGCGACGCATGCCCAGAAAGCGGCGTTGTCCAAATTGTCGCCTGAACAGGTAGCGGCCAGCACGCTGGCTGGCGATCCGATCACTGCACGTTTGACGGCGGCGCCGGGTAATGGCGCGTCTATCGGCGGGCTAAAAGTGATGACGGAAAACGGCTGGTTTGCCGCGCGTCCGTCCGGCACGGAAGAGGCGTATAAAATCTACTGCGAAAGTTTCTTGGGCGCCGAGCATCGCGAACGGATCGAAAAAGAAGCGGTGGAAATTGTCAGCGCCGTGCTGAGCAACGCGAAGTAATGCCTGCTTGATGATAGTCGGGCGCTGTATCGGCAGCGCCCGCTGCCGGATGTGACGGATTCGCCGGTTCGTCAGTCCATCTCGCGTCAGCCGAGCGCAACCAACAGCGCGCCCGCCGAGATTAACGCAACACCCACGCCCGCTAATAGCGACACCTTTTCTCCCAACAAAATGACGGCCAGGATCACGGCGAACACCACGCTGAGCTTATCGATAGGGGCAACCTGCGCCACATTGCCGTTTTTCAACGCCATAAAATAGAACAACCAGGACAACGCGCCGGCCACACCGCTCAGAACGATAAACAACATAGCCTGGTGATTGGTCAGCACATCGCTGACCAGCGACAGCTTACCCTGGGCCACCACCACACCGACCAGAAACAACGCCATGATCACGGCACGAACGGCGGTGGCGGTGTTGGCGTCCAATTGTTGCAGGCCTATTTTGCCAAACAGCGCCACCAGCGCGGCGCACAGCGCGGAAAGCAGCGCATAGAACAACCAGCTACTCACATGAATCTCCCTGAGAAAATGATATCTGTTCGCAAATGCTACGCCGATGCGGCGTCAGGCACCAGCCGGCAAAAAAACGGCTGTGGTCTGCATTAATACCGGGTATGACGTCGCTCATCGCTATACTTACGTCTAGTTACGTTTACTGACTCAAAAAGATAAGTTTATGGGATAAATCTTTTCAATTTATGTCGTTGATGGTTGCGGCCTGTCCTGTTTGGGATTTTCGACAGTCGTCTCGGTTATGAGGCTACTGTCTATGCCTCATCTGTCTGTAAAGACGAATCGTTACCCGTCAGCCCTCTGAGGAATAAGGAGAATATTGATGAGAATTACATCGACGGCGTATAGCCAGAGTGTGATTTCTACGGTGAGTAATCAAAGCCGAGAGGCGACTTTTGCGCAGATGCTCAATAGCAAAGCGGAAGCATTAAATCAGGGAACGGCGAAAGGGCGAACGGCGGAAGATATTGCGGGTTCAGGCAATGATCTGTCGTTTGAGTCGATACAGAACAGCTTCGATGAATGGCTTGCCGAGCGGGAAGCGGCCGGTTTGCCTCAGGAGCGGCTGCAGCTTATTGCCGATTCTCGCGAAACCTTTCTTAGCGTCGTGAAAAGGGCGCAGGAAGAAGGCGGGTATAGCGATCCCCAATCCTTTGTGCAAAGTCTCAGTGAAAAAGAACTGAGCGCGTTGCAACATACCCACATGGGGCTCACGGCATTGCATCCTGATGAGATGAGCACTGAACAGGCATTTAACCTGTTGGTATCGATGAACCAGTCGCAGGATATCGACAGAGATGGGTATACGAACGTCGGCCATGAGTTTCCCATGATGGTTTTTCCCCCCAGGGATGCGCCGCAATCGTTTAAAGATGCCTGGGAAGAGAGCACGAAAGATATGAGCTCCGATGATGTGGGTATGATGATGCTGAGCATGTGGATGTCGGTACAGGCTGCGTCGGTAACGCTCAATTCGGATGGTTCTCCCGGCCGGGTTTATGTGGATGGCACCAAACTGGACTATAAAGCGCTGGTAGATGGCGAACTGGAATCGACAATTAACAGTTACTCGTATCAGGAAACCGATGAGCAGCGCGAAAATGTGCTACGCATGATCGCGAACTATCAAGTATTACGGGATCGTTTGATGACCGCCTGACGGCGCCAACGGCTATCGGGGCTAAGGCATAAAGCGGTAGCCGATGGCAATTTCGGTAATAAAGTGACGGGGACGCGCTGGGTCTTGTTCCAGTTTCTGGCGCAGATGGCCCATATAAATACGTAGGTAGTGGCTGTGCTCCACTGCATTCGGCCCCCATACCTGATTGAGCAACTGGCGCTGGGTCAGCACTTTGCCGGGATTGGCAAGCAGGGTGGCCAGCAGTCGGAACTCGATGGGGGTGAGATGGATCTCCTCATCGGCGCGGCTGACCTGGCGATTGACCAGATCGACGGTGACATCGGAAAAAGCAATCAGTGGCGAAGACTGCGGCGTAGCGCTGGAGCGACGCAGCGCGACCCGCACGCGGGCTAGCAACTCGCCAATGCCAAAGGGTTTGGTCAGGTAATCTTCGGCGCCGGCGTCCAGCGCGTCGATCTTGTCCTGTTCATCGGTGCGTGCGGAGAGCACGATAATTGGAATGGCGCTCCACTGGCGCAGATCGCGGATATAGTCGATACCGTCGCCGTCCGGCAGGCCCAGATCGAGAATAATCAGGTCGGGTTTGCGGGTCGCCGCCTCAATCAGGCCGCGTTGCAGGGTTTCGGCATCGAAAACACGGCAACCCTCGCTTTCCAGCGCGTTGCGCAAAAAGCGGCGGATCTCTCTCTCGTCTTCCACGATCAGTATGTTGGTCTGCAACGGTTTATGTCTCCCCATCCTCGGGTTCGATATCAGGCGGCGTGTTGAGCGGCAGGGTAAAGTGGAATACCGCACCGCCGGTGTCGGCAGAATTTGTCGTGTTGACGTTATTGGCCCATATGCGGCCGCCGTGGATTTCGACAATCGCCCGGCAGATGGCGAGCCCCAACCCCACGCCCGGTATCGACGACTCTTTTTGCCCGCGGGCGAACTTGTCGAAGATGGCCTTTTCCTGCCCGGCCGGAATGCCGGGGCCATTATCCTGCACCTGTACTTCCAGTTGTTCGCCGTCAATGGATGACGATACCGCCTGGGCCGACAGTGTGATGATCGCTTGTTCGCCGGCATATTTGATCGCATTTTCCAGCAAGTTGATCAGCACACGCTCGATCAGGCTGGCGTCGCAGTACACCAGCGTCATCTCCTGCGGCAACTGTAGCTGAATGGTATGGTTTGCCCACGAATTTTCCAACTGTCGCAGCGCGCTTCCGGTTAATTCCTCTAGCGTTTGCCACTCTTTGCGCAGATGGAAACCGTCGGATTGGATGCGCGCCATATCCAGCAGATTATTCACCAAACGTGTGGTGTTGATAATTTGCTGACGGAGTTGATTTGCGTGCGGCGCATAGGGAGAGCCCGCCGATGCCAGATTGAGCGTGAGTATTTCCGCCTGCCCGAACAGCACTGTCAGCGGTGTTCGCAAATCGTGGGACAACGCGGCCAGCAGTGAGTTGCGCAACTGTTCCCGTTCGGCGTCCAGCCGGGCATTTTCGGTACTTTTCACCAGATAAAGACGTTCCAGCGCATTGGTGATCAATACCGTGAAGGTTTCCAGCATGCGCTGCTGTTCCGGGATCATCAACTGGCGGGCATTACCGGGTTCGATGGCGATAACGCCAAATGCCTGCTGCGCCGTGACCAGTGGCAGCAACTGGTAGGGAACGCCGGGTAGCGTTGAGGTGCCGGCCCCCGCCGGTGTGGCATGGTCGTAACTCCAGCGGGCAATGGCAGGGTCAACGCTTAAGCGATCCGGTTCGTCCAGTGCCATGGGGTGCAGTTCATCATCCGGCGATGCGCGATCAGCAAGCAGAATGGCGATGCGCGCCTGAAAGGTGGTGCGCAGAAAATGGTGGCTGGCTTTGGCGATATCCTGCACGGATAGGCTGCGGTTCAGCGCTTTGGACATCTCGTACAGATGGCGGACGCGCTGTTCGCGGTAACGGGCGACGCGGGCCTGATAGCGCACGCCTGCCGTGAGATTGCCCACGAGAATGCCGACGCTGAGCATCACCGCGAATGTCACCAGATATTGGGCGTCGGCGACGGCAAAGGTGCCTTTGGGCGCGACGAAGAACAGATCAAAGCTGGCGACATTGAGCACCGCCGACAATACCGACGGCCAACGACCATAGAACAGCGATACCACCACCACCGCCAACAGATAGAGCATCACCAGATTGACGGGCTCCAGCATCGCGAAGGGCGACCACAGCGCCAGCAAAGTGATCAGGGTACACAAACCGATCGCGACACCGCAGCCATAAAACTGCAACCGCCATTTGTCCACCATGCTACGGGTGTCGGTGGCTTTGATGGCAGACAGCGGCCGTTCATTCTGTGTCGAGACCACCACTAAATCGAGATCCGGCCCCAGCCGGCCCAGCTTGTCGGCAAAGCGTTTCCGGCGCCAGCCGAACCCTGTCTCGCTGTGGCGGCCAATCACGATTTTGCCGAGATTGTGTTCGCGGGCGTAACGCAGCACGGCGCGCTCCGCATCCGGATCGGACAGCGTGGCGGTTTCCGCGCCCAGATCCTGCGCCAGTTTCAGCGCCCGCAGGATGGAGCGGCGCTGTGGTTCCGGCAGACGGTGCAAACCGGGGGTTTCCACGTAGACCGCGTGCCAGACGCTACCCAATCGGGCTGCCAGCCGGGCCGCGGTACGCACCAATTTTTCATTGCCTTGCCCTTGGCCGATGCACAGCAGTATGGCGTCGCGCGTATGCCAGACACGCTCCTTGCCTTGGCTGGCGCGCATCTGATCGTCTACCCGGTCTGCCGTGCGGCGCAGCGCCAGTTCACGCAAAGCGATCAGATTGCCCCGGCGAAAGAAATTTTCGATGGCGCGTTCCGCCTGAACCGGCAGATAAACTTTCCCCTCGTTTAATCGCTGGCGTAAATCATCCGGCGGTAGGTCGACCAGCACCACTTCGGTGGCCTCGTCAAAAATAGGGTCGGGTACGGTTTCCCGTACCCGGATGCCGGTAATGCCGCCGACGATATCATTCAGGCTTTCCAGATGCTGAACGTTGACGGTGGTGAACACATCAATACCTGCATCCAGCAATTCCTGCACATCTTGCCAGCGTTTGGGGTGGCGAGAACTGCGTAAGTTACTGTGCGCCAGTTCGTCAATCAGGATCAGTGCCGGGCTACGGGCTAACGCGGCGTCCAGATCGAATTCGTGGTGATGACGGCCGTGATGGCCAATACGCTTCATCGGCAACTGCGGCAGGCCATCCAGCAATGCGGCGGTTTCGCTGCGGCCATGCGTTTCCACCACGCCGACCAGCACATCCAGCCCCTGGGATTTTAGCCGCTGAGCCTCCTGCAGCATGGCGTAGGTTTTGCCCACGCCCGCACAGGCGCCAAAAAAAATCTTCAGTTTCCCGCGCGGTTGTTCGTCAATCTGGCTAAGCAACGTGTCCGGATCAGGGCGATGTTGTTCCTCTTCGGTCATGGCGGTTCCTTATCTCAGGGCTGCGCTTTGATCTGGTCCAGCGCCAAATTCAACTCTACTACATTCACCACCGGCGCGCCGATAAAGGCCGGCATCGGTGTTTGGGTAGCGCGAGTGATTAATTGTTCGACCACGGTTGTCGATAGACCACGTGCCTTAGCGATGCGTTCTGCCTGATATTGCGCCGCTTGCGGCGAGATATGCGGGTCGAGGCCGCTGGCGGAAGCCGTGGCCAAATCCACCGGCACCGGGGCGTCATTGTTCTGGCGTTGACGCCAGTTTTTGACGTTCTGGCCGATGACCTGATCCAGCGCCGGGTTGCTGGTCGCCAGATTGCTGCCGCCGGACGCCTGCGGGTTATAGGCGCTGTCCTGGGTCGCGGACGGACGTCCCTGGAAGTAGTCATCGCGGCTGAAAGACTGGCCGATCAGTGCGGAACCGACGACCTTATCCTGCCGATACAACAAAGAACCGTTGGCTTGCGCCGGAAACAACCACTGGCCAAGGCCGGTGATCAACAGTGGGTAAGCCACCCCGGTTATCAGTGTCATGAGCAACAGCATGACCAGCGAAGAGCGAAGATAACTCATGGTAATGTCTCCTTATTTACGCCACGCTGAGCGCCGTCAGCATGAGGTCGATCAATTTGATGCCCAGAAACGGCACCACCAAACCGCCGACGCCGTAAATCCACAGGTTGCGGCTGAGCAGCGCGGCGGCGCTCATCGGGCGATAGTCGATGCCTTTTAGCGCCAGCGGGATCAGAAATACGATGATCAGCGCGTTGAAGATCACTGCCGACAGCATGGCGGAGGTCGGGGAGTGCAACTGCATGACGTTCAGCGCGTTGAGCTGCGGATAGGTAGCGGCGAAAGCGGCAGGAACGATGGCGAAATACTTGGCGACATCGTTGGCGATACTGAAGGTGGTCAATGATCCGCGGGTCATCAGCATCTGTTTGCCGATGTGCACCACCTCGATCAGCTTGGTGGGGTTGGAGTCCAAATCCACCATGTTGCCCGCTTCTTTGGCAGCCTGGGTACCGGAGTTCATCGCCACCGCGACATCGGCTTGCGCCAGCGCTGGGGCATCGTTGGTACCGTCGCCGGTCATCGCTACTATGCGGCCCTCGGCCTGATACTGGCGGATCAGCGCCAGCTTGGCTTCCGGCGTGGCCTCCGACAGGAAATCATCCACGCCGGCCTCGGCGGCGATGGCGGCGGCGGTTAGCGGGTTATCGCCGGTGATCATCACCGTTTTGATCCCCATGTTGCGCAGTTCGGCGAAACGCTCCTTGATGCCGCCTTTGACGATATCCTTCAGCGCGACCACCCCCAGCACTTTACGGCCTTCGGCGACCACCAGCGGTGTGCCGCCCTGACGTGCGACGTTGGCGACGGTCTCTTCCACGCTGCTGGAAAAATGCCCTTGATTGGCCTCGATGTAACGGCGAATGGCATCCACCGCGCCCTTGCGGATGGTGCGCCCCTGAACATTGACGCCGCTCATCCGGGTTTGGGCCGAGAAGGGGACGAAGGTCGCGTCCAGATCCTGCAACGGGCGCTCGCGCAGATTGAAACGTTGTTTAGCCAGTATCACAATGCTGCGGCCTTCCGGTGTTTCATCCGCCAGCGACGCCAGTTGGGCCGCGTCCGCCAGCGCCTGTTCGCTGACCCCCGGCGCGGGCAGAAAGGCGGAGGCCTGACGGTTGCCTAACGTGATGGTGCCGGTTTTGTCCAGCAACAGAACATCGATGTCGCCTGCGGCTTCCACCGCGCGGCCGCTGGTGGCAATCACGTTGGCGCTCAGCATCCGGCTCATCCCGGCGATACCGATGGCCGACAGCAGGCCGCCGATGGTCGTGGGGATCAGACACACCAGCAGTGCAACCAAAATAGTGACGCTGATCGTGGCGCCGTGGTGGTTGGCGAGCACACTGAACCAGGAGAACGGCGACAGTGTGGCGGTCACGAGCAGGAAAATGATGGTCAGCTCCACCAGCAGGATAGTCAGTGCGATCTCGTTAGGCGTTTTGCGCCGCCGGGCGCTTTCCACCATGGCGATCATCCGATCGATAAAGGTTTCGCCGGGATTGACGGAACACTGGATCACCAACCAGTCCGACAGTACCCGGGTTCCGCCGGTCACTGAGGCGAAATCGCCGCCGGATTCACGGATCACCGGGGCGGATTCGCCGGTGATGGCGCTCTCATCCACCGAAGCACCGCCTTCCAGCACTTCGCCGTCGCAAGGGATCATCTCTCCGGCCCGCACAATCACCCAATCACCTTTGCGCAAGGCATCGGCGGCGACTTTTTGACTGTCGGCGTCGGCTCGCGGTTCGGTGAGCTTGTTGGCCCAACTGGTTTTTTTCACGCCTTTCAGGGTTTCGGCCTGTGCCTTGCTACGCCCCTCGGCCAGCGCTTCGGCGAAATTGGCGAACAGGACAGTAATCCATAGCCACAGGGCCACCAGCCCGGTAAACATGCCGTTACCTTCGGTCTGGCCGGTGAGGATCGCCAGCCAGATGCCGCTGGTGAGCAGGCTGCCCAGATAGACGATAAACATCACTGGGTTGCGCCATTGAGCGCGTGGGTCGAATTTTTTCACCGCATCCAGCAGCGCGTTGCGCACCAGTGCGGAATCAACGAGGGAAAGCTGTTTACGAATCATGTTCTTTCTCCGGTTCAGCGAACCAGACTCAACTGTAAATGTTCGGCAACCGGGCCGAGCGCCAGTGCAGGGATGAAAGTCAACGCGCTGATAAGCAAGATAATGGCAATCAGCATGCCGATGAACAGCGGCCCTCGGGTGCTGAGGGAGCCGCGGGTTTCCGGCTGGCGTTTCTTGGCGGCTAACGAGCCGGCGATAGCCAATACCGGGATAATGACCGAGAAACGGCCGACCAGCATGGCGAATGCCAGCGTCAGGTTATAAAACGGTGTATTGACGTTGAGACCGCCGAAGGCGCTGCCGTTGTTGTTGGCGGCGGAGGAGTAGGCGTAGAGCACTTCGCTGAAACCGTGTGCGCCGGGGTTGAAGATGCCGCTGCGCCCCGCTTCGGTGCCAAGCGCCAGCGCGGTGCCCAGCAGCACCAATGCCGGGGTGATCAGGATAGCCAGCGCCGCCATTTTCATCTCCCAGGCATCGATTTTCTTGCCGAGATACATTTTCATCTCCCAGGCATCGATTTTCTTGCCGAGATACTCCGGCGTGCGGCCGATCATCAGCCCGGCGATAAATACCGTCAGCAGTACGAAGATCAGCATGCCGTATAAGCCGGACCCCACGCCGCCGAAAATCACTTCCCCTACTTGTATCAGCCACATCGGTACCATACCGCCCAACGCGGTGAACGAGTCATGCATGGCATTGACCGCGCCGCAGGACGTCGCGGTGGTGATGGCGGCGAAGAAGGCGGAGGCGAGTACGCCGAAACGGGTCTCCTTCCCTTCCATGTTTTGTGCGGAATCTGCGCCCAGCGCCAGTAGATGCGGGTTGCCGCTGACTTCGGCGTACATCGTCACTGCAGACGCGGCGATCAGCATCAGCGACATCGCCCAGAGCAGGGTATGACCCTGGCGAACATCGTTGACTACCCGACCGAAGGCGAAGCAGAGCGCTGCGGGGATGAGCAGGATCGACAGCATCTGTATCAGGTTGCTCAGCGCGGTCGGGTTCTCAAACGGGTGCGCGGAGTTGGCGCCAAAAAAACCGCCGCCGTTGGTACCGAGCATCTTGATGGCTTCTTGCGACGCTACCGGGCCCATCGGCAGACTCTGCGTTGCGCCTTCCAGCGTGGTTGCCGACTGATAGGGCAGAAGGTTCTGGATCGTGCCCTGACTGATGAAAAATAGCGCTATCAGTATCGCGATCGGCAGCAACAGATAGAGGTTGATGCGTATCAAATCGAGCCAGGCGTTGCCTAGCGCCTGTGTGGAGCGGCGGGCAAACGCACGCATCAAAACAAAGGCGACAGCGATGCCGGTGGCGGCGGAGAGAAAGTTCTGCACCGTTAATCCCAGCATCTGACTGAAATAACTGAGCGTGTTCTCGCCGCTGTAAGCCTGCCAGTTGGTATTGGTCACAAAACTGATGGCGGTATTTAACGCCAGATGCCAGGACATGCCGGGCAGATGTTGGGGATTCAGCGGCAGATGTTGTTGAAACATCAGGATCAACAGCAGTAGCACGATGCCGCCGGCGTTGAGCAGCAGAATGGCTAGCGCGTATTGCCGCCAGTTCATGTCACTCCGCGGGAAACCGCACAGCCGGGCAAGGCCGTGTTCCAGCGGCAGCAATACGCCGGTTTCCCCTTCAACCAAACGTGCCAGCCAGGCACCTAACGGCTGCGACAGCACCAGCAGCAGCGCAAACAGGCTGACGATCAGTAAGAACGCATTGCCGGCCATCAGAATTCCTCCGCATTAAGCAATGCATAACACAGGTACACCAGCAGCAGCGCCACCAGAATACCTTCTGCAATCAAATCGATATTCACGAGATACCTCCCAGTCGAGGTCATTGGTCGATGCTGTCAGTCTAGGTAGCGCGGTAAAAAGAGGGTGCAAATTTAGTGGGGGTGGGCGTAAAAAAAGTATAAAAACGACGGCTGAAGCGGTGCCTGGGTGCTGAAACCGGAGGGGAGGAACGAGCGGGCGACGTCAGCGGTTGCCCGACATGTTTGCTCTCGGCGAGGGGAACGGGCGGCCCGTTTCTGCGGCCCTTTCCCTGGCGTGGATGCGATGATTTAACGCGGAGTCCGTCTGCGCGGTGATATCCCGTGAGGGTTTTGATTCATTATCATGTCATAGGTCATGGTTAGCCTAATCAGGCCGGCGTTCAGGATTGTAATCTGGTCGGATGAGTGCAAAGATTAACCAGTGGATGTCGATGTGTCGTTGTTTCCCTCGCCCCGGCGTTTTACATCGACCTATTTGTTAGCAAGGAGGATGGTTATGGCGTTTGGTTCCGTGTATCCCTTATACCGCGTGGTGTTGCGCCGGGTCGCCGTGATCGTTATCGGTGTGCTGGCCTTGCCTTGCATGTTGTTCTGGCGCGACCGCGCCCGTTTTTATAGCTATCTGCATCGTGTCTGGCTCAAGACCAGTGATAAACCGGTATGGCTGGCGCAGTCTGAGCGTGCCGTCAACGAGCTGTATTAAGCGGCGGCGTCAGGCTTTCGCGTCGCCCGCCGACGGCGCCTGCCAGCCCGGCGATTGATGGTCTATCCGGGTATGAATCCGAAGGCGGTTGGTACCCTCTTGTTTTCGTATCACCCTGTCTGTTTTTGTTGACGAACGGCATGACGAGCCGTGGTGTCACATCTCCTTACGACCTTTATCCGCATTCCCCTCGGCGTGACCGGCATGCCGCCTGGCGGCATTGTCGTCGGCATCGGTTTTTTCCCGCTGATTTCCCCGCTGAAAGCGGAATAAATCCGCTATGCTATTGAGATAGCATCATCTTTTTGGCATGAGGTTATTTATGACAGTCAATCAGATTCCTGTCGGCATCAGCGCTTGTTTGCTGGGAAACCCGGTGCGTTTTGATGGCGGACACAAACGGCTGGCGTTTGCGGTCGAACAACTGGCGGAGTTTTTCCGGTTTGAGCCGTTGTGTCCGGAAATGGCAGTGGGGCTGCCAGTACCGCGCCCGGCGTTGCGGTTAGTTAAAGATGGGCAAGGGGATATCGCGTTGCAGGCCAGCAATGGCTCCGGGTTAGACGTTACTCAGCCGATGCACGAGTTTGCCGCCAGCATCGTGCCGACGTTGGCGTCGCTGTGCGGTTATATCGTTTGCGCCAAATCGCCGAGCTGCGGGATGGAGCGGGTGAAAGTGTATGACGGTGCCGGCGCCCGCAAGAGCGGCGTTGGGCTGTTTACCCGTCAACTGATGGTGGCGCTGCCTTGGCTGCCGGTGGAAGAGGACGGCCGGCTGCATGATCCGGTACTGAGGGAAAACTTCATCGAACGGGTTTATGCCCTGCACGAGTTGCAGCAACTGTGGCGACAGGGGTTGAGCCGCGGCGGGCTGATGGCGTTTCACAGCCGTTATAAATTGTTGCTGCTGGCCCATTCTCAGCCGGAATATCGCGAGCTGGGGCGTTTCGTCGCGTCAATGGATCAGTGGAATTCGCTGGAGGCGTTTGCGGTGGAATACCGCCTGCGCCTGATGAAGCTACTGGCGCATCCTGCTTCGCGCCGCAATCACACCAACGTATTGATGCATATTCAGGGGTATTTCCGTCGTCATCTCTCGGCGCGCCAGCGGCAGGCGTTATCCGATTTGATCGATCGCTATCGTCGCGGGACGCAGCCGTTGCTGGCGCCGATGACGCTGCTGCGGCATTACCTGTCCGAATACCCGGACGCTTATCTGCTTGAACAGCGCTATTTCGATCCGTATCCGGAAGCCTTGAGACTTCGCTACGGTCACTGATTTTTCACACGAAAAGGACGGTTCATGACCACGCATCTGGTTTGGTTTCGCAACGATTTGCGTATTACCGACAATCTGGCGTTGTACGCCGCCTGTCAGGATCCCGAGGCGCAGGTGGAGGCAGTATTTATCGCCACGCCAGGGCAATGGACACGCCATGAAATGGCGCCGCGTCAGGCGGCGTTATTGTTTGATTGTTTATTGCAATTGCAGCGAGCGCTTTATGAGAAAGGGATTCCGCTGCACTACCATCAGTGTGAGGATTTTGACGGCGCTCTAGAGTGGCTGGCGGCGTTGTGTCGTCAGCGTCAGGCGACCCATCTATTTTATAACCGGCAGTATGAATTGAATGAACAGCGGCGGGATCAAGCGTTGTCGCGCCATCTGGGAAATGGGGTACGGATTCAAGCGTTTGACGACAGCCTGTTGCTGGCGCCCGGTAGCGTCGTGACGGGAAGCGGCGAGATGTACAAAGTGTTTACCCCGTTTCGGACGGCGTTCATCACACAGTTATTGCAGATTTCCACGGACAGCGTGCCCGCGCCGACAGCCCGTCGACAACCACTGCCGCCATTGACGCCGCCGGCACCGTTTGACTACCCGCAGTTGGATGTCGCCGGGGATTTCCCTGCGGGTGAAGCGGTGGCTCTACAGCGTCTGCGGCAGTTCTGCCGCGAGCAGGTGCATGTTTACCATGAGTTGCGGGACGTGCCCTCTCGGCCGGCCACCAGCAGATTGTCGCCATATCTGGCGCTGGGCGTGCTGTCGCCACGCCAGTGTGTTAATTGCCTGCGCGCTGAGCACCCGGATTGGCTGGTGCAGCGTGAAGGGGGGGCGTTCAGCTGGTTTAACGAGCTGGTATGGCGGGAGTTCTACCGCCACCTGCTGATGTTTCACCCCGCGTTGTGCCGGCATCAGCCGTTTATCGCCTGGACCGATCGCGTGATCTGGCGCTCGGTGCCGCAGGAGTTGCTCGCCTGGCAGCGTGGCGAGACCGGTTATCCCATCGTGGACGCCGGCATGCGGCAGTTGCATCAGACCGGCTGGATGCATAACCGTTTGCGGATGATCTGCGCCAGTTTTCTGGTTAAGGATTTGCTGATTGACTGGCGCGAGGGGGAACGCTATTTCATGAGCCAACTGCTGGATGGCGATCTGGCCGCTAACAACGGCGGCTGGCAGTGGGCAGCATCCACCGGTACTGATGCGGCACCCTATTTTCGTATTTTCAATCCCACCACTCAGGGGGAGCGCTTCGATCCGAATGGCGATTTCATTCGCCGTTGGGTACCGGAGCTCGCTGGGGTGCCGGGCAAGGAAATTCATCAGCCGCACCGTTGGGCGGAAAAAATGCGCTGCCGCCTCGACTACCCTCTGCCGATAGTGGATCACAAACAGGCTCGGGTGCGCACGTTGGCGGCATTTGATGCAGCTAAAAAACTCGCCGCCAATGAATAACCGGTTCGCGCTGGCAAAGAAAGATAAGGAGTAAAGACTATGCAGAATACGGAACTGGAGACCCTGATTAACGGTTTCCTCAATGTTGGGGCATTCCAGGATTACGCGCCGAACGGGTTGCAGGTGGAAGGCCGTGCTCAGGTGCATCGGATTATCACCGGAGTAACGGCGAGCCAGGCGCTGTTGGACGTCGCCGCCGAACGTAATGCGGATGCCGTGTTGGTACACCATGGTTATTTCTGGAAGAACGAGCCAGCGGTGGTGCGAGGGATGAAACGCCAGCGGCTGAAGACTTTGTTGGTGAACGATATCAATCTTTATGGTTATCACTTGCCGCTGGATGCGCATCCGCAAGTGGGCAATAACGCCAGACTGGGCGAGTTGCTGGAGGCGAATATTCACGGTGCCATCGAGGTATTGCTGCCTTATGGTGAACTGCGCGAGCCCAAAAGTGGCACGGCATTGCGTCAACATCTGGAATCGGCGTTGGGGCGGTCGGTGTTGCATTGCGGTGATAATGCGCCGGCGAAAATCAAACGGATCGCCTGGTGTACCGGCGGTGGTCAGAGCTTTATCGAACAGGCCGCCGAATTCGGTGTGGACGCTTTTGTGACCGGCGAGGTTTCGGAAAAAACCATCCATATCGCCCGCGAGATGGGGGTGCACTTTTTTGCCGCCGGCCACCATGCCACCGAACGCGCCGGTATTCAGGCATTGGGGGAATGGCTGGCGGCGCAGCATGGTTTTGAGGTGACATTCGTCGATATTCCTAACCCGGCCTGAATCGGTAGGAGGAACAATGCAACGCGCGCGCTGTTATCTGTTGGGCGAACGGACGGTCGTGCTGGAGCTGGAACCCCCGTTATCGTTGGCGAGCCAGCAGCGGATCTGGGCGCTGGCGGAGCATTTGAATCAGCATGATGCGGTTCGGGAGGTTATTCCCGGTATGAACAACCTGACGGTTGTGTTGATGGATGTCCACTCCGATGCTCGTGACGCTATCGATCAACTGCTGTCATGGTGGGAGACGAGTGAGCCGCTACCACAGGCGTCGCGGTTGGTGGAGATCCCCGTGGTGTATGGCGGCGAGCATGGGCCTGATCTCGATGTTGTCGCCGCACATTGCGGTCTGACGCCGCGTCAAACGGTGGAATGCCATGCCGCTGGGCGCTATGTCGTCTACTTTCTGGGGTTTCAACCGGGGTTTCCCTATCTGGGAGGGCTGAATGAGCGGTTGTACGCGCCGCGTCGTGCCGAACCCAGAGTGCTGGTGCCTGCAGGTTCGGTCGGTATCGGCGGTCAGCAGACGGGTATTTATCCGTTGGCCACTCCCGGCGGTTGGCAGTTGATCGGCCGAACGGCGTTGACACTGTTCAATCCCTCTCAGACTCCGCCTACTTTGTTGCAGCCAGGGGATCAGATCCGATTTGTGCCGCAGCGGGAGGGCGTATGCTGAAGATTATCCATGCCGGATTGCTGACCACGATCCAGGATGCCGGGCGTTTTGGTATGCGCCATCTTGGCGTCAGCCAGTGCGGGGCGTTGGATCTCCCGGCGCTGCAGATCGCCAATCTGCTGGTGGGCAATGCGGCAGATGCTGCGGCACTGGAGATTACGCTGGGACAACTGACGGCGACGTTCACCTCTCGCGGCTGGATTGCGCTGACCGGCGCTGACTGTCACGCACGGCTGGAAGGGAAAAACCTGTGGACGGGGTGGTGTTTTCCAGTACAGCCCGGCCAGACGCTGCGGTTGCGGGTGCCGCGCAACGGTATGCGCAGCTATCTGGCGGTGTCCGGCGGTATTGCGGTTCCCAGGGTGCTGGGTTCGTGCAGTACCGACCTGAAAAGTGGTTTCGGCGGGTTAGACGGACGCGCGTTGACTGATGGCGATATGTTGTCGGTGGGCGTTCCTTTACGTCAGCCCAAACGGCAGATCGGCGTGCGGCAATTACTGTTCAATAATCGGGTGAGGGTGCTGCCGGGACCGGAGTATCAAGAGTTTAGCGAATCGTCACGGGAGAATTTCTGGCGCACTGGCTGGCATCTGAGCCCGCAGAGTAACCGCATGGGGTACCGTTTGTTGGGGCCGGAATTGCAGCGTGACACGACGCGAGAGATGCTGTCGCACGGCTTGTTGCCGGGTGTGATTCAGGTTCCCCACAACGGCAAGCCAATTGTGCTGTTGGCCGATGCGCAGACAACGGGGGGGTATCCGCGTATCGGCCATGTGATCGAAGCGGATTTGTACCATCTGGCTCAGACCCGACTGGGTGAACAAGTGCATTTTATCCCTTGTTCACTGTCAGAAGCCCGGCAGGCATTACAGGATCAACAGCGTTATCTGGAACAATTAACCAGGAGGTTGCATGGTAATTGATGTAAACGTCGATCTTGGCGAAGGCGGGCAGCATGATGAAGCGCTGTTACAGTTGGTGAGTTCTGCCAATATCGCCTGCGGCTTTCATGCCGGAGATGCGGATACCATGCGTCAGGCGGTGCGCTGGGCCATCAGGTATGGCGTCGCCATCGGCGCGCACCCCAGTTTCCCTGATCGAGACAACTTCGGTCGTGTCGCGATGCAATTGCCGCCCGAAACGGTATTTGCGCAGGTGGTTTATCAAATCGGTGCGCTGGCGGCGATCGTCAAAGCCGAGGGGGCCAGACTGTTTCATGTGAAACCGCACGGTATGCTTTACAATCAGGCTGCACGAGAGCCCGCATTGGCCGATGCTATCGCTCGAGCGGTACAGGCGGTGGATCCTTCGCTGTATCTGGTGGGACTGGCGGGAAGTGATTTGGTTCATGCGGGGAAACATCGGGGGCTGAAAACGCGCCAGGAAGTGTTTGCCGATCGTAGCTATCGACCTGATGGTTCGCTGGTGCCGAGGGATCAGCCGCTGGCGGTCATCAATAGCGGTGAATTGGCTCTGGCTCAGACGCTGGAAATGATACAGCGTCATCGGGTGCGCACCAGCGATGGCAGCTGGATTGCGGTTCAGGCGGATACGGTCTGCCTGCATGGCGATGGTGAGCATGCACTGGCGTTCGCTCGCCGGCTACGGCATAGCTTTAGTCAGTATGGCATTCGGGTTACGGCCCAATAGCCCGAACGAATAGCCTGCCGTTGGTAATCAGTCGGTAATACAAAGACGTTGTAGTATGAACCGTAAAAAAGGCCGGAATTCCGGCCTTTTAGGTGATGAGAACAGTGCTTAACGTTTAGTAATCAACGGTTCGAAATCGCGTTGGTCGTAGCCGGTATACAGCTGGCGCGGACGGGCGATTTTCAGGCCTTCGGCATGCATTTCACTCCAGTGGGCGATCCAGCCGACGGTGCGCGCCATGGCAAAGATCACCGTGAACATGGTGGACGGAATCCCCATCGCTTTGAGAATGATGCCGGAGTAGAAGTCGACATTCGGATAGAGCTTGCGTTCGATGAAGTACGGGTCGTTCAGCGCAATGTGTTCGAGCTCCATCGCGACTTCCAGCAGATCATCTTTGGTGCCCAGCTCTTTCAATACTTCGTGACAAGTTTGACGCATGACGGTAGCGCGTGGGTCATAATTTTTGTAGACACGGTGGCCAAATCCCATCAGACGGAACGAGTCATTCTTGTCTTTGGCGCGAGCGATAAATGCCGGGATGTGTTTCACGGAACTGATTTCTTCCAGCATGCGCAGACAAGCTTCGTTAGCGCCGCCGTGAGCCGGCCCCCATAGTGAAGCAATACCGGCCGCGATACAGGCAAACGGGTTGGCACCGGAAGAACCGGCAGTACGCACTGTCGAGGTTGAGGCATTCTGCTCATGGTCGGCGTGGAGGATCAGAATACGATCCATAGCGCGTTCTAATACGGGATTGACTTCGTATTCTTCACACGGTGTTGAGAACATCATATGCAGGAAGTTACCGGCATAGGAAAGATTGTTACGCGGATATACGAATGGTTGGCCAATCGAATATTTATAGCACATGGCAGCCACGGTCGGCATTTTTGACAATAGGCGGTAGGCCGCGATTTCACGATGACGCGCATTGGAGATGTCCAGCGAATCGTGGTAGAAAGCCGCGAGAGCACCTGTCACGCCGCACAGCACCGCCATTGGATGAGAGTCGCGCCGGAAGCCATGGAACAGCCGGGTAATCTGTTCATGGATCATGGTATGGCGGGTGACGGTGGTTTTGAACTCTTCGTACTGCGCCTGCGTGGGGGCTTCACCGAACAACAGAATGTAACAGACTTCCAGATAGTTGGACTTTTCCGCCAACTGGGCGATGGGGTAGCCCCGATGCAGCAAGATGCCTTGATCGCCGTCGATATAGGTAATTTTGGACTCGCAGGATGCGGTGGAAGTAAAACCGGGGTCAAAAGTAAAGTAGCCTTTGGAACCGAGGCTACGAATGTCAATTTCATCATAGCCAAGCGTACCAGATAGGATATTGAGCTCGATGGGATCTTTGCCGTCTATCGCTAGCTTTGCTTTTTTATCAGCCATTTACAGTCTCCTTAGCGCTTTAATTCTAAAAATCTTTTCACCGTAGAAATACCGTCATGTCCGCACGCTGGATGAGATTAACAGTACAGATTATTGTGCCAGTCTGCTGTTTCGTACTGCCAGGGTACAGTGTTCGGATGCAGTATCAGGTCGCTACAGTCGGATAGATGCTCTCCGGTTCGGGGTAGCCTTGTTCTGCTTTAAGTGTAGCCACTACCTATAAGTTTTCCGGGGTCTTTGATACCCACTGTTACATAACTTATATAAATGGGAAAGGGCCACCGACAAGCTTTAACAGGGTAGACTTATTTTCATGATTATTTGTAATTGAAATGTTGAAGTTTTGTCAAATCAGATAATTAATTTTATATATTTTGTGAAATTCGTGATTCCGCTCACTGTTCAAAGCAAATGTGTCCAAACAATTTGTAGGGTAATTGTAATAAGAATGTGAAGTGCCTATACTGCCGCCAGGTCTCCGGAATACCCTGCAGTAGGAGCACCCAGCATGATTGATTGGCGCAGTTCGCAAACAGGAAAGTCGTCGAGATGCGTAATAATAATGAAGGGAGCCTATCTCCTTTCTCTTCTCTCATGCTGTCTGACCCCACAACAGGTCCGGAGGAAGAAAATAATAAAAGCTGTGTGGGCAAATCCGTGAAAAAACAAAGACCTGTCAATCTGGATCTGCAAACGATCCGATTCCCTGTTACTGCGATAGCATCCATTCTTCATCGTGTCTCAGGCGTTATCACGTTTGTTGCTGTTGGAATCTTGTTGTGGCTGCTCGGTCTCTCCCTGTCTTCTCAGGAAGGATTTGTGCATGCGGCTGCAATTATGGGCAGCTTTATCGTGAAATTCATCGTCTGGGGCATTCTAACCGCGCTCTCCTACCATATTGTCGGTGGCCTGCGTCATCTGTTGATGGATTTTGGATACATAGAGGAGACTTTCGCGGCGGGGTCGAGTTCCGCGAAAATTTCTTTCATCATCACTGTCGTGCTTTCTCTTCTGGCTGGAGTCCTCGTATGGTAAGCAATGCTTCCGCTTTGGGACGCAATGGCGTACACGACTGGTTGCTACTTCGCGCTTCTGCCATCGTCATCGTACTGTATGTCCTTTATATCGTCGGTTTTATTGCGAGCGCCGGCGGTATTACTTATGAAATCTGGCGTGGTTTTTTTGCCATGCATCTCACCAAAGTGTTCACCCTGTTGACGCTGATTTCTATTCTGGTTCATGCCTGGATAGGTCTATGGCAGGTACTGACTGACTACATAAAACCGCTGGCAATCCGGCTGGTATTACAGCTAGCGATTGTGGTGGTATTGGTGGTGTATGTCATTTATGGAACAGTTGTGGTGTGGGGTGCATGATGAATTTGCCAGTCAGAGAGTTTGATGCCGTTGTTGTTGGCGCGGGTGGCGCGGGTATGCGCGCCGCGCTTCAGATTTCCCAGATGGGCTTGTCCTGTGCCCTATTGTCCAAAGTATTCCCGACTCGTTCCCATACGGTATCCGCCCAGGGTGGAATTACCGTTGCTTTGGGCAATACCCATGAGGACAATTGGGAATGGCATATGTATGACACCGTAAAGGGGTCTGACTACATCGGTGATCAGGACGCCATTGAATATATGTGCAAAACGGGGCCGGAAGCGATTCTGGAACTGGAACACATGGGATTGCCGTTTTCCCGTTTGGATGATGGGCGTATTTACCAGCGCCCGTTCGGCGGCCAGTCTAAGAATTTCGGCGGTGAGCAGGCTGCTCGCACTGCGGCGGCAGCAGACCGTACTGGGCACGCGCTGCTGCATACGCTTTATCAGCAGAACCTTAAAAATCACACCACTATCTTTTCTGAATGGTATGCGCTTGATTTGGTGAAAAATCAGGATGGTGCGGTGGTGGGATGTACCGCCATCTGTATTGAAAGCGGCGAAGTCGTTTATTTTAAAGCTCGTGCCACCGTATTGGCGACCGGCGGGGCCGGGCGCATCTATCAGTCAACGACCAATGCGCATATCAATACCGGTGACGGTGTGGGGATGGCGCTACGTGCAGGTGTGCCGGTACAGGATATGGAAATGTGGCAGTTCCACCCCACGGGGATAGCTGGTGCTGGGGTACTGGTAACGGAAGGGTGCCGTGGTGAAGGTGGTTACTTGCTTAACAAACATGGCGAGCGTTTTATGGAACGCTATGCGCCAAACGCCAAAGATTTGGCTGGGCGTGATGTGGTCGCTCGCTCCATCATGATTGAGATTCGTGAAGGCCGCGGATGCGATGGCCCATGGGGACCACACGCCAAACTGAAGCTGGATCACCTTGGTAAAGAAGTTCTGGAGTCTCGTTTGCCGGGTATTTTGGAGTTGTCGCGTACTTTTGCCCATGTTGATCCGGTCAAAGAGCCGATTCCGGTTATTCCGACTTGCCACTATATGATGGGCGGTATCCCGACGAAGGTCACTGGCCAAGCGTTGACGGTGAATGAAAACGGCGAAGATGTGGTGATTCCTGGTCTGTTCGCTGTGGGTGAGATTGCCTGCGTTTCTGTTCACGGTGCCAACCGACTGGGCGGCAACTCGTTGCTTGACCTGGTAGTGTTTGGTCGTTCGGCAGGGATGCACCTGCAGGAATCGTTGATTGAACAAGGCGTTTCCCGCGATGCCAGTGACTCGGATATCGATGCATCCCTTGAACGTCTTAACCGTTGGAACGATAACCGTTCTGGCGAAGATCCGGTTGAAATTCGCAAAGCATTGCAGTCTTGTATGCAGAATAACTTCTCGGTCTTCCGCGAAGGCGATGCGATGGCAAAAGGCCTTGAAGAGCTCAAAGTGATTCGCGAACGCCTGAAACAGGCTCGTTTGGATGATGCATCAAGTGAGTTCAATACCCAGCGTATTGAGTGCCTTGAGCTGGATAATCTGATGGAAACTGCATATGCCACTGCGGTCTCTGCGAATTTCCGCACTGAGAGTCGTGGCGCGCACAGTCGCTTCGACTATCCTGATCGTGATGATGAGAATTGGTTGTGCCATACGCTGTATCAGCCGCAAACCGAGAGCATGACACGCCGTCAGGTGAACATGCAGCCTAAATTGCGCCCGGCGTTTCCGCCGAAAGTGCGTACTTACTGATTCTGCGGAGAGCTGGCGATGAAACTCGAATTTTCAATCTATCGTTATAACCCTGATGTTGATAACGCTCCTCGTATGCAGGACTACACGCTCGAGGCGGAAGAAGGCCGGGACATGATGTTGTTGGATGCCCTGATCCAATTAAAAGAACAGGATCCGACCCTGTCGTTCCGCCGATCCTGCCGTGAAGGCGTATGCGGTTCCGATGGGCTGAACATGAACGGTAAAAACGGTCTGGCTTGCATCACACCGGTTTCGACGCTACGTGGGAGTAACGGCAAGATAGTGATCCGTCCTCTGCCTGGTTTACCGGTAATCCGCGATTTGGTTGTGGACATGGGGCAGTTCTATGCACAATATGAGAAAATCAAACCTTACCTGTTGAATAATGGGAAGAATCCTCCAGCTCGCGAGCATCTGCAGTCACCGGATCAACGTGAGAAGCTGGATGGTTTGTATGAATGCATTATGTGTGCTTGCTGTTCCACGTCTTGTCCGTCGTTCTGGTGGAATCCAGACAAGTTCGTCGGGCCTGCGGGGTTGTTGGCGGCTTATCGCTTCTTGATTGATAGTCGTGATACGGAAACAGCATCGCGGCTGGACGATCTGAACGATGCTTTCAGCGTGTTCCGTTGCCACGGAATCATGAATTGCGTCAGCGTATGTCCGAAGGGGCTGAATCCGACGCGAGCCATTGGTCATATCAAATCGATGTTGTTGCAGCGTAGTGCATGACGATGCAAGTGTAAGGCATGTTTCCGCTCCCCTGTGTGGGGGCGGGAACTGTAGGAAGAAACAGGAAATCTTTAAAAGCTGGTTTTGCGCCAGAACCGCCTTTTAAAGGTTCCTTCGGATAAATTATCCACACTCGTGCGGAAGAGGGCACACAAGTGAACCGTATTCACGGCAAAAAATCATGTTAACCACGGCGAAAACAAAAGCTTATTAGCTTAAGGGATCACGATGCAGAACGGCGCAATGAAGGCCTGGCTGGATTCCTCCTATCTGGCGGGCGCAAACCAGTCCTACATAGAGCAGCTCTATGAAGATTATTTAACGGATCCAGACTCGATTGATTTCAGTTGGCGTTCAATTTTTCAGCAACTTCCTACCACTGGGGTCAAACCGGATCAACTTCACTCCAAAACCCGCGAATATTTCCGCCGTCTGGCGAAAGATACTTCGCGTTTTACCTCCTCCATCAATGATCCGGATAGCGATGCCAAGCAGGTTAAGGTATTGCAGCTGATTAATGCTTTTCGTTTCCGTGGTCATCAACACGCCAATCTTGATCCTTTGGGATTATGGAAACAGGAGCGAGTGCCTGATCTGGATCTCGCGTACCACAATTTAACCGAGCAAGATCTGGATGAGACGTTTAACGTCGGTTCTTTCGCTATCGGTCGGGATACCATGCGTTTGGGCGAACTTTATGCTGCGCTGAAGCAGACATATTGCGGCCCGATCGGTGCGGAATACATGCATATTACCAATACGGAAGAAAAGCGTTGGATTCAACAACGTATCGAATCCGTTGTTGGACAGCCGAGTTTTACGCCCCAGGAACGGAAACGCTTTCTCAGGGAACTGACGGCCGCCGAGGGGCTGGAGCGTTATCTGGGTGCGAAATTCCCCGGTGCCAAGCGCTTCTCGCTGGAAGGCGGCGATGCGTTGATTCCGATGTTGAAAGAAATGGTGCGTCATGCCGGTAAAAACGGCACCCATGAGGTTGTGCTGGGAATGGCCCATCGCGGCCGTCTGAATGTATTAATCAATGTGCTGGGTAAACAGTCTCAGGATTTGTTCGACGAGTTTTCCGGCATTCACAAGGATCACCTTGGCACCGGCGATGTGAAATACCATCAGGGTTTTTCGTCCGATATCGAAACAGAGGGCGGTAAGATCCACCTGGCGCTGGCATTCAACCCGTCCCATCTTGAAATTGTCAGCCCGGTCGTGATGGGGTCGGTACGCGCCCGTATCGATCGCCTTGATAATCCGAGTAGCTCGCTGGTTCTTCCCATCACTATTCATGGCGATGCCGCCATCAGTGGGCAAGGCGTGGTGCAAGAAACACTGAACATGTCCAAAGCGCGCGGTTATGAGGTGGGGGGAACCATTCGTATTGTTATCAATAACCAGGTTGGTTTTACCACGTCCAATCCTCGTGATGTCCGCTCCACTGAATACTGTACTGACATCGGCAAGATGGTGCAGGCACCGATTTTTCATGTGAATGCGGACGATCCGGAAGCGGTCGCGTTCGTTACCCGGCTGGCTCTGGACTTCCGCAACACCTTCAAGCGGGATGTGTTTATCGATCTGGTTTGTTACCGCCGCCATGGCCATAACGAAGCGGATGAACCGAGCGCGACTCAGCCCGTGATGTATCAGAAGATCAAAAAGCACCCGACTCCGCGCAAAATCTATGCCGATCGCTTGGAGCGTGATGGTATTGCAACGCTGGAAGACGCAACTGAACTGGTCAACTTGTACCGTGACTCATTGGATGCCGGCGAGTGCGTGGTTGAAGAGTGGCGTCCGATGGATATGCACTCCTTTACCTGGCGGCCATACCTCCATCATGAATGGGATGAGACTTACGCGCACAAAGTTGAGATGAAACGTTTGCAGGAGCTGGCGCGTCGTATCAGTGAAGTGCCGGAATCGGTGGAAATGCAGCCGCGAGTCGCCAAGATCTATAAAGATCGCGCGGATATGGCTGCTGGTGAGAAGCTGTTTGATTGGGGCGGCGCGGAAACGTTAGCCTACGCCACGCTGGTGGATGAAGGTATCCCCGTCCGTTTATCCGGCGAAGATTCAGGGCGCGGTACGTTCTTCCATCGTCATGCGGTTATCCACAATCAAAAAGACGGTTCCACCTATACACCATTAACGCATGTGCACAATGGGCAAGGGTCGTTTAAGGTTTGGGACTCGGTATTGTCTGAAGAGGCCGTGTTGGCGTTTGAATATGGCTATGCCACAGCCGAACCCCGCACGCTGACCATTTGGGAAGCGCAGTTCGGTGATTTCGCCAATGGTGCGCAGGTTGTGATTGATCAGTTCATCAGTTCTGGTGAACAGAAATGGGGACGCATGTGCGGCTTGGTCATGCTACTGCCTCATGGCTATGAAGGACAGGGGCCAGAGCACTCTTCTGCACGACTGGAACGCTATTTGCAGTTGTGTGCAGAGCAGAATATGCAGGTTTGCGTACCGTCGACACCTGCCCAGGTCTACCACATGTTACGACGTCAGGCTCTGCGTGGGATGCGTCGTCCGCTGGTTGTGATGTCTCCCAAGTCGTTATTGCGTCATCCGTTGGCGGTTTCGTCGCTAAATGAACTCGCTCATGGTCAATTCCAGCCGGCAATCGGTGAAATTGATGATCTGGATCCAAAAGCAGTGAAGCGCGTCGTCCTGTGTTCCGGCAAGGTTTACTATGATTTGTTGGAGCAACGTCGCAAAAATGAGCAAAAAGATGTTGCGATTGTGCGTATCGAACAGCTGTATCCGTTCCCACATCAGGCTGTACAAGCGGCGCTTGAACCGTTTGCGCATGTACATGATTTTGTCTGGTGCCAGGAAGAGCCGCTCAATCAGGGCGCGTGGTATTGCAGTCAGCACCATTTCCGTGAGGTGATTCCGTTTGGTGCATCCTTGCGGTATGCCGGTCGCCCTGCCTCGGCTTCACCTGCAGTCGGTTATATGTCCGTACACCAGGAACAACAAAAAAATCTGGTGAATGACGCGCTGAACGTTAATTAAATCAAAAGGATATAGAATGAGTAGCATAGATATTCTTGTACCTGACCTGCCTGAATCTGTGGCGGATGCTACGGTGGCGACCTGGCACAAACAACCGGGGGATAGCGTCCAGCGTGATGAGGTACTGGTTGAAATTGAAACTGATAAAGTCGTACTGGAAGTGTCTGCGATTGAAGCTGGCGTGCTAGACGTGATTCTGGAAGCTGAGGGGGCGACGGTAACAGCGCGCCAGGTACTTGGGCGTTTACGTCCAGGCGATAATTCCGGCAAGGAAACCAGTGCTAAAGCTCAGCCTCAGGAGTCAACGCCGGCCCAACGTCATACTGCGGGCCTGGATGAGGAAAGTAACGACGCACTCAGTCCGGCGATTCGACGCCTGATCGCCGAGCACGATCTGGATGCAGCAGCCATTAAGGGGAGTGGAGTCGGTGGTCGGATTACCCGCGAAGATGTAGAAAAACATTTGGCCGGCAAGAGTGCTCCGAAGGCGGTAGCGCCTGCAGCTGCTCCATCTCAGCCGACTCAAGCACTGGGGAGCCGCAGTGAAAAACGTGTGCCGATGACCCGTTTGCGTAAACGTGTCGCCGAGCGTTTGCTTGAAGCGAAAAATAGTACGGCGATGTTGACGACCTTTAATGAAGTCAACATGAAACCCATTATGGATCTGCGCAAACAGTATGGTGAAGCGTTCGAAAAACGTCACGGTGTCCGGCTTGGGTTTATGTCGTTTTACATTAAAGCTGTCGTGGAAGCGCTAAAACGTTACCCCGAAGTGAACGCTTCGATTGACGGTGAGGATGTGGTTTACCACAACTACTTCGATGTCAGCATTGCGGTATCTACGCCACGTGGCTTGGTGACACCAGTATTAAAAGATGTCGACCTGATGGGTATGGCCGATATCGAGAAGAGAATTAAAGAATTAGCTGTTAAAGGCCGCGACGGCAAGCTGACCGTAGAGGAGCTGACTGGGGGTAATTTCACGATTACTAACGGTGGTGTCTTCGGTTCTTTGATGTCTACACCGATCATTAACCCGCCACAGAGCGCGATACTTGGTATGCATGCCATCAAGGATCGCCCAATGGCGATTGACGGCCAGGTGGTGATTCTGCCGATGATGTATCTGGCTCTCTCTTATGATCACCGTCAGATTGATGGACGTGAGTCAGTCGGGTTCCTGGTTACAGTAAAAGAAATGCTGGAAGATCCGGCGCGTTTGCTGCTGGACGTTTAGGTAAACCGGTTGTGAGGCGGCATGACGATGCCGCCTTTATTATGTGCTATGCAGGGTCGTTGTCTGGCAACGACATTATCCACGACAGAAAGTCTTTAGACTTATTCTTCAAACCTAAATGGATAGAACATCATGAATTTACATGAGTATCAGGCAAAACAGCTTTTTGCTCGGTATGGTTTGCCGGCTCCAGCCGGTTACGCCTGCACAACGCCGCGTGAAGCGGAAGAAGCCGCATCCAAAATCGGCGCGGGGCCGTGGGTGGTAAAATGCCAGGTACACGCAGGCGGTCGCGGCAAGTCCGGTGGCGTGAAAGTGGTCAACAGCAAGGAAGACATTCGCGCCTTTGCTGAGAAATGGCTGGGTAAGAATTTAGTGACCTATCAGACTGATGCAAACGGTCAGCCGGTCAACCAGATTCTGGTGGAAAGCGCTACAGATATTGATAAAGAACTTTATTTGGGCGCGGTTGTGGATCGTGGTAGTCGCCGGGTTGTTTTTATGGCGTCGACGGAAGGCGGCGTGGAAATCGAAAAGGTTGCGGAAGAAACGCCCCACCTGATTCACAAAATGGCATTGGATCCGCTAGCAGGGCCTCAACCTTATCAGGGCCGCGAACTGGCGTTCAAGTTGGGGTTAAGCGGTAAGCAGATTGCACAATTCACCAAAATCTTCATGGGATTGGCGACGCTGTTTCTGGAGCGAGATCTCGCATTGGTCGAAATCAACCCCTTGGTGATCACTAAACAAGGTGATCTAGTCTGTCTGGACGGCAAGCTGGGTGTTGACGGCAACGCACTGTTCCGCCAGCCAGAACTGCGTGAAATGCGTGATGCTTCCCAGGAAGACGCGCGTGAAGCACATGCCGCTCAGTGGGAACTGAACTATGTCGCGCTGGACGGCAATATCGGTTGTATGGTCAATGGTGCCGGTTTGGCGATGGGAACCATGGACATCGTGAAACTGCATGGCGGTGCACCGGCTAACTTTCTCGATGTCGGCGGCGGCGCGACGAAAGAGCGCGTCACCGAAGCGTTTAAGATCATTTTGTCGGATGACAAGGTGAAAGCGGTTCTGGTTAATATTTTCGGCGGTATTGTACGGTGTGACCTGATTGCCGACGGTATCATCGGTGCGGTGTCGGAAGTTGGCGTCAGCGTTCCCGTGGTTGTCCGGCTTGAAGGAAACAATGCTGAATTGGGCGCGCAGAAACTGGCGGACAGTGGCCTGAATATCATTGCCGCGACCAGCCTGACGGATGCGGCTCAGCAAGTGGTTGCTGCCGCGGAGGGTAAATAATGTCCATTCTTATCGATAAAAACACCAAGGTCATCTGCCAGGGATTTACCGGTAGCCAAGGTAGTTTCCACTCTGAACAGGCGCTTGCCTATGGTACGCAAATGGTTGGCGGGGTTACGCCAGGCAAAGGCGGCACCGTGCATCTTGGCTTACCTGTGTTCAATACCGTTCGCGAGGCGGTGGAGGCAACGGGAGCTACTGCGTCCGTTATCTATGTGCCAGCACCTTTCTGCAAAGATTCGATTTTGGAAGCAATTGATGCCGGTATTCAGCTCATTATCTGTATTACCGAGGGTATTCCAACGCTGGATATGCTGACGGTGAAAGTGAAGCTGGAGCAAACCGGGGTGCGCATGATCGGGCCGAACTGTCCAGGGGTTATTACTCCAGGAGAGTGTAAGATCGGTATTATGCCGGGGCATATACATCTTCCTGGCAAAGTTGGCATTGTCTCCCGTTCAGGCACGTTAACGTATGAAGCTGTGAAGCAAACCACGGATACCGGGCTGGGGCAATCAAGCTGTGTAGGTATTGGTGGTGACCCGATACCAGGCTCGAATTTTATCGATATTCTCAAGCTGTTTGAACAGGACCCTCAGACTGAAGCCATTGTAATGATTGGTGAAATTGGTGGAACTGCAGAGGAAGAAGCTGCCGCTTATATCAAAGAGCATGTGACTAAACCTGTAGTCGGCTATATCGCGGGTGTTACCGCGCCTAAAGGTAAACGTATGGGCCATGCTGGCGCGATTATTGCCGGTGGGAAAGGTACTGCAGATGACAAATTTGCAGCGCTTGAGGCGGCTGGCGTGAAGACAGTGCGCAGTCTGGCTGATATCGGTGAAGCTGTTAAGTCAGTGTTGAATCGTTAATACATACAGCTTACCGTTAGTAGTACGTTCAATTCGACATGCTTGGTCACCTTCGGGTGGCCTTTTTTATTATTTTCGCTATATCTCTATAGTGATTGTTTCTTTGCCCATAAAAAGATGATTGCTGAAATTATAACAATAAAATAACAAGCCAGATGTTTTTCTGTAATGTTTGATAATTGTGAGCAACTCGATTTTTTTCTTCATAACATCAAAATATATATTTTTATTTAATCAATATTGAAACCTTGAAATTACATTAAATTAACAATGGGATTTAATTAAAATAAAAAAACGCCATTTATTAACATTTGATGGGGAAATTGTTTTAGATCAAAAATATGGTCTGGATATCCTCCTTGAAATACGCTTAAATTGCGGCGAATCAATTATGCTTCACATGCCACGCAACGCTGATAATACTATGAGGTCAAAAACTCAATCTGTATCACGTAAAAACATATTTATTGTAGGGTTATAGAGGCGTAATATACCGATGTTCTTATCTTTGGTATGTGGTTTGTAATTCTATAATTTCTCTTTAGTTGAACTTCATACACCTGGAGTTGTTAATTGTTCCGAGGGTATTGAAGCAGTGCTGAAGCAATTGTTGTGTTCTTTCGGGTTATTTACTGCCGGGTGTTTAATGGCTTGAATCTATAACAAGCTTAGGACCTTCCTGCGGGGAGCAAGGAGTTAAGATGTTTGATATAGTCGAACTGTCGCGTTTACAGTTTGCCTTAACAGCGATGTATCATTTCCTGTTCGTACCATTAACGCTGGGCATGGCGTTTTTGCTGGCGATCATGGAAACGGTATATGTGCTCACTGGCAAACAAGTTTATAAAGATATGACCAAGTTTTGGGGCAAGTTGTTCGCCATCAACTTTGCCTTGGGGGTTTCCACCGGTTTGACCATGGAGTTCCAGTTCGGGACTAACTGGTCGTACTATTCCCATTATGTTGGCGATATCTTCGGTGCTCCTCTGGCTATCGAAGGTCTGATGGCCTTTTTCCTTGAGTCCACTTTTGTCGGCCTTTTCTTCTTCGGATGGGATCGTCTCGGCAAAGTTCAGCATATGGCAGTAACCTGGCTGGTTGCATTGGGTTCCAACTTGTCGGCGCTGTGGATCCTCGTGGCAAATGGCTGGATGCAAAACCCGGTCGCTTCCGACTTCAATTTCGAAACCATGCGTATGGAAATGGTGAGTTTCGCCGACCTTGTTCTTAACCCGGTTGCGCAGGTGAAATTCGTTCATACCGTTGCTTCTGGTTATTGTACCGGTGCAATCTTCATTTTGGGGATTAGCTCCTACTATCTGCTGAAGGGCCGTGATCTCGCTTTTGCCAAACGCTCTTTCGCCATCGCGGCAAGCTTTGGTATGGCGTCTGTCCTTTCTGTCATCGTGCTGGGTGATGAATCCGGTTATGAGATGGGGGACGTGCAGAAAACCAAACTGGCTGCTATTGAAGCTGAGTGGGAAACTCAACCTGCTCCAGCCGCGTTCACGCTGTTTGGCCTGCCGAATCAGGATACCATGGAGAATAAGTATGCTATTCAGGTGCCCTACGTATTGGGTCTGATCGCTACACGTTCCACGGATAAGACCGTGACGGGCCTGAAGGATTTGATGACGCAGCATGAGGTTCGCATACGCAATGGCATGAAGGCCTACCAACTGCTGCAGCAGCTGCGCTCAGGTAATACCGATCAGGCTGTACGGGATGAGTTTAACAAGAATAAACAGGATCTTGGTTATGGTCTGTTGTTGAAGCGCTATACCACGAATGTGGCAGATGCAACTGAAGCGCAAATCAAACAGGCGACCAAAGACTCTATTCCTCGCGTCGCACCACTGTATTTCGCGTTCCGTATCATGGTGGCTTGCGGAGTTCTGATGTTGTTGGTTATTGGGCTCTCTTTCTGGACTGTGTTGCGTAATCGCATCGGGCAGAAAAAATGGCTGCATCGTGTGGCGCTGTATTCTATACCGCTGCCGTGGATTGCAGTGGAAGCTGGGTGGTTTGTGGCGGAATATGGCCGTCAGCCGTGGGCTATCGGCGAGGTGCTGCCCACTGCAGTGGCGAACTCTTCGCTGACGGCAGGCGATATTCTGTTCTCTATGGTACTGATTTGCGGTTTGTATACGCTGTTCCTGATTGCGGAACTCTATCTGATGTTCAAATATGCGCGTTTGGGGCCCAGCAGCCTGAAAACCGGCGCCTATCATTTTGAACAGCCGATTGCATCGACTCAGAACGCACGGTAACAGGAGGCCACTATGTTTGATTATGAAGTATTGCGTTTCGTCTGGTGGGTGCTGATCGGTGTATTACTGATCGGTTTCGCAGTCACTGACGGTTTTGACATGGGCGTCGGGATGTTGGTGCGTCTGCTTGGCCGTAACGATGTTGAGCGTCGGGTGATGATCAATAGCGTTGCTCCCCATTGGGACGGCAACCAAGTCTGGCTGATAACCGCAGGTGGTGCGTTGTTCGCTGCCTGGCCTATGGTTTACGCCGCCGCATTTTCCGGTTTTTACATCGCGATGATTCTGGTGCTGGCGTCCTTGTATTTTCGTCCGGTCGGTTTTGACTACCGTTCGAAAGTCGAGAACACGACTTGGCGCAATGCATGGGATTGGGGCATTTTCACCGGTAGCTTTGTTCCTCCAGTGGTCATCGGTGTAGCGTTCGGTAATTTGCTGCAAGGTGTACCGTTCCATGTTGATGAGTATCTGCGCCTCTATTACACCGGGAACTTCTTCCAGTTGTTGAATCCATTTGGATTGCTGGCGGGTATCGTCAGCCTGTGCATGATTCTTGCGCAGGGCGCGACTTACCTGATGATGCGCACGACAGGCGATTTGTATGTACGAACGAAATCAGCAGCGCAACTTTCTTCGCTGATCTTAACCATTACGTTTGTATTGGCCGGTGTTTGGGTCGTGAATGGCATTGATGGATATGCGATAACGTCTGCAATCAATAAGGCTGCCGAATCCAATCCGCTCCATAAAGAAGTGGTTCGTCAGGCTGGTGCCTGGATGACCAATTACAACCATTATCCTGTACTGTGGTTGTTCCCGCTGATCGGGGCGGTGTCGCCTTTGGTGACTCTGGCGGCCGCGCGTGCGGGTAAAGGCGCCTTGGCGTTTCTGTTCTCTTCATTAAGCATCGCGGGAGTGATTCTGACTGCCGGTATCGCCATGTTCCCGTTCATTATGCCGTCTGTGACGGTGCCGAATGTGAGCCTGACCATGTGGGATGCCACATCCAGCTTGCTGACGCTCAAGGTGATGACCATTGTGGCCATTATTTTCGTGCCGATCGTGTTGTCCTACACCATATGGTGTTACTACAAGATGTACGGACGGATCACCAAAGAGCATATTGAACAGAACACACATTCTTTGTATTGAGTAAGGAGCCTGATTTATGTGGTATTTTGCCTGGATTCTGGGAACGCTTCTTGCTTGTTCACTGGGCGTTATCACTGCTCTGGCATTGGAACAGAGCGAGGTAAGCAGCGCGGACAAGAATAAGCCGCAATGAGTATCTTCATTGAACATTTGTATCGTCTGATGGATAAGGGCCCGTTACGGGCCCTTTCCCTGATCATGGCCTTGTTACTGGCCGGATGTGTGTTCTGGGAACCAGCCCGTTTTGCGGCAAGAACCAGCTCTCTAGCTGTCTGGCAGGGATTATTTCTCATCTGGGCGGTGTGCACCGGTGTGGTTCATGGTACGGGATTTCGACCCAGACGTATTCGTTGGCTGGCCTTCTTCTCCCCTCTGCCCGCCTTCGTGATCCTGGGCGCAGGATTGTATTACTATTTTCTGTAATATTCCCTTTCATTCCTTTTGGTTATGGGTTGTTCGCAACCCATAATTATTTACCTGCCTGTACAAAGAACCCATTCCAAACCTTAACCCTCTTGCGTATAGTAGCGGGGTTTATTGCATTACCGGGATGTAGAGTGAGTAATAAAATGTTCCGCTGGCCCGTGCGCGTCTACTATGAAGACACAGATGCAGGTGGTGTGGTTTATCATGCGCGCTATGTGGCCTTTTATGAGAGAGCTCGTACTGAGATGCTGCGTGAACATGGTTTTCATCAGCGTACACTCATGAGCGAGCATATCGCTTTCGCCGTTCGTAAAATGACAGTTGAATATCTTGCGCCAGCCCGCCTTGACGATCTGCTGGAAGTACAGAGCGAGATTGTTTCACTACGCGGCGCTTCTCTGACGTTCTCACAGCGCATTCTTGACTCACATGGCAATCTGCTGAGCCATGCTGAGGTTTTGGTCGCATGCATTAATCCATCACAAATGAAGCCCATCGCGCTTCCCAAGTCTATCGTCGCGGAGTTTAAGCAGTGACTGACATGAATATTCTTGATTTGTTCCTGAAGGCTAGCCTTCTGGTGAAACTTATCATGCTAATTTTAATCGGTTTTTCTATCGCCTCATGGGCAATCATCATTCAGCGTACTCGAATTTTGAATACGGCTACACGTGATGCGGAGGCTTTTGAAGACAAATTTTGGTCTGGTATCGAACTTTCTCGTCTGTATCAGGAAAGCCAGTCCCATCGCGAAACATTGGGCGGTACTGAGCAGATTTTTTATGCGGGATTCAAAGAGTTTGCCCGTCTGCATAGAGCGAACAGCCATGCTCCGGAAGCGGTGGTTGAGGGGGCATCCCGTGCAATGCGTATTTCCATGAATCGTGAGCTGGAAACGCTTGAAACGCATATTCCTTTCCTGGGTACGGTGGGCTCCATCAGTCCTTACATCGGTCTTTTTGGTACAGTGTGGGGGATTATGCATGCCTTCATTGCTCTGGGCGCAGTAAAGCAAGCGACCCTGCAAATGGTGGCTCCCGGTATTGCTGAAGCACTGATAGCGACGGCAATCGGTCTGTTTGCCGCTATCCCGGCTGTTATGGCTTACAACCGTCTCAACCAGCGTGTAAACAAGCTTGAACAGAATTACGATAACTTTATGGAAGAGTTCATCGCTATTCTGCATCGTCAGGCATTCTCCAGCGAAAACAATCGTTAAACGGGAGGTCCTATGGCTCGTGTTCGTAGCGGCCGTCGGGGGCTGAAATCCGAGATCAATATTGTCCCCTTGCTGGACGTACTGCTGGTGTTGCTGCTCATATTTATGGCAACCGCACCCATTATCACTCAAAGTGTTGAGGTTGATTTACCTGATGCCACGGAATCTAAAACAGTTTCCAGCACGGACAATCCGCCTGTCATCGTCGAGGTTTCCGGTGTTGGGCAATATAGTCTGGTGGTTGACCATAACAGGATGAATCAGCTGCCTGCTGAGCAGGTAGTGGCAGAGGCTCAATCACGTCTATCTGCCAACCCGAAGACGGTATTTTTGATCGGTGGAGCCAAGAATGTTCCCTATGACGAGATCATTAAGGCATTGAATTTATTGCATCAGGCTGGTGTCAAATCCGTTGGGCTGATGACACAACCGATCTGATTCTGGCGAGTCCACAAATGATGAATCGTCATTTTTCTGGCAACACTGTTTTTGGGAACCATTTGTGCAAAAGGCAAACGAACGAAACGATAAGCTAAGGCGCGCCATTATTATATCGGCCGTCTTGCACGTCATTCTGATTGTGTTGCTGATCCTGAGTTCACTGAATCAGAAAATGGATGACGCCAGTGCGGGTGGTGGTGGGTCATCCATCGATGCGGTGATGGTTGACCCTGGCGCAGTGGTCGACCAATACAATCGCCAGCAACAGCAGCAAAGTGACGCTCGCCGGGCCGAACAGCTTCGAAAGAAACAGGCTGAGCAGCAAGCTCAGGAGTTGCTGGAGAAACAGGCTGCCGAGCAACAGCGTTTGAAAGAGTTGGAAAAGGAACGCTTGCAAGCTCAGGAAGAGGCGAAACAGCAGGCACAGGAACAAGCTGAGCAGCGTAAACAGGCGGAAGATGCCGCTCAAAAAGCGCGTGAGCAGCAGAAGCAGGCGGAAATGGCGGCAGCTAAAGCGAAAGCTGAAGCTGAACAGCAGGCGAAAGCGGCTGCTGAAGCGAAGAAGCAGGCGGAAGAAGAAGCGAAAAAACAGGCTGCTGCAGAAGCCAAGAAAAAAGCGGAAGACGACGCGAAGAAACAAGCGGCAGCGGAGGCCAAGAAAAAGGCTGAGGAAGAGGCTAAGGCTAAAGCTGCCGAGTTAGCCAAGCAAAAAGCCGCTGCGGAAGCGAAACAGAAAGCGGAAGACGCCGCTAAAGAAAAAGCGGCTGAGGCCGCTGCTGCAGCTAAGAAAGCTGCAGATGACAAGAAAAAGGCTGCCACGGCGGCCGCGAAACAGGCGGGCGAAGTCGATGATTTGCTGGGAGGCCTGGCTGCTTCGAAGAATGCGCCTAAAGGCGGCGGTAGCGCGGCCAGCGGTGGTGCTCCTGCTGGTGTCGGTAATAATAAGAAAAGTGGCGCGTCTGGCGCTGCTCTTGATAGTTACGGCAGTCAGATCCGGTCTGCTATTCAGAGTAAATTTTATGATTGGGAGTCATACAAGGGCCGTACTTGTACGCTGCGTATCCGGTTGGCTCCCGATGGTTTGCTGATTGATGTGAAAACGGAAGGGGGCGATCCTGCGCTGTGCCAGGCTGCAATTGCGGCAGCTAAACAGGCTCGTATACCCAAACCACCAAGCTCGGATGTTTATGACGCATTCAAGAACGCACCAATAGATTTTAAACCGCAATAATCCTGTTGTTGGTCATAGATTCAGATTATGACGATGGCGGACGGCAGATGTTGTCGTGTTTGGTGAGTACAGATTGTTAAAACGCTGCCAGATTATCGTAGGCTCTGGAGCCAGGATAAGGGAGATGAGATGAAGCAGGCATTAAAAATTGCATTGAGTTTTCTGATGCTGTGGGCTGCTGTGTTGCATGCAGAAGTCCGCATTGAAATTACCCAAGGGGTCGATTCTGCTCGACCGATTGCCGTTGTTCCGTTCAAATCAGCCGGTGGTGCCGTGCCGGAAGATATCGGTAATATTGTCGCGGCTGACTTACGCAATAGTGGCAAGTTCAACCCTATTGATCCCAGCCGTATGCCGCAGCAACCGGGAACGGCCGCTGAGGTTACTCCAGCAGCCTGGACCGCGCTTGGTATTGATGCGGTTATTGTGGGGCAGGTTCAACCAACAGCCGACGGATATCTGATTTCCTACCAACTGGTTGATACATCCGGCAACGCAGGGAGTGTCTTGGCGCAGAATCAGTTCAAAGTGACCAGACAATGGCTGCGCTATGCCGCGCATACTGCCAGTGATGAAGTTTTTCAGAAACTGACGGGAATCAAAGGCGCTTTCCGCACACGTATCGCTTACGTTGTACAGACGAATGGCGGCCAGTATCCCTATGAGCTTCGCGTTGCGGACTATGATGGCTACAACCAGTTTGTTGTTCATCGTTCTCCCGAACCGTTGATGTCACCATCTTGGTCTCCGGATGGGAGCAAACTGGCTTACGTGACTTTCGAGAGTGGCCGTTCTGCACTGGTTATTCAAACGCTTGCTAATGGCGATATTCGTCAGGTGGCTTCTTTCCCCCGCCACAACGGCGCTCCGGCATTTTCTCCGGATGGGAGCAAACTAGCGTTCGCTCTTTCCAAGAGTGGTAGTCTGAATCTGTATGTAATGAACCTTGGGTCGGGGCAGATCTCGCAGATCACTGATGGCCGTAGCAATAATACCGAGCCA
The DNA here is from genome assembly GCF_014855505.1 of Musicola keenii. Lineage (NCBI taxonomy): Bacteria > Pseudomonadati > Pseudomonadota > Gammaproteobacteria > Enterobacterales > Pectobacteriaceae > Musicola > Musicola keenii. The sequence goes on along the minus strand of NZ_JAAWVW010000004.1, from coordinate 124,130 downwards.
ACCTGGTTCCCGGACAGTCAAACGCTGGCCTATACTTCTGACCAGGCCGGGCGCCCACAGATTTATAAAATTGGCGCTAATGGCGGCGCTCCGCAGCGTCTGACCTGGGAAGGTGCTCAGAACCAGGATTCCGAGGTTAGTAGTGATGGCAAATTTATCGTGATGGTGAGCTCCAATGGCGGTGCTCAACACATTGCTAAACAGGATCTGGTAACGGGTGGCGTTCAAGTTCTGACGGACACGTTCCTGGATGAAACGCCGAGTATCGCGCCTAATGGCACCATGGTAATCTACAGTTCGAAGCAAGGGCTGGGATCCGTGCTGCAGTTGGTTTCGACGGACGGCCGTTTCAAAGCGCGTCTTCCGGCTACTGATGGTCAGGTCAGATTTCCTGCCTGGTCGCCGTATCTCTAATGAAAACATGTAAAATAACCTATTTAAAGGATATAGAAATGCAATTTAATAAAGTGCTGAAAGGCCTGATGTTGGCTCTGCCGGTGCTGGCTGTTGCCGCATGTAGCTCCAACAAACATGCCAATAACGACCAATCTTCCCTGAACGGTGGTGCAGGTCTGGAAAACGGCGGCAATATGTCCTCTGCTGAGCAGGCTCGTCTGCAGATGCAGGAACTGCAGCGTAACAACATCGTTTATTTCGATCTGGACAAGTATGACATTCGTCCTGATTTTGCTCAGATGCTGGATGCTCACGCTGCATTCCTGCGCAGCAACCCGTCCTATAAAGTGACTGTTGAAGGTCATGCGGACGAACGTGGTACTCCGGAATACAACATTGCGCTGGGCGAACGTCGTGCCAACGCTGTCCAGATGTACCTGCAGGGTAAAGGCGTTTCTGCTGATCAGATCTCCGTAGTTTCTTATGGCAAAGAGAAACCGGCTGTTCTGGGTCATGACGAAGCTGCCTGGTCCAAAAACCGTCGTGCCGTTCTGGTATATTAAGAGCATCGCATGAACAGTAACTTCAGACGTCACCTGTTGGGTCTGTCGTTACTGGTTGGCGTAGCGGCCCCCTGGGTCGCTACTGCCCAGGCGCCAATCAGTAATGTCGGCTCAGGCTCGATAGAAGATCGAGTCACCTCCCTCGAGCGTATTTCCAATGCTCATAGTCAGCTTCTCACCCAACTTCAGCAACAGCTTGCCGATACTCAGCGTGATATTGATGGTTTGCGTGGTCAAATCCAGGAGAACCAATATCAGCTGAATCAGGTGGTTGAACGTCAGAAACAGATTTATCAGCAGATTGATAGTCTGAGTTCTCAGGGGGGATCCGCTGGTACTCCGGCTGCATCATCCGCTGGCAGCGCATCAGCTTCGTCGGGAACGGTAGATAACGGTATCGCATCTGGGGGGAGTGCTGATGCGTCCGCTGCGCCAGCCAGTACCGGCGATGTCAATAGCGATTACAATACGGCTGTCGCGTTGGTGCTTGAGAAGAAACAGTACGATCAGGCTATTACGGCATTCCAGAACTTTGTCAAAAAATATCCTGATTCCACGTACCAGCCAAATGCCAATTACTGGCTGGGTCAGCTGTTTTATAACAAGGGCAAAAAGGACGACTCAGCGTATTATTTTGCCAATGTCGTCAAAAATTACCCCAAATCACCGAAAGCATCGGAAGCTATGTTCAAAGTCGGTGTCATCATGCAGGAAAAAGGCCAGTCTGATAAGGCAAAAGCCATTTATCAGCAAGTGGTTAAAAATTACCCTAATACGGATGGCGCTAAACAGGCTCAGAAGCGATTGGCGGGTTTGTAATATGTGACAGGGGCAAAAACTGTGCGATATGGCTGGTTTTTGCTCCTTAACGTTTAACCTATAAGCAGTTGAGTTTTTTTTTGGAAAAATAGGTTGCACGGAAAAATTATATTAGTAATATATGCCGCCGTTGCCGAGGTGAAGCTGAATCGCTGAAGCAGCATAAAATGTGGGTCGTTAGCTCAGTCGGTAGAGCAGTTGACTTTTAATCAATTGGTCGCAGGTTCGAATCCTGCACGACCCACCAAAAACGAAAGAATCTCTGTGTAGCACCTATCTATACGGGTCGTTAGCTCAGTCGGTAGAGCAGTTGACTTTTAATCAATTGGTCGCAGGTTCGAATCCTGCACGACCCACCAATTTCGTATGTCTCTCCTCCATATTTTCAAATAACGCTTTAGGCACGATAGTTCGGGCGTAAAATATACGTCGGCGTTCATATCCATTCATATTCTTGCCTTGTCCCTGATCATGATGATTTCAGATCCGCGAGCGTGTTTTCTTCATATACCGTCAGGTTTCCAGCTCCGCTTATCCATAATGCCCGGCATAAACGGTTCGCGCTGAGCTGATGAGTCAGGGCATTGCAGCCGGAGCCTCTATCAGTGAGGTCGTGCAAGGCAGGGGGATATTCCCGCTAAGCGTGAACCGTACTGGCGAATTTGGCGTATAGTAGTCGTTTATTTATTTGAAGAGAGACTTTGCCGTTTCTACATCCATATTGGAACGGTAGAAAACGCAGAGGGAATTGTATCTATGATTGGACCTTGTATTAATGGTGCCGCCATTCTTATCGGTGGTTCGCTGGGTGTTGCATTACGCCGTTTTATCCCCCAACGCATGCGCGATGGATTACCGCCTGCATTTGCCATGGTATCGATTGCCATGGGGGTGACATTGGTGGTGAAGGTGCATCAATTACCGGCTGTCGCTTTAGCAATTATTCTTGGCGTGGGTATTGGCGAGTTGCTATGTCTTGAAGCGGGCGTGCAAAAAGGGGCTGTGCTGATAGAAAAAACGCTAAGTCGCTTTGTTCCACAGCCTGAACACGGGCTTCCTCAGGATGTCTATACGCAGAATTTTACCGCTCTGATCGTGTTGTTTTGCGCCAGTGGTACTGGCGTTGTCGGCGCGTTGACGGAAGGGTTGAATGGCGATTATCAATTGCTGCTGATCAAATCGGCGTTGGATATTTTCACTGCGCTGATTTTTGCCATAACGTTGGGATTGGCGGTGGTATCGATTGCAGTTCCTCAGTTTATTGTTCAGTCGCTGCTGTTTTTTTCCGCCAAGCTACTTATGCCGCTGATGACGGATATCACGATGGGTGATTTTGCTGCCTGTGGTGGGATTGTGATGATGGCTGTCGGGCTGCGTATTGCTCAGATCAAAACGTTCGCGGTAGTGAATTTCCTGCCGGCACTGGTGCTGATTATCCCCCTTTCCTTGTACTGGCATCGTTTGTTTTCCTGATCTGACCATTGAGCGCTTTGTTGTTGGTTCTGCCAGCGGCAAAGCGTTTTTATATCAATGACTGTGAAGGTGGGATGAGGTGAGCACATATTTTTAATAAATTAAACTAAAATTCCGTTGGCAGAGAAAAAATAGCGGACGGATGCCGGTTTTTGCGGTAATTTGTTTAGTATATAAAACAATTTACTCCCTCCTGGATAACTGCACGGAATTCACTATGAGCCTGTTCTTCGAAAATCCGATCCTTGACTATCCTTTTCCTCCCCGCCCGAAGCTGCTTTCTGAGCAAGAGAAACAATATTACCGGGAGCGTATCAAGACGTTGCTTGTCGAGCGTAATGCTGTGCTGGTAGCCCATTACTATACCGACCCAGGCATTCAGGCATTGGCGGAAGAAACCGGAGGATGCGTAGCGGATTCGCTGGAAATGGCGCGTTTTGGCAGCCTTCATCCGGCGACGACGTTAATCGTGGCCGGAGTTCGTTTTATGGGGGAAACAGCCAAGATTCTGAACCCGGAAAAAACCGTATTGATGCCGACGCTGGAGGCGGAATGTTCTTTGGATCTGGGGTGCCCGATAGAGCAATTCAACGCATTCTGCGATAGCCATCCGGAACGAACGGTTGTGGTTTACGCCAACACCTCGGCGGAGGTAAAGGCTCGGGCGGATTGGGTGGTGACGTCAAGTATTGCCGTTGAGCTGATTGAACATCTGGATAGTTTGGGCGAAAAGTTGATATGGGCGCCGGATCGTCATCTGGGCAGCTACGTGCAGAAGCAGACGGGAGCCGATATCCTTTGTTGGCAGGGGGCTTGTATCGTGCACGACGAGTTCAAGACTCAGGCGTTGGCGCGAATGAAGGCGCTTTATCCGCAGGCTGCTGTGCTCGTGCATCCAGAATCGCCGCAAAGTGTGGTGGAGATGGCGGACGCGGTGGGTTCAACCAGTCAGTTGATCAACGCCGCCAAAACGCTTCCGCACCGCGAGTTAATCGTGGCGACTGATCGGGGCATTTTCTACAAAATGCAGCAAGCCTGTCCGGAGAAAGTGCTGATTGAGGCACCGACGGCGGGCGAAGGGGCAACATGCCGTAGTTGCGCCCATTGCCCTTGGATGGCGATGAATGGGGTACAGGCCATTTTTTCAGCGCTGACTTCCAGCGGGCGCGAACATGAGATTCAGGTGGATGCCCAGATCAGGGAAAAAGCGTTGTTGCCGCTGAATCGTATGCTGGCGTTCGCCGCTACACTGAAATCCTGATTCTGGTTTTCAGCCGATTCAGCCTCGCCTGCGCAATGGAGCAAATATGTGCGGCCAACGCCGCACATGATCTTTATTTCTGATGGAGCAGTAATGGATTTTTTCAGCACTAATAACATCTTGATTCATATTCCTTTAGGGGCTAACGGTTATGATCTCTCCTGGGTTGAAGCATTCGGAACGCTGTTTGGTTTGCTTTGTATCTGGCTGGCCAGCCTGGAGAAAACCATCAATTACCTGTTCGGTTTACTGAATGTCACGTTGTTCGCACTGATCTTTTTTCAAATTCAACTGTATGCCAGTTTGCTGCTGCAAATCTTTTTCATCGTCGCCAACGTGTATGGCTGGTATGCGTGGAGTCGAACGACTGACGACAACGAATCAGAGCTGCGGGTTCGTTGGCTGTCGCTCTCGCAGGCGTTGGGCTGGGGATGTGGGAGCCTAGTTGCCATTATCCTGATGACGTTGTTTATCGATCCATTTTTCGCCATGCTGACCCGGATGGCGGTGGCATTGATGGTTTTCAGCGGTCTTGAGGTTGCGATACCGCAGTTGCAACCGGACGCATTTCCATTCTGGGATTCCGCCATGACGGTGTTGTCGGTAGTGGCGATGATCCTGATGACGCGCAAGTATGTGGAAAACTGGCTATTGTGGGTCGTTATCGATGTGATAAGCGTGGTGATTTTCGCCTGTCAGGGTGTGTATGCCATGTCCATTCAGTATCTGGTATTGACGCTGATCGCGCTCAACGGCTCCTGGTTATGGATAAAGAGCGCTCGGGAGCATGATTCACGGCCCCTTGTCCGCGCCCATTAATGCAGGTTTTTTCCCTTCGATCATTTAGCGTCATGGCGGCAACAATAGGGTTTGTGGGGGGAGCGTGATTCGCTTGACTTATCACGACCAGCCTGCAATATGGACGGCGACCTTTTTTATCCGCTTCGACTTGCTCTGAACGTTCAGCACGATAAACGGCGACGTCAGGAGTAATGGAAACACTATGAATTATCAGAACGACGATTTGAGAATCAAAGAAATCAAAGAGCTTTTGCCTCCGGTTGCACTGCTGGAGAAATTTCCCGCCACAGAACGTGCAGCCCAAACCGTGTTTGCAGCACGTAACGCCATTCACAAAATCCTGAAAGGCAATGACGATCGCCTACTGGTGGTTATCGGCCCGTGCTCGATCCATGATCCGAAAGCAGCGAAAGAGTACGCAGCTCGTCTGTTGAAACTGCGTCAGGAGCTGGACGGCGATCTGGAAGTCGTCATGCGCGTCTACTTCGAAAAACCGCGTACCACCGTGGGCTGGAAGGGGTTGATCAATGATCCGCATATGAACAACAGTTTTCAGATTAACGATGGGCTGCGTATTGCGCGTCAACTGTTGCTGGATATCAATGACACCGGCCTACCTGCTGCCGGCGAGTTTCTGGATATGATCACGCCGCAGTATATGGCGGATCTGATGAGTTGGGGGGCGATTGGCGCTCGTACCACTGAATCCCAGGTTCACCGTGAGCTGGCGTCAGGTCTGTCCTGCCCGGTTGGTTTTAAAAATGGCACCGATGGTACGATCAAGGTGGCGATTGACGCCATCAACGCTGCGCGTGCGCCGCACTGCTTCCTGTCTGTAACCAAGTGGGGGCATTCGGCAATCGTTAATACCAGCGGCAACCATGACTGTCACATCATCCTGCGCGGCGGTAAAGCGCCGAACTACAGCGCAGAGCATGTGAAAGCGGTCAAGGAAGGGCTGGAAAAGGCCGGTCTGCCGCAGCAGGTTATGATCGATTTCAGTCATGCCAACAGCAGCAAGCAATTCAAGAAGCAAATGGATGTCTGCGAAGACGTTTCCCGCCAAATCGCAGGCGGCGAGCGGTCTATTATCGGTGTGATGGTGGAAAGTCATCTGGTTGAAGGCAACCAGAATCTGGACGGCGGCGAGCCGTTGGTTTACGGAAAGAGCGTGACAGACGCTTGTATTGGCTGGGACGATACCGAGACGTTGCTGCGTCAGTTAGCCGCAGCTGTACGTCAGCGTCGTGGTTGAGATGGTTTTACCGTGACAATAAAAAACCCGGCATCGCCGGGTTTTTTTGTCGCTACGAATTACTTCGCTTTGCCCTGATTAGCTACTGCTGCGGCTTTAGCTGCGATTTCGTCAGCGTCGCCCAGATAGTAGTGCTTGATCGGTTTGAAGTTTTCGTCGAATTCATACACCAGCGGAACTGCGGTCGGGATGTTGAGCTCAAGGATTTCTTCTTCGCTCAGGTTATCCAGGTATTTCACCAGCGCACGCAGAGAGTTGCCATGCGCGGCGATGATAATGCGCTCGCCGGACTTCAGACGGGGCAGAATGCTTTCGTTCCAGAACGGTACTACGCGCTCGATGGTCAGCGCCAGGCTTTCGGTTTGCGGCAGTTCTTTGTCGCTCAAGGATGCATAACGCGGGTCATGGCCTGGGAAGCGTTCATCATCACGAGTCAGTTCCGGCGGAGTCACCGCAAAGCCGCGACGCCACAGTTTAACCTGGTCGTCACCGTATTTTTCTGCGGTTTCAGCCTTGTTCAGGCCCTGCAGTGCACCGTAGTGACGCTCATTCAGTTTCCAGCATTTTTCTACCGGCAGCCAAGCCTGATCGATTTCATCCAGGATATTCCACAGGGTGTGGATGGCGCGTTTCAGCACGGAGGTGTACGCGAAATCGAAAGCGAAGCCTTCTTTTTTCAGCAGCTGACCGGCCTGCTTTGCTTCGCCAACGCCTTTTTCGGACAGTTCAACGTCCATCCAGCCGGTGAAGCGGTTTTCTTGGTTCCACTGGCTTTCACCATGTCGTACCAGTACCAGCTTAGTTACTGCCATAGCTTTAAACTCCTTCAGATCCTAAGATTTCTATGATAACTGCGCCCATTATAGGGCCGGAATACGGTTATCGGCAATCGTCAGTCGCACGTCTCACTCTGGGGTGAACAGCTACCGGGATCGCACTAATACCGGTAGCTTGAACGGTTCAGCTTTTGTCGTCGCACCGAGACGGTCGATGCAACAATAAGAACACTGCGGGTATGACCAACATGGATAACAATGGTGCGCTGATCATGCCGCCCATCATCGGTGCGGCGATGCGTTGCATGATTTCCGACCCGGTACCACCGCCGCGCATGATGGGCAACAGGCCCGCCATAATGGTGGCGACAGTCATTATTTTGGGCCGGACTCTGAGTACAGCGCCTTCGCGAATGGCCGCCAGCAGTTGATCGTACTGCAACGGACTACCCGGCCGACGGTACTTTTCCACGGCATGATTCAAATACAACAGCATGATGACGCCGAATTCGGCGGCGACGCCCGCCAGGGCGATAAACCCCACCGCACCGGCGACGGACAAATTATAGCCTAGCCCGTAAAGCAGCCAGACGCCGCCGATCAACGCCAAAGGCAAGGTGCCCATGATCAGTAATGCATCCTTGATCTTGCCGAAGGTCACGTACAGCAGGATGAAAATGATCAGTAACGTGAAGGGCACCACCAGTTTCATTTTCTCGGTCGCGCGTTCTAGATACTCAAATTGCCCGGACCAGCTCACCGAGACCCCTTGCGGCAATGTCACCTGCCGGGCGACCTGCTGCTGCATGTCCTCGACAGCGGATTTCAGGTCGCGGCCGCGCAGGTCGACATAAATCCAGTTGGATAGACGGCTGTTTTCGCTTTTCAGCATCGGCGGCCCTTCACTGATTTGTATATCGGCCAGCTCAGACAGCGTTACGCGCGCGCCGCTGCGCGTAACGACCGGCAGATTGCGCACCGCCTCGACGGAATCGCGAATCTCTCGTGGGTAGCGCACGTTGATAGGATAGCGTTGCCGCCCCTCGATAGTTTCGCCGATGTTTTGCCCGCCAATTAGCGTCGACACCATCGATTGCAACTCCTGCACCGACACGCCGTAACGCGCGGCCCGTACCCGGTCGATATCAATATCGATATAACGTCCGCCGGAGAGGCGTTCCGCCAGCGCCGACGTCACGCCCGGCACCTGTTTCACCACCTGCTCGATATGCGCGGCGACCTGCTCGATATCGTGCAGATTATCGCCGTTGACTTTGATACCCACCGGGCTTTTGATGCCGGTCGCCAGCATGTCGAGCCGGTTGCGGATGGGCGGAACCCACACGTTGGCGATGCCGGGAATATTGACGGTGCGATCGAGCTCGGCAACCAGCTTGTCCATGGTCATACCGGGGCGCCATTGATCCTTCGGCTTCAGCCGGATAGTGGTTTCCATCATGGTCAGCGGCGCCGGGTCGGTGGCGCTGTCGGCGCGTCCGGCCTTGCCGAACACGGTATCCACCTCCGGCACGGTTTTGATAAGCCGGTCGGTTTGCTGCAACAGCCTTGCCGCTTCGCGTGGCGAAATGCCGGGCAGCGTGGAAGGCATATACAACAGGTCGCCTTCATCCAGCGGCGGCATGAATTCACTGCCCAGCTTGCTCAAGGGATACAGCGTCAGCAGCAGCAAGACCGCGGAAACGGCCAGCGTGATCTTGGGAAAGCGCAGCACCCGCTCCAGCACCGGCTGATAAGCGGCGATCAGCCAGCGGTTGATGGGGTTGGATTGCTCATCGGGGATCCGTCCACGGACAAAATACCCCATCAGTACCGGCACCAGCGTGATGCCTAATCCGGCGGAGACCGCCATGGCATAGGTCTTGGTGAACGCCAGCGGCGAAAACATACGGCCTTCCTGCGCTTCCAACGAAAACACCGGAATGAATGACAGCGTGATGATAAGCAGGCTGCAGAACAATGCCGGGCCCACTTCGGTAGCCGCTTGGGTCGCCAGCGTCCACCAAGTATCGGCGGTGGGCTCTTCATCAGGATGTTGATGTCGCCATTGCTCCACCACCTTGTGCATGTTTTCGATCATCACGATAGCGGCGTCCACCATGGCGCCGATAGCGATGGCGATGCCGCCGAGCGACATAATGTTGGCGTTGATGCCCTGATAATGCATCACGATGAACGCCCCCAGAATGCCCAGCGGCAAACTGATGATTGCCACCAGCGATGAGCGGAAATGGAACAGGAACAACGAACAGATCAGCGCCACGACGATGAACTCTTCCAGCAGTTTTTGGCTGAGGGTGGAGATCGCGCGTTCAATCAGTGGCGAGCGGTCGTAGGCCGTAACGATCTCCACGCCCGGCGGCAGGTTTTGCTGGATCTGTTGCAACCGGGATTTGACCGCATGCAGGGTTTCCAGCGCGTTCTTGCCGGAACGCAAGATCACCACGCCGCCCGCGACTTCGCCTTCCCCGTTCAGTTCCGCGATCCCGCGGCGCATCTCCGGGCCCTGACGCAGTTCAGCCACATCCTGCAGCAGAATGGGGATCCCCGCGCGCAGGGTGATAACCACATGGCGGAAATCTTCCGGTTTAAGCAGATACCCGGAGGTGCGCACCATGTATTCCGCTTCGCCCATTTCGATCACCGAACCGCCGCTTTCCTGGTTGGCGGCTTGCAGCGCATCAATCACCTGCTGGTGGGTAATATTCTGGGCGCGCAGCCGTTCCGGATTGAGCACCACCTGATATTGCCGCACCATGCCGCCGATGCTGGCGACCTCCGCCACGTTGGGGACGGTTTTCAGTTCGAACTTCAACAACCAATCCTGTAGCGCGCGCAGATCGGCGAGATTGCGCTTGCCTGTGCGATCGACCAGCGCGTATTCGAAGATCCAGCCGACACCGGTGGCATCCGGCCCGAGCGACGCTTTGGCTTCGCCCGGCAGGGTAGATTGCGCCTGGCTTAAATATTCCAACACTCGGGAGCGGGCCCAGTAGGGATCGGTACCGTCTTCGAACAGCACATAGACGTAAGCATCGCCGAACATGGAAAAGCCGCGAACGGTTTTGGCGCCGGGTACGGACAGCATGGTGGTGGTGAGCGGGTAAGTCACCTGATTCTCCACCACCTGCGGCGCCTTGCCGGGGTAGCTGACGCGAATGATGACCTGAACATCAGAGAGATCGGGCAGGGCGTCGAGCGGTGTTTTCTGCAATGCGATGATGCCCCACGCTGCCATTAGCAGTGTGGCGATCAATACCAGAAAGCGGTTTCTTATCGACCAGCGAATAATCCAGGCGATCATGGGTGGCCTCCCTGTTCGGCGGGCATGATGTCCAACAGATGCGCGCCGTCATCATCCAGACTGAAATGAAACATAACCTGACTGCCGGGCTGTACTGTGACGGGTAGCACGTCGCCGACGTAGGTAAAGTCCATGGTCATCGGCGACCAGCCGAGCTCAGGCACGGCTTCGTGGGCAAGGGTCACTTGTTTGCCGTTGATCGCCTTGACGACCCCGCGGGTTTGATAGGAGGGCGTTGCAGCGGGGGCCGGTTTGTCGTTAGCGGCAGGCGCGTCGCTCATCTGGGTCAGCGAGCTGCGCAGGCTGGCTTCGGAGTCGATCAGGAACTGGCCGGATGTCACCACGGTATCACCGGCATTCAATCCTGAGAGCACTTCGGCGAAACCGTCCTGCGTAGCGCCAATCTGTACTTGTCGCGGCGTAAAGTAACCGTTGCCGTCGCTCAGCAATACCCGATTCTGGCGGCTGCTGAGCAGCAGCGCTTCCTGCGGGATCATCAGTGCCTGACGGTTTTGGCGCTCGGTTAGCTGAACCGTCAGGTACATACCGGGCTTGAGGCGTTGCTGTGTATTATGCAACTCGACCCTGGCCTTTAGTGTTCGGGTGGCGTTGTCCAACTGAGGCAGCAACTCGGCGATACGGCCGGTAAATGTTTCACCCGGCCAGGCGCTGCTGGCGGCGGTCATCGGCGCACCGAGCGTCATCCCGGCAGCCTGTGATTCCGGATATTCCACCTCTACCCATACCGGATCGTAACCGGCCAATTCAAACAGTGGCTGCGCGGGCGTCAGTTGCGTACCGGCTCGCACCTCCAGCCGGTTGATGTATCCCTCTATCGGTGCATTGATCGTCAGGCGCGGTTGGGGTTTGCCGCTGCGTTCCACCTGACGGATCACGCTGTCTGGCATGAACTGCAGCGATAATTTTTGCCGCGCCGCCTGGGTCAGTTCAGCATCGCCCAACTGGCGTACCGCCAGATATTCCTGCTGCGCCGCCGCCCAGGCGGGGTTCCACAGCACCGCCAGCGCCTGACCTTTGCGCACGTGCTGTTGCACCGCATTGACATAGAGCTGTTCGACGATGCCGCCGCTGGGAGCAACCAGCGTGCGCAAGCCGCGTTCATTGACGGCGACGGTACCGTAACCGGATAGCTGCGGCTGGAACGTGCGGATTTCCGCTTTAGCGGTGCGTACTCCCAGATTTTGTTGTTGACGGGGGCTGACGGCGACGCCGCCGTTGTCCTGTACGTCATCGGCGTAGCGCGGTACCAGCGGCATATCCATAAACGGGGACTTGCCGGGTTGGTCGAAACGAGCGCCCGGCGACATAGGATCATACCAGTAGAGCACCTTCCGTCCGGCGTCCTGGCCTGCTCCGCTCGCGGCGGCGGGCGGAGCACTGACGGCGCTCGCACCCTGTCCCACGTAGTAACCGGCGATAGCCGCCGCCAATGCGACGGCGAACAGGCTGACAGTGAAAGTTCGGTTCATCTTGCGGGGGTTCCTTGTGGTGTCAGGTAGCGTATGGCCGCCCACAGGCTGGCCATGTCTCTGGCGGCATTCTGGGTGGCGATGCGGCTGTCCAGCAGGTTGCGGCGTGCTTCGAGGATACTGGCCAGATCGCTGGCGCCGCTCTGGTACTGGCTTTGCAGCAGACGCAGACGCTGCTGTTGTAGCGGCAGCACTTCGTCGCGTTGTCGTTGCCATCGGGCCTGTGCCGCCTGATATTGCGCCATCAGCGTATCCAGCAGCACCTGATGTTCCCGTTCGGTAGTCAGCGCCCGATCCCGCGCTTCCATCGAACGGGAAAGGTCGGCGGCGTGATCGCGATCCTGACGTTTGGACTGGAACAACGGCAGGTCGACGCTGATTTCAATTCCGGCCATGTCGTCGAAGTTGTTGCCGCGACGCCCATAGTAGACCTCCACGCCGACATCCGGGGTCGCTGCGACGGCCGATTGCGCGGCACGCGCCTGTGCCAGACGGGTTTCCTGTTCGGCTTCCCGCATTTCCGGATGTTGAGGGATCGCCGCCTGCAGTTCGTGCGGTGAGGCGGGCAGACGTTCGATACGCGGCAGCGGGCCGCGTGTATGGATAGCGTCGACGCCGGTCAATTGGGTCAACCGGGCCTGCGCCACCTGAACGTCCCGCCTGGCGTCTTCCAACTGGTTACGCATGGCGAGCAGCGTCAGCCGAGCGTCCAGCACCCGGCTGCTTTCGCCGCCGGCCGCTACCCCTGCCTTCTGCAAGGCCACCTGACGCTGGCTTTCATCGACCAGCGATTGCACCTCCTGTAGCGTCTGGCGCGAGAGCGCCAAATCCAGCCAGGCTTGTGCGGTTTCCCGCTGCAAGCGGGCGCGTACCGTTTCGTTGTTGCTCTTGACGCTGTCGGCCTCGGCCTGAATCACCTGCGATTTGCGTTCGCGTTTGGTGCTGCTGACATAGGTCTGCATGATGCCGATACGTTGCATGGTCATGCTTTCCCGCGTCAGGCGGCTGGTGTTATTGCCGCCGAGCGGAATGTTTTCGATCCCGTATTTCAGTTGCGGATCGGGCAATTGCGTGGCGGAGACGGCCATGTTCTGTAGCGCGGTGATCCGGTGCTGGTTAGCGGACAGATCGGCGGAATAACGCTCCGCCGCCTGTAATGCCCCTTCCAGATCCAGATCCGCCGCGAAGCCCGCGGCGGGCAGCCACAGCAACATCGCCAGCCACGCGCGCGTGGCGCGGAAGCTGCGTGTTTGCATGGTGTTCTCCGTTAACGCTGTTGTGGAGTAATGGCCGTCAGGGTGTAGCCGTCTGCGTCCTGAACGAAGCTGAAATTGACTGCGGTGCCCTGCGGCAGCGGCGACCATTGCCGATCCGCCGGCAGTTTGAACGTCATGGTCATGGCGGGCCAGCGCAGCGCGGGAACCGCGGCGTGCGCCAGCGTGACGCCGTCAGCATGCCACTGTTTTACGGTGCCGGTGGTTTGGTAGAGGGCCGCCGCCGCGTGATTCATGGACGACATGTCGCCATGATTCATACCGCTGTGGTTCATGCCGGCCATGTCGTGGGTGGGTTGCTGTGTTTGTTCCGCCAGCAGCGGCGTGGAGAAAAACAGGACAGAGATGACGAAAAAGAGGGTGCGCATGATAAATAACTCCAAAAATCAAATCGATAAATAACAAAAAGCCTGCGCAGAAACGCGCATAACGGGTTATTCATCGGGAGAGCTATTCTCTGAAACGGCAGAAACGGATTTCCGCCGGCGGCCCTATGACAGGTGGGGTAAACCAATCCGGCCCGGAAACCACGAGTGCAGACGCCGGGAGGGCGAGCTGTAGTTCGGTCTCGGCTGGCAGCGCCAGCAAGGCGATGGACGGCGTATCCTGGCTGGCGGAGTCCGGCAGGCAGTGCTTGTCGCACAACGGGCCGGCGTCAGCCGTATTCGCCACCGGCGTGCCGTCCGCCATGTTGTGGTTCATCGTCATGCCGGCTGGCTGGGTATGGGCCTGGTGCTGGATAACCGCCGGCGCGGCGACAATCGACAACGAACATGCGTGGCCCGCCACCGCCAGTTGGGTGTTCAGCAACAGCCAACACAGCGTCAACAGCCAACCCCATCTGCTGGTGTAACGCAGATGCCGGTAGCTGAGAGACGCTGAGTGGCGTGTAGTCATGGCAAGTGTCCGAATAAAAACTAGCGCCAGTGTAAAAGTCTGAAAAACCTTACGACAAGCAACAAATTGAAGAGTTTTGTAAAGCGCCGGAAAGCGAGGCTCTCCGGCATACCGTCAGGGATGAATGCTCAGCGCGTAGGTAGTGAGAGAATGATAGCGTTTGCCGGGCTTCAACCAGCAATCGGGCTGTGGCCAGTCGGGGTGATGCGGGCTGTCCGGTAGAAACTCGCTCTCCAGCGCGATGCCGGCGAAATTCTGGTAACGGCCGCCTTCCCGCGTCGGGGTGCCGGTCAGAAAATTGCCGCTATACAACTGCAGCGCCGGGGCGCTGGTATACACCGCCAGTTCCAGTCGACCGTCGGCAGACCACAGCTTGGCTGCCGGGCTTTCGCTGGAGCCGCAGGTGCGGTGCAACAGGAAGGCGTGATCGTAGCCGCTGACGGCCTGCTGATCCCGATCGATCATAAAATCTTTCAGCAGCGTTTTAGGGTGACGGAAGTCGAAACTGCTGCCCTGTACCGCTTTCAGTCCGTTGAGGGGGATGCCTTCGCTATCCACTGGCAGGTAGTAATCCGCCATAATTTGCAGTTGGTGCTGCCGGGCATCGGAACGACGGCCGTCCAGATTGAAATAGGCATGGTTGGTTAAACAGACCGGGCTGGGCTGATCCACCACCGCCTGATAGTCGATTGCCAGCGCATTCTGCTCAGTCAGTTGATAGCGCACTTGCGCCGTCAACGCGCCGGGGAATCCCTGATCGCCGTCCGGTGAATGAAGTTGATAGACCACTTGTCGCGCGTCCCGTTGCAGTATTTGCCAGCGGCGGGCATGAAAACCGTCCGGGCCGCCGTGCAGTTGGTGACGACCCTGATTGGCGGTGAGTGCAATGTCATTGCCGTCGTAGTGCAGTGTGGCGCGGGCGATACGGTTGGCGTAACGGCCGACGGACGCGCCGAGGTAGGCATTTTGCTGTGGATATTGCTCCGGCGCGCAACCGAGTAGGATCTCTCGTGTTTCCGTGTCGGACAAGGGGATCTGGCAGGAGAGCCAGGTGGCTCCCCAGTCCATCAGTGTGACGTGCATACCCGCGCGGTTGCACAGCGTGACGAGCTGAAAAGGCTGCCCATCCGGCGCCAGCTCGGTAGTTTCGGTAAGGTTACTCGACATAACCTGCTCCCGGCGAAGCCTGACAAACGTAACAGGTGGGTTGCAGCCCAGTGCGTTGAGGGTACTCGAGCGCCACCGTGTTTTGCACTACATCGGCCAGATGCGCAGGAACCAGCGCCACGACGCAACCGCCGAACCCGCCGCCGGTCATTCGCACGCCGCCTTCGGCGCCGATGACGGATTTGATGATCTCCACCAGGGTATCAATCGGTGGAACGGTGATCTCAAAGTCATCACGCATGGAAGCATGAGAGGCGGCCATCAGTTCTCCCATATGCCGTAAATCGCCGAGAGCCAGTGCATCGGCCGCCGCCAGCGTGCGGGCGTTTTCGGTGATGACATGGCGGGCACGGCGGGCCGCCAGCGGATCCAGCCCGGCTGAACGGGCGGCGAAGTCCGCTTCGCTGACATCGCGCAGCGCACTGACCTGGAAGTAGCGCGCGGCCGCTTCGCACTGTTCGCGGCGGGTGTTGTATTCGCTGTCTACCAGTCCACGCTTGACGTTGGAATTGATGATGACGACCGCCACATTTTTCGGCAACGGTACGGCGCGGGTTTCCAGTGAACGGCAATCGATCAGCAGTGCATGGTCGCGCTGGCCTTGCGCGGAAATCAGCTGATCCATAATGCCGCAGTTGCAGCCGACGAACTGGTTCTCCGCTTCCTGTCCATTCAGCGCCAGCGCCACGTTATCCAACGGCAGTTGATATAGCGTCTGGATTGCTTTGCCGACCGCGACTTCCAGCGAGGCGGAAGAGCTTAACCCGGCGCCCTGCGGCACATCGCCGCCAATCACCAGATCTGCGCCGTCAAAAGCATGGCTGCGGCGTAGCAGGTGCTTGACGACGCCGCGTACATAGTTGGCCCACTGCCAGTTCGGATGGGGCTCAATCGGCGCATCCAGCGAAAATTCGTCCAACTGATCGTGGTAGTCCGCCGCCACGACCCGAATCAACCGATCCGCACGCGGCGCCGCGCTGATGGTGGTGCAGTAGTTGATGGCGCAGGGCAGCACGAAGCCGTCGTTGTAATCCGTATGTTCCCCGATCAGATTGACCCGGCCCGGCGCCTGCACGATGACGGCGGGGGGATAGCCGAACTGCTGCAGGAACACGGCCTGGGTACGTGCGGATAAGGTCATTGAGAAACTCCTGAATCACGATAATGAATGTCGCTGACCGCACGCAACCGTTCGGCGGCCTGCTCGGCGGTGAGATCGCGCTGGGTTTCCGCCAGCATTTCGTATCCCACCATGAATTTGCGAACCGTGGCGGAGCGCAGCAGCGGCGGGTAAAAGTGGGCGTGCAATTGCCAGTGGCTGTGGTCGCCGTCGGTGAATGGCGCACCGTGCCAGCCCATGGAGTAAGGGAACGAGGTGTGGAACAGGTTATCGTAGCGGCTGGTGAGCTTTTTCAGCGCGAGTGCCAGATCCTGGCGTTGTGACGGTGTGATCTCCGGCAGACGCAGCACCTGTTCTTTGGGCAGCAGCAGGGTTTCGAACGGCCACGCCGCCCAGTAGGGCACCACCGCCAGCCAGTGATCGGTTTCCACCACTATCCGCGTTTTTTCCCGCAGCTCGCGTTGCAGATAATCCACCAGCAACGGCGTTCCTTGTTGCTGGAAATAGTCACGTTGCAGCCGGTCTTCCCGTTCCGCTTCGTTCGGCAGGAAGCTGTTGGCCCAGATCTGCCCGTGCGGATGCGGGTTAGAGCACCCCATCGCCGCACCCTTGTTTTCGAACACCTGCACCCAAGGGTACGTTTGTCCCAATTCTTCGCTTTGCTGTTGCCAGGTGGCAATCACCTGTTCCAGCGCGGTCAGCGGCAGTTCCGGCAACGTTTTGCTGTGATCCGGCGAAAAACAGATCACCCGGCTGGTGCCGCGCGCGCTCTGGCTACGCAGCAATGGATCGTGGCTGTCCGGCGCGGGCGGCGTATCCGCCATCAGCGCGGCGAAATCATTGGTGAACACATGTGTCCCCTGGTAGTCCGGGTTTTTATCACCCGTCACCCGTATGTTGCCGGGGCAGAGAAAACACTGAGGATCGTGAGTCGGCAGCGAATCGGATGAGACCGTCTCCTGCTGACCTTGCCACGGACGTTTGGCCCGGTGTGGGGAAACCAGCACCCATTGGCCGGTCAACGGGTTATAGCGGCGATGTGGATGTTCGACAGGATCAAAATGCGCCATGGGGTACCTTTTTTCTCATGCGTGGTCGACGTTCTTGCGACTATCGGCAAATCAATCGGGAAAACCGTTCGGGTGGCGGGACTGCCAACGCCAGGTATCGGCCGCCATTTCGTCCAGCGTGCGGCTGACGCGCCAGTGCAGTTCGCGGGCGGCTTTTTCGGCGTCGGCCCAGTAGGCGGGCAAATCGCCATCACGCCGCGGTGCGAAATGATAGGGCAGCGGTTTGCCGCAGGCCCGGCTGAAGGCCTCTACCATTTGCAACACGCTGTACCCTACGCCAGCGCCCAGATTGTAGATATGCACACCCGGTTTTTGGTGCAGCGCGCGCATGGCGGCGACATGACCATCCGCCAGATCGACGACGTGGATGAAGTCGCGCACGCCGGTGCCGTCCGGCGTTGGGTAGTCGTGGCCGTAAATCGCCAGCGATTCGCGGCGGCCTACCGCGACTTGCGCGATATAGGGCATCAGATTATTGGGGATGCCTTGCGGATCCTCGCCCATCTCGCCCGATGGATGGGCGCCCACCGGGTTGAAATAGCGCAATAGCGCCACGCTCCAGTCCGGCTCGGCGCGCTGCAGATCGGCGAGGATCTGTTCCACCATCAGTTTGCTGCGGCCGTAAGGGCTGGCAGGCGTGCCGGTGGGAAAACTTTCTTGATAAGGGATCTGAGGCTGATCGCCGTAAACAGTGGCGGAGGAGCTGAAAATCAGCGTTTTGACGCCTGCCTGCTTCATGGCGTCCACCAGCGTTAGGGTGCCGTAGACGTTGTTATCGTAGTAGCTGATAGGCTCACGTACCGATTCACCGACCGCCTTCAGGCCGGCGAAATGGATAACGGCGTCGATATCATGCTGGGCAAAAATCGTTTGCAGCAGAGGGCGATCGCGAATATCGCCTTGATAAAAAATAGGTTCTTGCCCGCTGACCCGAGTGATGGCGGTGATCACGCTGGCTTTGCTGTTGCACAGATTGTCGAGGATGATCGGTTGGTGCCCCGCTGCGATAAGTTGTACGCAGGTATGGCTGCCTATGTAACCGCTACCACCGGTGATCAGGACTTTCATAGAAACATCTCCAATGTGATTTCATTAAAAAAAATACCATGACAAAAAGGATAAAAAGGTGATCAGCGCCGAACTATAAGCAATCTCAGTGTGACGCTGATGTAGAGGGATCAGCATATCGCGATGAAATAACGACGCCAGTAGTTTCGTCATTTAAAAACAGGAAGAGGGATTTTGTGGTAACGTTATCACTCCGGGCGCTCATCAGAATGAATGCCCGGCGCGAAGTCAGAGGCGCTCGGTCTGATAATAGTAAGCGTCTCCCTGAGGGACAAAGGTCAGCCGGTGGGTGATGCAACCAGGGGCGTCCTCAGCATGGTGGGAAACGAACAGCAATTGCGTCTCTCCCTGACCAATCAGGATATCCAGCCAGCGCCGAACCAACTGCCGGTTGAGCGGGTCGAGCCCTTGCAACGGTTCGTCCAGAATCAGCAACGTGGGGTGTTTAACCAGCGCCCGCACGATCAGGATCAGGCGCTGCTGGCCCCAGGAAAGGGCATGGAACGGCGAGTCGGCCAGCGATGTTAATCCGAGTAACGACAGCCATTGATCGGCCAGAAAACGTTGCCGATCTGAAATCGCCTGATAGATGCCGATGGAGTCGAGAAAACCGGAAATGATCACGTTGCTGACGCTGGTGTTAACCCGGTATTCCAGATGCAGGCTGCTGCTGACATAGCCGATATGGCGTTTGATGTCCCAGATGGTTTCGCCGCTGCCGCGACGGCGCCCGAATAACGTGAGATCGTTGCTGTAGCCCTGAGGATGATCGCCCGTCACCAGGCTCAACAGCGTGGATTTGCCTGCGCCGTTCGGCCCAACGATTTGCCAGTGCTGGCCGGGCAGAACCTCCCAGGAGAGATCGTCCAGAATGCGGCGATCATTGTAACTCACCACACCGTGATGTAATTGGATGCGAGCGGTATCCGGGGCCAGCGTCGGACGTAGCGTCGGATCCTCCGCTGCGGGGAGTGCGGTGTTGGCGACCGCTTCGCTATGCGCCAGCTGTGACACCAGCACATCGGACAGTACCGCGTCCCGCGTCCCCTGGCGCGTGAGCGTGCAGTCCGCCAGAATGCCGACCTGCCCGATAAACGGTGGTATATCCTCAAAACGATTGAGAATCAGCGCCATCGTCTGGCCGCCCTGCGCCAGCGTGGCCAGCAATGCGGCCAGTTGCGCGCGCGAGGCGACGTCCAGACCATCGAAGGGTTCGTCCAGCACCAACAGATCCGGTTGCGTCATCAATGCCTGACACAACATGGCCTTACGGGTTTCTCCGGTAGACAGATATTTGAAACGTCGCGATAACAGGTGGGTGATGCCGAACTGTGCTGCCAGTTGTTCACAACGCGCCGCCTCTTTCACGTCGTCCTGAATAACTTCGGCGGTGGTGCGGCCGGTGTCGTCCTCGTCGGCGCTCAGCATGTCGGTGTTGTTGCGCTGCCACTCCTGCGAAACCAATTGCTGTAACTGTTCGAACGATAACCGCGCCACGCGCTGAAATTGAGATTGGCGATCGCCGTTCAACAGCACCAGTTCACCGGAGAGCGCTCGCGCCAGCGCGGATTTGCCGCTGCCGTTGGCGCCGACAAACGCCCAGCTTTGTTGCTGGCATATCATCAGTTCATCAAGGCGTAACGTGCGGGTATCGCTCAATCGAAATTGTGCCTGACGGATTTGCAGCAATGACATAATAATTCCCTGTTTGTGTGATCAAGCCCTTAGGGATAAGGCGCATGGTGGCGTCAGTCAAGGCTTGAAGCGTAAGTCAGCACAATGTCGCGATAATGACTTTATCCGCGTCAAAGCTGACGTTGACCCGCAGGTCGGCATGCAATTCCTGCCGTGCGACCGTTTCGTTGGGCAGCGTGGCGCACACGATTTCGCCGCCGTCCAGCGTCACCAATACTTCGCTATGGCTGGCGCCCGGTTGCAGGCGGGTGATCTGGCCGGGCAGGATGTTGTCGGCGTCGGGGGCCGGGATGCCTGCGGCGGTGACGTCCACCCAAGGGGCCTTGATCAATACCAGTACCTCTTTGCCGCTTTCCAGTTGTAGGCGCTCGGCGCTCTGTTGAGTGACGGCGGCCTGCAATCGGGTTTTGCCGTCTGCCAGCAGGATCGCTAAATGCTGCTGAACCTGCTGATGATCCCGTTCCAGCACCGTTCCAAAAAATTGGTTGCGGGCGCTGGTTTGTAGTGAAAAACGGGCGATGGCCGCTAATAGGCTGTCGAGCGGCAGGTTGTCCTGTTGCAGCGCGTCAAACGCCTTTTGCTGGATTTGCGCCAGCAGATCATACAGCTGCAGCAGCCGGTCGCCGTAGCGCGTCAGCAGTGCACCGCCACCGCCTTTGCCGCCGGTGGAGCGTTCGACGATGGTTTGTTCCGACAACAAATTCATGTCGTTGATGGCATCCCAGGCGCTTTTGTAGCTGATACCGGCCAGTTTTGCTCCCTGGCTGATTGAACCGGTCTGTTTGATCTGTTTCAGCAGGGTAATACGTCGGGGATCGGCGAACAGACGTTCCTGCAGTTTGAGGGTAAGAAGAATTTCTGCTTGCATGGCAAGGTTCCGTATTAGTGATTATTCAATAGATTATACCTGTCATCCCTTTGACTTCATTACTCCTTCCCTCCATGGGCTTGCCTCTTTCGCGACACAACTCGCTGTTTTCACCGCAGCCCACGGCAATGTCGCTGTTCGATCCTGCCGCTTACCGAGGTAAGTTTTTGGGTATTCCTCTGGTTATTGCGTGACAAGGCGCGGATAACGATTGTCCCAAAGTGCCGACGTATAATATGCCGATGTGTATATAGCGGCCTGCATCTGAATGATTTAGGGTATATATCGGTGAGGAAATCGCACAAATGGACGTATGAATTCCCTCGGTTCAGGTAGACTGCCGTATGATAACCCACCCTGAAGAAAAGCATTGCTGGCTGAATGCGGTCAGTCTGGTAAGAAGTGAGGTCAACATGTTGGAATTGCTGAAAAGTCTGTTGTTTGCAGTATGTATGGTACCGGTGATGATGGCGGTGATTTTGGGCGCTATTTATGGGTTGGGAGAACTGTTCAACCTGTTCTCCGCCATTGGTATGGGCAGCCGCCGAGATGCTTCCTTGGTGAGCAAATAACACAATATTTTATTGCGAATCCCAATAAAAACCCGGCGTCGCCGTTTATGCGACGTCGGGTTTTTTTATGACGTACATCTCTGTACGCCACCAACGCACGGACGTCAGGCGCGATTGAAAAACGTTCCCGGCGTTTTTTATGCCTTTGACGTGTGACGAACGGCGTTTTTTTGCGTCAGAACAATGAAAAATCGTAGTAGATTCGATATTTATCGTTATATTGGTTTTTACACAACGATAAATGCTGGGAGGAATCTATGCAATTGCAGTGGACTAAATGGCTGGCTACCGCCACGTTGACTCTGGGAATGACCGCAGGCGCTTACGCTGCACAGGAAAAAGTGACGGTGTTCGCCGCCGCGTCGTTGACCAATGCGTTGCAGGAGATCGCCACGCAGTATCAGCAGGGTAAAGAGGTGTCCATCGTGTCATCCTTTGCGTCTTCTTCAACGCTGGCTCGTCAGATTGAGCAAGGGGCGCCCGCCGATATGTTCATTTCGGCCGATCAGCAGTGGATGGACTACGCGCAAGACAAACAGCTGATGGAAAACGACACGCGCTATACTCTGCTGGGCAACGAGCTGGTGGTGATTGCGCCTAAGTCTTCCGAGATCAAGGGCATTAAAATCAACGACACCACGGATTGGAAAAGCCTGCTGAAAGGCGGTCGCCTGTCCGTCGGCGATCCAGATCACGTGCCGGCCGGTATTTACGCTAAGGAAGCGCTGCAGAAATTGAAAGCCTGGGATACGCTCTCTCCGTTGATGGCGCGGGCTAACGACGTGCGTGCCGCCATGGTGCTGGTGGAGCGCGAAGAAGCGCCGCTGGGCATTGTGTATGGGTCTGATGCCGTCGCCAGCACTAAGGTGAAAGTGGTCGGTATCTTCCCCGCCGATACCCATAAACCGGTGGAATACCCGATGGCGATCGTCAAGGGTCATAATAACGCAGCGGTCAAGGCTTTCTTTGACTACCTGAAAACGCCGCAGGCGGCCGCCGTGTTCAAACGTTACGGCTTTACACCGCGCTGATGATACTCAACGATTATGAATGGCAGGCCGTAGAACTCAGTCTCCGCGTTTCGGTGGTGGCGGTGTTTTTCAGCCTGCCGCTGGGGATTCTGGCTTCTTGGGTGTTGGTGCGTTGCCGGTTCCCCGGAAAATCCCTGCTCGACAGCATTATCCATTTGCCGCTGGTGTTGCCGCCGGTGGTGATTGGTTATCTGCTGTTGATAGGGATGGGCCGCAAGGGAGTGATCGGCGCCTGGTTGTATGAATGGTTTGGTTTCAGCTTCAGCTTCAGTTGGCATGGTGCCGCGCTGGCCTCGGCGGTGGTGTCGTTTCCGCTGATGGTGCGGGCGATACGACTGGCGCTGGAAGCCGTGGATCGTCGGCTCGAACTGGCGGCCCGCACGTTGGGCGCCGGCCCGTGGCGGGTATTTTTCACCATAACCTTGCCGCTGACGCTGCCCGGCATTGTGGTGGGCACCGTGCTGGCCTTTGCCCGCTCGCTGGGGGAGTTCGGCGCGACCATCACCTTTGTTTCCAATATTCCGGGCGAAACCCGTACCATCCCATCAGCCATGTATACCTTGATTGAAACGCCGGGGGCGGAAATGCTGGCCGCCCGGCTCTGTGTTATCGCCATTGCGCTTTCATTGCTTTCATTGCTGCTATCGGAGTGGCTGACACAGTGGGGCCGTAAGCGGCTGGGGGGATAATGCTGCAATTGGATTTTACCCAGCAACTGGGCGATTTGTCGCTGTGCGTGAAAACCACGCTGCCGTCCAGCGGCATTACTGCGGTGTTTGGCGTATCCGGTGCGGGGAAAACCTCACTGATCAACGCGATTGTCGGGTTGACCAAACCCGATCAAGGACGCATTCAGCTTAATGAGCGGGTGCTGTCTGACAGTGATATGCGGGTTTTCCTACCGCCGGAACAACGACGGATCGGTTACGTCTTCCAGGATGCTCGTCTGTTTCCTCACTATCGCGTGCAAGGCAATCTGCGCTATGGCATGGCGGAAAAAATGGCGGCACAGTTTGACGACATCGTACAGCTATTGGGTATCGACCCTCTGTTGCGCCGTTATCCAATGACGCTCTCGGGTGGTGAAAAACAGCGGGTGGCGATAGGGCGCGCGTTGTTGACGGCACCGGAATTGCTGTTGATGGATGAGCCGCTGGCGTCGTTGGATCTTCCCCGCAAGCGTGAACTGATGCCCTATCTGGAACGGCTATCAAAAGAGGTCAACACCCCGATCTTGTACGTCAGCCACAGCCTAGAAGAGGTATTGCGCTTGGCGGATCGCGTGGTGGTGTTGGACAAAGGCCAGATCAAGGCGCAGGGGCCGCTGGAGGAAGTCTGGGCCAGCACCGCGTTGCGTGCCTGGCTGCCGCAGGGTGAACAGAGCAGCGTGCTGAAAGTTACCGTGCTGGAACACCATCCGAATTATGCGATGACGGCGCTGTCGCTGGGCGAGCAACACCTGTGGGTGGGGCGGCTCGACGCACCGAAAGGGGAGACGTTGCGCATTCGCGTCAACGCCGCCGATGTATCGCTGGTGATGCAGCGGCCACCGGTCAGCAGTATCCGCAATATTCTGGCGGCCAAGGTGCTGGAATGCATAGAAGTGGGTGATCAGGTGGAGGTTAAGCTGGCGATTGGCGAGCAAGCGTTGTGGGCCAGAATCACCACCTGGGCGCGGGATGAGCTGGCGTTGCGGCCCTATCAGTGGCTGTATGCTCAGATAAAAAGCGTCTCTATCACGTCATAATGTTGCGGTAACTGTATGGCGACATAAAAAACAGAAAACGCCCGGCGCGCCGTTACTGACGGTGATGGCTGCGCCGGCCGTATCCTCTGCCGCACACCGGGATAATCATTCCGGTTTAGTTCAACACTCTGCTCATGATGATATCGGCGATGCCCGGTTGTTCGTTGTGGCCGATCACCAGATCGGCACGCGCTTTCACGTCGTCGGCGCTGTTGCCCATCGCCACGCCTAGCCCTACGTTGGACAGCATGCTGATGTCGTTGAAGTTATCGCCGAAGGCCACGATCTCGTTCATGGCGATGCCCTGCGATGCCGCCCAACGCTGCAACAGGTTGCCTTTGCTGTTGCCGGTTTGCGCCACATCGACCTGATCGATCCACGACCATTCACAGGCCAAACCCAGTTCGTGCTCCACCGAAGCGGCGAATTCATTCAGCGCCGCGCTGTCGGCGTGCGAGGTGGCGAATTTCCAGATATTGCCGGCATCGTGGGTGGCGACGTGCAGATTTTCCACCTGCTGGAACGCCGGGCGTTGATGCTCCGGCAGCGTCTGCGACCAGGCCAGTGAACGGGTGATATGACCGGTGGTGTGCTGATACATCATGGTGTCGTCGGCGTACATCAGCCCGTGGATAGCGAAGTGCTCCAGCATGTCCAGCACCTGACGCGCCTGATGTGGTTGCAGTGGATTGGCGCAGGATGCCCGCTGGGTCTGATAATCATACAAATAAGTGCCGTTGCAGCAGATAGCGGGAGTATCCAGCTCTAGCGCCTGATAAAAAGGGTGAATGGCCGAATGGTGCCGTCCGGTAACGATCAGGATCTTGATGCCCGCTTGTTTGGCCAGTTCCAGCGCCATCAGCGATTCGGGAAGAATGGTTTTCTTTTGGGTTAACAGGGTGCCGTCAAGGTCCAGGGCGATTACACGGTAGGTCATAGATCTCTCATCCGGTTGTCAGAAGCATTCTTGGCGATGGTACACTGGATGCAGGCAGGTCGACAGGTTAATGGTTCTTTATTCTGTGATTTATTCCCGTTTCCCTGTGTACGGCATGAGAAATGATCCGATTTATCAGTGATGGCGTCGGCGCGGCCGGCCATCCGAATTAACAAGGAGAATTGAATGCAGCAAGTGGTTTATATCGCCAGCCCGGAAAGCCAGCAGATTCACGTCTGGCAACTGGCGGCCAGTGGTGAACTGAGTCTGCTCCAGGTGGTTGACGTTCCTGGGCAGGTACAGCCGATGACCATTGCACCGGACAATCGTCATCTGTACGTCGGCGTGCGGCCGGAGTTCCGGGTGATTAGCTATCGCATTGATGAACAAGGGTGCCTGACGCAGGCGGGCGTCGCGCCGTTGCCGGGTAGCCCGACTCACCTGTCCACCGATTTGCAGGGACGTTTTTTGTTCAGCGCTTCCTATAGTAACGCCTGCCTCAGCGTCAGCCCGATCGGCGTTGAGGGGGTAGTGGCCGCGCCGATTCAGCAGCTAGACGGTCTGGAAGGGTGCCACTCTTCCAATATCGATCCGGAAAACCGCGTTCTGTGGGCACCCTGTCTGAAACAAGATCGTATCCGTTTGTATGACCTCGGCATCGACGGCACGTTGACGCCACATCAGCCGGAAGAGCAGAACACGGCGGCAGGCGCGGGTCCGCGCCATATGGCGTACCACCCGAACCAGCGTTTCGCCTACTGTGTGAATGAGTTGGATAGCTCCGTGGACGTCTATGCACTCGATGGACAGATTCGCCGGGTGCAGACGCTGAATGCGATGCCGGCGGATTTCAACGGTACTTGCTGGTCGGCGGATATCCATATCACGCCGGACGGACGCCATCTTTACACCACTGATCGCACCGCTAGCCTGATCAGTATCCTCCAGGTGGCGGAAGACGGCAGTGCGTTGACGCTACTCGGTCATCAACCGACGGAAACCCAGCCCCGCGGTTTTAATCTCGACCATACCGGCCAGTACCTGATTTCCGCCGGGCAGAAATCCCACCATATCGAAGTGTATCGTATTGATGCGGGCAACGGCGGGCTGACGCCGCTGGCGCGTTATGCGGTCGGCCAGGGGCCGATGTGGGTGTCGGTGTTGGCGCTGTCCTGAGTGGCGGCATAGATAAGACCGCGCCCTGCGTCATGCGAGTCCGTTAAGCCGTATGACTTGCGAGGCGACCGCCGGAGAGGCGTTTTCCTGCTCCTCTCCGGTGTGTTTCAGCGATGGGCGGCGCGGACTGATTTTTCTACCCGATAGCATTGCCCCGTACTGGCCGTCGGAGACGGCTTCCCACGCCGCGAGATCTTTAAGACAAGCGGTTTTTTTATTCGACGTCGTCCTGCATCGGCGCGCCTGGCGGGCATTCCGCATTCCTGATAACCCCCGGCTATAAGCCATCAGAAAATCGACTGACCCTATGATTGAGCCGGGGTTGTGCAAAGAATATATTATATATCATCAATCTGTTTTCTGACCGGTACACCGCTATGACTTCCGCATCCCCACTGTTGACCGTTACCGATCTGGCGATCCGAACTTTCCGAGATAAGCCGCTGGTGAATCACATTGCCTTCCATGTTCACGCCGGGGAGATTGTGGCGTTGGTCGGGGAATCGGGTTCCGGTAAAACCCTGAGCGCTCTGTCACTGGTGGGATTGCTGCCGGAAGGGCTGCATCATGCCGCTGGCGAGGTGCGTCTTGACGGGCAGACGATCGCAGCGCCGGGATACGCCTACGCGCCGCAGGTGCGCGGGCAGCGTATCGGCATGGTTTTTCAGGAACCGATGAGCAGTATGAACCCGGTGTTGACGGTCGGAGAACAGATTGCGGAAGTGCTGGTGCGGCATCGGCGTTTGGGCTGGCGTCAGGCGCAGCGGGAAGCCATTGCGCTGTTGGAGCGAGTCGGTATCGTCGAACCGGCCCGGCGCGCCAGGCAGTATATCCATCAGCTTTCCGGCGGCATGCGGCAACGGGTGATGATCGCCAGCGCCATCAGTTGTAAACCGTCGTTGCTGATAGCCGATGAGCCGACCACCGCCCTGGATGTCACCATTCAGGCGCAGATTCTGGATTTGTTGCAGGAACTGCAACGGGAGCGGGGAATGGGCGTGTTGCTTATTACCCATGATCTTGGCGTAGTGGCGCGCTATGCCCATCGCGCCTGCGTGATGCATCAGGGGAATATCGTCGAACAAGGGGATGTCCCGGTTTTGCTCAGCCGTCCGCAGGCGGCTTACACCCGTAAACTGATCGCCGCGTCGCAGCCGGAACCGGCCGCCGCCCGGCAGGTGGCGCAGAGCGATAACCCGTTAATCCGGCTGGAGAACGTTACGAAATCCTACGCGCAGCCGGCCGCCGTGCCATTTTTTCCGGGGCGATCTCATACCGTGCTGCACGCCGCTTCGCTGACGGTGGAGCGGGGAGAAATTGTCGGGCTGATCGGCGAGTCGGGATCGGGTAAGACGACGCTGGGGCGCACGGCGATTGGGTTGATCCCGGTGGATGACGGCGTGGTGGAGTTTGACGGTATCGACCTCGGTCAGGCGGATCGCCGTCAGCGTCGGCAACTGCGCCGGCGAGCGCAGATTATTTTTCAGGATCCCTACGCCAGCCTTGACCCGGCAATGAGCGTCGGTGAACAGATTGCTGAACCGCTGCGGGTACACCGGTTGTGCCCGGCCGGCGAGATCCCGGCCCGGGTGGCGGCATTACTGATGCGCGTCGGGCTGGAACCGCACCATGCCGGGCGGCGGCCCGGCGCATTTTCCGGCGGTCAGCGTCAGCGCATCGTCATTGCGCGTGCGTTGGCGCTGGAACCTGAACTGTTGGTGGCGGACGAAGCGGTGTCCGCGCTGGATGTATCGGTGCGCGGGCAGATACTGACGTTGCTCGGCCAACTGCGGGCGACGCTGGGGTTGAGCATCCTGTTCATCAGCCATGATCTGGGCGCTGTGCGTCAGATCTGCGATCGGGTGGTGGTGTTGTACCATGGGGTTATCGTTGAGCGCGGAACGACCGAACAGGTGCTCGATCGTCCCGCTCATGAATACACTCGACGGTTGGTGGCGGCGGCGCCGGATATCCGCCAGTCACTGGCGCAGCGGCGCGCCAACGACGCGCCGCCCGGTGATCGGGATCAGGCCTGAGGGCCGGCGCCCGTCGGCGCACCGCGTTGCAGCGGCAGTTCCTGGTGTTCGGCCCATTCATGCCAGGAACCGACGTATACCGCCAGCCGGGTATAGCCTGCCAGCCGCAATGCGGTGGTGACGGTGGCCGCGCGCGCGCCGCGGTGGCAGTAGGCGATAATGCGCTGATGCGGTTGCAACCCAGCGGCCTGCGCTCGACGGGCAATCTCTTCCGGCGCTAGAAAACGCCCGCCATGAACCATATCTTCCCAGAACAGCAGTATTGCGCCGGGGATCCGGCCCGCACGCGGACAGCACGGATGCGCAAAGCTACCGTCGAATTCGGTGGGGCGGCGGGCATCGAGAATGAGGGTCGTTACGCCGTCCGCATGGATGACTTCATCGCGGGTGGCGGTATGTTCGCGCCGGAAATCGACCGGCAGCGGCACATGGTGCGACGCGCTGACGACGGCGCTGATCCCCCGGCCCGGCGACACCGCCCCGCCCGCCAGCCGCCAGGCGGTCAACCCGCCGTCCAGCAGTAGCGGGCTGCGTTCGCCCGCCAGTTCGCAAAACCAGACGCCGCGCGGCGAACGCATGCCCACTTGGTGTTCAAAAAACACCGGGGTGGCGTCAGGGCGCAGCGGCAGTTGTCGCCAGGCGTGCAGGAAAGACGCCGCCATCTGCTGCACGCCCGCTTCGGTGGCGTCAGGAATGAAATAGTCATACACATTGAGATGGTGGGCATCGGGCAATGTGGCCTGTCGCCAATCGACGTGATCTCGGACATCAATCAGGTCGAATTTTTCCCCTGTCGCCAGGCGCCGGCGCAAGGTGGAAGCATCTATCAGCATAACGGGGATCCTGTAAACAGCGGCAACGCGGTACCGGTGTTGCTGGCGGCGGCCTGTTGCAGCACCCGCCCCGCCAGCGCGATATCGAACACGTTGAGGCCGAACGAAGAAAAGTAGATCCGATCGTTCGGCGTCGCCCGCCAGCCGTCCACAATCAACTGCGTCAGATCGGCGGCAACCTGGCGTTCGGTAAACTGGCCGGCGCGAAACATTTGGAACAGGCTTTTGGCGCTGGTGCGGCAGAAATCGCCCCAGGCATCCACCACCACCTGCGTAGCGCGGCGGATGGTTTCAAACGCGGCTTCGTGGTAGCCCGCCTGAATCAGCAACGTGCCGTCGCGCATCGCCTCGGGCGTCAGTATCGGCGTCGGGCTGCCGGTGCAACTGATCAACGCGTCGTAGGGCTGCTGCAGTGCGTCCTGTAGCTTGGTTTTGGCGACGATGAGCCAGGGGGAACGTCCGGCACCGACCAACATCTGCTTTAAGTGCGCGGGCGTGCGATTCCAGCAGGTGACTTGGGCGAGATGCGGGAACAGTGTTTGCAGCATGGCGAGGTGGGCGCGGGCCTGCACACCCGCGCCCAGCAGCAATACCCGCTCCACCGGCCTGGGCGCGGCGTAATGCAGCGCCACTGCCGATACGGCGGCGGTGCGGGCCGCGGTCAGACCGCCGCTCTCCAGCAGCCCAATAGGAACGCCGTTGTCCGCCCGGTTGAGCAGCGTCAGCGTCATCGCCATCGGGAAACCATCGTCGGCGTCGGGGCGATGCGCGGTCCATTTCACCCCGGTAATGTTGAATCGGCCGCCGACGCGAGCGGGCAGGGCATAGACTTTCCCTCCAGGCGTGTCCAATCCGACGTGGGTTTCCGCCGGCATACTCGCCGTTCCCTGACGCAGCAGGTGCACGGTATCCACCACGTCGAGAAACGCCTGCTGCGGGTCTTCGCCGCCCAGTGCTCGCACCTGGGACTGATTGAGAAAGCGTAACGGCGCCGGCATGCTCAGGCCTCCAGTAAGCGTTGCGCGAAGGGGTACAGCGCGGGGGATCCGCCGCAGTGGATAAAGACGACCCGGCTGCCCGGCAGGATGCGCCGCTGCGCCACCAGTGCGAACAGGCCGTGCATGGCTTTGCCGGTATAGACTGGATCAAGCAGCACGCCTTCGCACTGCGCCGCCTGATAGATAGCATCGATGCCGCCGGGAGACGGCACGTCATAAGCGGCGCCTACGTAGCCGTCCTCTACCTGGATGTCTTCGGGCAGCCAACGCTGATCCCATTCCAGCAGATCGGCGCATGCCTGCGCCATGACGGCGATGCGCGTCTGAAACCATTCGGACTTGGCGCTGACGCTGATACCGATGATGCGCGTCTGCGGCCAATAGCGGCGGGCGCCGACGTAGAGGCCCGCCAGCGTTCCGCCGGAACCGCAGGGCGCGACGAGGTAATCCGGCGGATTATCGCCGCGTTCGCTCAACTGCGCCGCCATTTCTTCGACTGCGCGGACGTAACCCAGCGCGCCGAGCGGCGTCGCACCGCCCAGCGGAATGACCAGCGGTTTTTCGCCGCGGGCCAGCGCCGCGTCGGCGTGCGCCTGCATGGCGCCGTCAATCTGGGTGAAATAGGCGTCCGGGTCGAGAAATTCCAGCTCCGCGCCAAACAGCCGGTCGAGCAGCAAATTGCCCTGATAGGCGTCGGGCGCATGGCCGCGCAACACCAGCACCGGCTTCATGCCGTATTTACGCGCCGCAGCCGCCACCATGCGGGCATGGTTGGACTGATGGCCGCCGGTAGTGATCACCACGTTCACCTGCCGGCGGCAGGCGTCGGCCATCAGGTATTCCAGTTTGCGTACTTTGTTGCCGCCGCCGCCGAACCCGGTGTAATCGTCGCGTTTAATCGACAACGAAATGCCGAGATCGTCGCCCAGACGCGGCAGCGGCTCCAGTGGGGTGGGGAAAAATCCCAGCGTGACGCGCTCAAAATCAGCCAGTGTTTTCATACGTCATTCCTGTTTTCGGTGTGTTCCCCGGCGGTGCGGGGAGGGTCGTAAAAAGCGCCCAGCCAGTCGACAAGCGATTGGGTAAATCGCGTCAGACCGCGCAGCGTGGCGAATTCGTCGATGCCGTGCGCGTTGCCGCCTTCACCGAGCCCGCCAATCAGAAAGGCGGGCGCGATCGGTGCAAAGGCGTAAGCAGGGGCGCATCCCGGCGCCCACGGCCAGATATCCGGCTCGGCCTGTTGCCGCCGGTAGCTGTGCAGCAGCTCGGCCACCCCCGCATCCTGCATACCGAAGCGACAGCCGGGATAGCTATCGGCGATATGTAGCGCGACGCCGTCCAGTTCCGGGCGTGACAAGGCGTACCGGATGTCATGCAGCAGTGTTTGCGGGTCGAGATGCGGCGGCACGCGCAGCGCCAGTTCGGCGGATGCAGCGTAGGGAATCACGCCGCGTCCGCCGGCTGGCAGGGTATGGATTTCGGCGATGTTGAGTACCGCGCTGCCCAGCAGATGGTTGAGGCAATGCAGCGTATCGCCCTCGATCGCCAGCCGGGCGCTGCGACGAAAGCGCAGCTCATCGGCGACAACGAAACGGGAAGCCAGCGGCGTCAGCAGTGCTTGCGCGTCGTCGTCCGGCTGGCAGGTGAGCAATACGCCATTCTGTTCGGCAGGCGCTATCCGCCCCAGCGCCTGCGTCAACCGCCAGGCCGGGTTGGCGATCCAGGCGGCGTTACTGGCGTGGACTGCCGCCTGCGGGCCGCCCCAATCGCCGCCGTTCACCTGCAATCGCGCGGAGGTCAGCCCAGTAAAGCCCAGATAAATGCGCGGCGGGCCGCCGCCGTATTCGCACAATGACGGAAACAGCACCGCCTGCGACGCCGCGACCGGGCAAGGCTGCCGGGCCAGATAGCGCCGCAGATGGCCGCTGCCGGTTTCCTCTTCCCCTTCCAGCAAGATATCCAGATTGACGCGCAGCCGACCGGAGCGCCACAGCTGGCGTACGACCGCCAGCATGCCCGCCAGCGGCCCTTTGTTGTTTTCCGCGCCGCGCGCTACAAACACGTCGCCTTTGTCCGCCCGGCGGGTAATGACGCCGTTGAAGGGATCGGACTGCCAGCCTTCGGCGTCGGCGGGCATCACATCGTACATGTTGTAGAGCGTCAACGAGGTGCGGGCGCCGATGTCGATCCTTACGTGCACCAACGGCGGTCGGTCGAGCTGCAATTGCCGGCTGACCGGGTAGACGACCTGGGCGTTGAGGTGGGTCTGCAGCCACTGTTCCAGCCAGGCGGCCAGCGTGCGCTGCTGTGACAGATTGCCGCTAACGCTTTGAAACGGCGTGATGGCCGTCAACAGCGCCAGCGTTTCTTCCAACAGATCGGTTCGTTGCCCGGTCACAGTTTTATCCTCGGATTGAGCACCACATACAGCAGGTCGATCAGTAAGTTGACGACCACAAACACCAGAGCCGCCAGCAATACGATGGCCTGCACCAGCGGGAAATCGCGGTTTTGGATCGCCTGTACCGCCAGCCGGCCGATACCCGGCCAGGCAAAAATGATCTCGGTGACCAGCGCGCCCCCCAGCAAAGACGCAAAATACATGCCCTGGACGGTCACTACCGGGATCAGTGCGTTGCGCAGCGCATGGCGGATCAGGATGCGCGTCTGGCTCAGCCCTTTGGCCTGCGCGGTGCGAATATAGTCCTGCTGCAATACATCGATCAGGCTGGCCCGCACCAGCCGGGCGATGGCGCTCATGTAGTAGGCGCCCAGGCTGACGGCGGGCATCAGCAACTGGCTGGCGCTGCCATAGCCGCCGGAGGGCAGCCAGTGCAGATTGAGGCTGAACAGGATAATCAGCAGCAGCCCGAGCCAGAACACCGGGATGGCCTGTCCGCTGAACGCCAGCAGCCGGGCCAGTAGATCCCAGACCGAATGTCGCCAGACGGCGCTGACGATGCCGAGC
Source organism: Musicola keenii (assembly GCF_014855505.1). NCBI lineage: Bacteria > Pseudomonadati > Pseudomonadota > Gammaproteobacteria > Enterobacterales > Pectobacteriaceae > Musicola > Musicola keenii. The sequence continues at coordinate 90,517 of NZ_JAAWVW010000004.1, read as the reverse complement.
AACAGGCCGGCCGCCGTGCTCCAGGCCAGAGCGGTCGCCGCCAGCAGCAGCGTCGCTGGAATACGCGCCGCGATCAGGCTGACCACCGGCTGCTCGTAACGCAGCGAAGCGCCGAGGTCGCCGCGCAGCACATTGCCGAGGTAACGGCCGTACTGCTGCAACAACGGCTGGTCGAATCCCATGCTGTGACGAAAGACATCGATCTCCTGTTGGTTGGAGCCCGGTGGCATCATGAGCGCCGCCGGGTCGCCGGTCAGATGCAGGCTGTAAAAAATCAGCAGCGATACGCCGAACATGACTAACACGGCTTGCCCGATGCGCGAGAAAATATAGCGTGGCATGTTATTCGAGCCTCGTGTGGGTGCGGCGCAGCAGCGCGTCGCCCAGCAGGTTGCAGCCGACGACCAGTGCGGCGATAACCACGCCGGGCCACAGCACCAGCCATTGCGCCAGCAGCAGATAAGAGCGCCCTTCGCCGATAAGATTGCCGAGGGTCGGGGTCGGCGGCTGGACGCCCATGCCAAGAAAGCCGATCGACGCTTCCAGCACAATCAGGCGCGGAATATCCAGCGTTAACAACACCACTAACGGCGTCGCCAGGTTGGGCAGAATATGACGCAGCAGTATGCGTGGGGCGGAAAAGCCCATCGCACGAACCGCTTCGATGAATTCCAACTCCCGGATTTCCAGCGTCTTAGCCCGTGCGACGCGGGCGTAAACCGCCCAACTGGTGACGCCCATGATGATGACGATGTTTTGCAGGTTGGTGCCGAACAGCACCATCACCAGCAGGATCAATAAAATAAAGGGCACCGCCAGTTGGATGTCGATAAGACGCATGATCAGCGCGTCAAGCCAACCGCCGGCGTAGCCGGCGATCATGCCGAGCAGGCTGCCGAGCACCACGGCGATCGACGCCGCCAGCATTACCACTGTCAGCGATAACCGCGTGCCCGCCAGTATGCGGGACAGCAGATCGCGACCCAGCTGATCGGTGCCCAGCCAGTGGTGGCCGGAGGCGCTGACGCTGCCCGGCGGTAGGAAAATGTCCGTCAAACTGCCGGCCAGCGGATCGGCCAGCGGCAGCAGCGGTGCCAGCAGGGCCGCCGCCAACACCATGACGATCAGCAGGCCGCCGAGTACGCCGTCGCCGTAGAAACGGCGACGGCGAGCGGAACGTCGGGGCGCGGCGATCATTGCAGCGTCAGATCGAACAAGGGGATGCGGGCGTCGGCCCGGCCGGTGAAATGCAATTTGTCGCTACCGGCGTAGAGCGAATCTTCGCGGTAGAGCGGGATCAGCGGCTGTTGCTCGGCCACCCACTGCTGGATTTTATGCAGGATCTGCTCGCGCTTCTGGCTGTCGACGGTGGCGCGGCTGTCGTTCAGCAAGGTATCCAACTCCGGCGAATTGACGGTGGAGTAGGGTTCGCCCGAATGCAGCACCGGGTAGAGCGCGGCGTCTGCGTCCAGCGTCTGGGTCGATCCCCAGGCCAGCATATACAGTTCCGCCTGCTTGCCGGAGGCCACCTGCTGGGTGTACACCGACCATTCCGGCACTTCCAACTGCACTTTGATGCCGATGGCGGCCAGATCCTGCACGATGGCCTGCGCCACTTCGGCGCTGGCGATGTAGCGGCGCGGCGCCTGGAATTTCAGGCTGAATCCATCCGGGTAGCCGGCTTGCTGCAGCAGGACTTTGGCTTTGACGATGTCCTGTTTCGGCGCTGGAATATCCAGATAGCCGAAATCCTTCGGCCGCGGCAGGGTGCCGGTCGGCGTGCCGAAGTCATGCAGTAACTGACTGGTGTATGCCTGACGGTTCAGCGCCAGCGAGATGGCCTGACGCACCCGGACGTCATCCAACGGTTTCTGGTTGTTCTTCAGCCCCAGATAGATAGTTAACCCGCCGCCTTGCACCTGTTCCAGCCGTACGCCAGGCTTGTTTTGCAACGCCGGTACCAGGTTGGCCGGTACGCCGTCCACCAGTTGCACCTCACCGGTCAGTAAGGCGGTGATGCGGGCGGTAGCTTCAGGTATTGGGCGCCAGATGACCTGGTCGATGGCGGGCTTACCGCGCCAGTAGTTCGGATTGGCCTGCATCACCACCCGCTCGTCGGGAATAAACTCTTTCATAAGGTAAGCGCCGCTGCCGATCGGCCTGCGGGCGAATTCCGCCGCGCCGACCTTACTGATATAGGCGGGCGGAACGATGTACGTCGGGTAGCGGCTCATGCGCGTGGGCAGCAGTGGGTCCGGACCTTGCGTGTGAATGCGTACCTGATAATCGCCGGTGACTTCCACCGAGGCGATGGTACGGATATAAGAGATGGTCGGCGCCTTATTGGCCGGATCCAGAATCCGATCGATGGAGAATTTCACCGCCGCGGCGTTGACCGGTTCCCCGTTGGTGAAGGTGACGCCCTGCCGAAGATCGAACTGCCAGGTGGTGGCATCCAGCGCTTTCCAGGCGGTGGCGAGGCCAGGTTGCAGCCGCATATCGGCGTCGCGCAACACCAGCGTATCGAAAATGTTGTCGACGAGAGTGGCGGCTTCCTTGAGGAAGCCGGGATCCATGGCGGTGGCGGAAGCAGGTTGGCCAATCACCAGTTCGCTAGCCCGGCCGGCGGGCGAAAGCAAACTGAACAGCACAACCAAAGAAGCAATAGTACGGACAGAATGTTTCATTACATCAATCCTTATACCTGTGTCCGGCAACGGACATGACTGGAAAATACAGGCTGTGTTCCTCAATGGCGTGACTGCCGAGGATTTCGTCGCCACGGCGTGCTCACCAACCGCTCTGAGATGAATGATGTCTCAGTCTTGTCTGATGACGAACCTGCCGCGCCGGGTTCATTGAGGAACACAGCCTGATAACAGCAAACGTGGTATCCGGCCTTTCCGGTCTGAGCTCACACGATGGATGGCGTCAACCGGTGTATATATTGAGCTTAAAGATACATGATATATCCTATATACTTCATATATGACAGGCCAATCAGTAAACCGCAATTGCAAATTTGGTTTTTTGCTATAGGAAAAAAGCATGCTGGAGTTGGAGAAAGCGCAACGTGTCAGCCTGACCATGCAGGTCGAGGGAAAATTGAAGAGCGCACTGATTGTTGGGGCGTTGAAACCGGGCGCGAGACTGATCACCAAAGAGATTGCCGAACAGCTGGGCACCAGCATCACGCCGGTTCGCGAGGCTTTGCTGCGGCTGGCGTCGTCCGGCGCGCTGGATGCCGCCCCCGCCCAGGCGTTCATGGTGCCGGAGATTTCGCTGACCTGTTACCAGGAGATCACTCTGATCCGCAAGCATCTGGAAGGGATGGCTGTTGCGGCGGCGTCGCAGCGGATGACCGAGGAGGAGCGGGTGGTGCTGGCGCAGTTCTGCAGCGCATTTCGCGACGCTAAGCTGGCGGGGAACGTTGAACTGGCGCTGCAGGCCAATCGGACATTTCGTTTCCGGCTGTACGACGATGCGCGGATGCCGACGTTGACCTCGCTGATCGAGCAGTTGTGGGTCCGCATTGGTCCTTGTTTTAACTATCTTTATCCGCAGTCCACCGAAACGGCGCAGGGGCACCACAATTACGATGAATTGCTGGAGGCGCTGGCGGCAGGTGACAGCGAGCGCAGCGTCAGGGCGATCCACAAGGCGATTGACGACGGTGCGGAGATTTTGATGCGCCAGTATTTCGCCTGAGACGAGACGGACCGGAAAACGAACGATGGGCGATGTCGAGCGCCGGGTCACGCGGGTGCGGCGCCATTATCCCGAATGTGGGCTCGAGTGCTGGGTAAATTGCACTACACCAGGCGTCAGCCTATCTGTTGCTCGATGCCCGACGACCAAACCATTACCGCTGGCTCTTAGCATATTTCCGGATATCCACCGCAGAAAGCCATATTTCCTTTTGGGTGCATTCTTCGATTAACTCAATACCTGAGCGTATTCCGGTTTGAACCAACAGGTGGAGGTGAACATGATGCTTGCTGTCGCAAAACGTTTCAGAGGAATAGGGAAACGCGCTACCCGAAAAGAAACGCTGAGTGCTGAACGCGACAAGCGTGAGGTTTATCACTGGCTTGCCGCGCTGTTGTCGATTTCCAGTCTATACGGTATCGACATGGGCAATATCGATCCGCGCTGGTTCCACAACCGCTAACGGCCGCAGGGCGCGATTCGCGCAGGATTAATGAAAACAGCATCACCACATTTACCGGTGTGTTTTCCTGGCGAACATTGCCGTCAGTATGCCGTGATGTGCGCCCGCATCAGTTGACGGCGCGCTACAGCCCGCGGTCGCGGGCTACTTCTCCTGAACGCATCACGAACTATCCGCGGTACTCAATAATCGACAGACCTGCGTTGTAGTCGGTGCTGTAGATAATCCCTTGCGCATCCACAAACACATCGCACGACTGAATCACTCGAGGGCGCCCCGGGCGTTGGTCGATCATGCGTTCCGGCGCGGCGGGCACTAATGCGCCGGTTTCTTTGGGATGATATGGGTTGCTGATGTCGTAGGCGCGTACCCCGGCATTCTGATAGGTCGCGAAGATCAGCGAGGAACTGATGAAACTGCCTGGCCGGTTTTCATGCAGATTGTGCGGGCCGAAGTGCGCACCCTTTTTGACGTAGTCCGTTTCATGCGGCTGCGGGAAGGTGGCGATGCTCACCGGGTTAGCCGGATCACGGATGTCGAAGACCCAAATCAGTTTCTCGCCATCTTCCTGATTATCCAGTACCGCTTCATCCAGTACGATCAGCAAGTCGCGATCCGGCAATGGCAGCGCGGTGTGCGTACCGCCGCCAAACGGCGGGCTCCAGTTGCGGTGGCTGATGAGCGTCGGTTGGGTGCGATCGCTGACATCCAGCAGTGTCAGGCCGCCGTCGCGCCAACTGCCGTAAGCGGTATCGCCGCTAACGATCGCATGGTGTAGCGCGTAGCGTTTGCCCTCCGGCCAACCGGGGTGTTCGCCGCCCGCGGTGTGCATCCCCGGCAGCCAATAGCGGCCGGCAACCTCCGGCCTGCGAGGGTCAGCCAAATCGATGGTCAGGAAAATATAGTCGCTGTAACCGTCGAGCAACGCAGAGACGTAGGCCCAACGGCCGCCCACGTACCAGATGCGATGGATGCCGATGCCGTCGAGCGGCAGAAAGCTGATTTCCTGCGGGCGATCCGGCGTGGAGATATCAAAAATCCGCAGCCCGGCGCTCCATGTTTTATCCTGCTGCCGGGTGCTGACCGTATCCGCCACGGAACGGGTGTAGTAGACCTTTTCTTCCGCAAAGTGGGCATCGGCGAACAGGTCGCGCGCGTTGACCACCAGCAATAAATCGTCGTGGGTTTGCAGATGGATGTTCCAGGTGCCGGTCGGCGCGGCGATGAATCCGGCCGGTTTGGGGTTTTTCGGATCGCGGACGTCGACGATGGATACCCCTTGCGACACCATGTGCCCAATGTAGGCATATCCCCGATGAACCATAACCTGAACGCCATCAGGACGTCCGCCCTGATCGCTGTGACCAATCAACCGCATGTTGCGGCTGTACTCTGGCGTGGGTAACGGCGCTGATGCCATAACAAGCCTCCGTGATTGTTGATACGGGTCTATCGGTGCGTAATGGCGTTGGGGAGGCGCCTTGGCGGTAGCCTCCCCACATTGTTCCTGGTGATTGCGGCTGCGTGTTATTTCGCTTTAGCCGCCAGTGTAGCAAACCACGGGGCGACAAAATCATTGGTTTGACCCCAGCCGGGGATGATTTTCGCCAGACCGGCCACGTTCACCGGGCCCGGTTGGCTTAGCAGCAGCGCCTGGGGGATGGCGGCCGCACGGAATTCATAGCTGGCCGGCGTCGTTTCCCCGGCAATTTTGTTGGCGACCAGACGCAGGTTGACTTTGCCGATCAGTTTCGGGTCTACCGCTACGCTGACTTTCCACGGGCTGCCGGCTTCACGCATCAATTGCAGATCCTGATTGGAGATGTCGATGCTGTAGAGTTTGATTTCGGTGCGGCCGTTCTCTTTCAACGCCTTGTAAGCGCCTTGGCTGAACGCATCCCAGGCTCCCCAAATCGCATCGATCTTGCCTTTCGGGTATTTCGCCAGGATCGCGCCGACCTTGTTCGCGGTGTCGCCCTGTACATCGGAGGACACCGCGCCGATGGATTCCAGTTCTTTGATGCCCGGGTTGTCCTTCAGGATCCTCTGGTAAGCCACCTGACGACGTTCCATCGGTGGGAAGCCGGCTACCCATAATTTAACGATGTTGGCTTGGCCGTTGAAGTCCTTCACCAGTTGCCCCAGCGATTCGTTGGCCAACGAGGCATCGTCCTGCTGGGTGACGGTGACGCCTGCAATGGTGCGGTCGACCGCGGTGTCGAATACAGACACCTTGATGCCGCTGTCGACGATGCGTTGAATCAGATCGGTAGAGTACGGTGCGCGGCCTTGCGACAAAATAATGCCGTCGTATTTCTGACTGATGGCCTGATTGACGAAGTCCTGGAATTTGGCGTCATCGCCGTTGCTGAGGAAGGTACTGATCTTGAAGCCCAACGCTTTACCCTCTTCCAACACCCCGGAGATGAACTGCGTGGTGTTATCGTCGGAACCCAGATTACGGATGACGGCGATACGTACCGGCCCCTGATGGCCGGCGATGACGGCCGGCACCGGCGCTGCGGTAGCCGGCGTTTCGGCAGCCCATGAACTTAACGACGACAGGCTTAGGGCCAGCAGTGCGATGGGGAATTTCTTCATGATCAATCCTCGGTGTTGTGAAATCAGGTTTGCCCGTTTATGGATATCTTTATGTCTGGATGTCTATTTGAATAATGAGGAATCATAGCGGGTAACTGCGCAGTGTGGAAAGGGGACGGATTATGCCTTTTGGGCTTAGCTTATAACTTTTCGTTCAATGTGATAGATGGACTGGCGGCCTGCGGGAGGCGAGACGAAATAAATGCGCCCGACCTGGCCGGTTGGGCGCACAGGCTAAGACTTATTGCACGAAAAAGCCGATATCCTGACCGAGTTTGCATTGGTAACTCAGGGTGTTGCCACGCGGTTGCAGGCTGGGCAGGTTAAACATAAAGGTCGTGAAGCGGATGGTATTGTCCGGCAGCAACTGATACCGCATGAATTGCTGAATCGGCGTGCCATCGTTGGCAACGGTGAAATGTTCATCGCTGAATGACAGCGTACCGTTATCAATCAGACGATAGGCGCTGATCTGTAGCCCGCCGCGGGTTTTGCTGGCTGGGGTACCCTCTTGTGGTGTACAGGCGGACAAATCGATAGTGACATTCACACTGCGCCCTTGAGTCAGGGCAGTGATCACGGCATCGGTGCTTTTCAATGCGTTGGACGCCATCGCCGGCGCGGTGACGGTAAGCAGCGCTGCGCCTAGCAGCAACGGGGTCATACGGGACATTCGATATTCCTCCATGATCGATGATAGGTGTCGGATCATCACGCACAACGTGAAGGTGCAGGCCAACAGCGCACGCAGCTAAGTGCGTGGCGTGATAATCACGACGAGGTACTGTTTATCACGGCGGCGGTAGAAGTGCTATGCCGTTTATCCGAATACCGACATGGTCGGAGGTGTCAACCGGGGGCGGCGGGGCGGGCAGCGCTATCATGTGGGGCGGAGAAAAACGGGCCGAGGAATGCGGGCCGGACAGTACCGGCCCGATGTAATGCCTTATTTTACCTGCATGCCAGGCTGGGCACCGCTGTCGGGGCTCAGCAGGAAAATGTCTTTCCCGCCGGGGCCTGCCGCCATCACCATACCTTCGGATACACCGAAACGCATTTTGCGCGGCGCCAGATTGGCGACCATGATGGTCAGACGGCCGATCAGCGCCGCTGGATCCGGGTAGGCGGCGCGGATGCCGGAGAATACCTGGCGGGTTTCGCCGCCTAAATCCAGTGTCAGACGCAGCAGCTTGTCGGAGCCCTCCACCAGATCGGCGTTCTCGATACGCGCCACGCGCATATCGACTTTGTCGAAGTCGGCAAAGTCGATGGTGCCCTGAATCGGCGCGTCCGCTAACGGCCCGCTGACTGGCTTGGCCGCCGCCGCCGCGGCTTCTTCTTTCGAGGCGTCGACCATATTCTGCACTTGGGCGCTGTCGATGCGATTAAACAACGCCTTGAATGCGTTGACGGTATGGCCGTTGAGCGGTTGCGCCAGCGTATCCCAACGCAGTTCCGCGTTCAGGAAAGCTTCGGCGCGTGCGGCCAGTGCCGGCAACACCGGTTTCAGGTAGGTCATCAGTACGCGGAACAGGTGGATGCCCATAGAGCAGATGGATTGCAGGTCGGCATCGCGGCCTTCTTCTTTCGCCACCACCCACGGTGCCTGTTCGTCCACATACCGGTTGGCCAAATCGGCCAGCGCCATGATTTCACGGACAGCCTTGCCAGATTCACGGCTGTCATAGGCATCGGCGATGGTTTGCGCTGCCTCGATAAACGTCTGGTACAGCGCCGGGTCGGCGATGTTATCCGCCAGCTTGCCGGCAAAACGTTTGTTGATGAAGCCGGCGTTGCGCGAGGCCAGATTGACCACTTTGTTGACGATGTCTGCGTTGACGCGCTGGATGAAGTCTTCCAGATTGAGGTCGATGTCGTCGATACGGGACGACAGCTTGGCAGCGTAGTAGTAACGCAGGCAGTCGGCATCCAGGTGTTTCAGGTAGGTTTCCGCCTTGATAAAGGTGCCGCGGGATTTGGACATCTTGGCGCCGTTGACTGTGACGTAACCGTGCACGAACAGGTTGGTCGGTTTGCGGAAACCGCTGCCTTCCAGCATGGCCGGCCAGAACAGGCTGTGGAAGTAGACGATGTCTTTGCCGATGAAGTGGTAAAGATCGGTGGTGGAGTCCTTGTTCCAGAACTCGTCGAAATGGAGGTCGCCGCGTTTGTCGCACAGGTTTTTGAACGACCCCATGTAACCGATCGGCGCATCCAGCCAAACGTAGAAGTATTTGCCCGGCGCATCCGGCACTTCAAAGCCGAAATAGGGCGCGTCGCGTGAGATGTCCCACTGTTGCAGACCGGCGTCGAACCACTCTTGCATCTTGTTGGCGACCTGCTCTTGTAATGCGCCGGAGCGAGTCCAGCCTTGCAGCATGTCGCTGAAGGCCGGCAGGTCGAAGAAGAAGTGTTCGGAGTCGCGCATCACCGGCGTAGCACCGGAAACGGCGGATTTCGGGTCGATAAGTTCGGTGGGGCTGTAGGTCGCGCCGCACACCTCGCAGTTGTCGCCGTACTGATCCGGCGCTTTGCATTTCGGGCAGGTGCCTTTTACAAAGCGATCCGGTAGGAACATGCTTTTTTCCGGGTCGAACAACTGGGAAATCGTGCGGCTCTTGATAAAGCCATTTTCTTTCAGACGACAGTAAATCAGCCCGGACAGCTCGCGGTTTTCTTCGCTGTGCGTGGAGTGATAGTTGTCGAAACTGATATCGAAACCGGTAAAATCCCGCTGATGTTCCTGACTCACCTGTTCAATCATCTGCTCCGGCGCCAGCCCCATCTGCTGAGCTTTCAGCATGATCGGCGTGCCGTGTGCGTCGTCCGCACAGATGAAGTGAACCTGGTTGCCGCGCATTCGCTGGTAACGGACCCAGATATCCGCCTGAATGTGTTCGAGCATGTGGCCAAGGTGAATCGGACCGTTAGCGTAAGGCAGCGCGCACGTTACCAAAATTTTTCTTGCGACTTGAGTCATAGTGGGGAACTTGCATGTTGTTGGGTGAATAAGAAGGAGTGCTGATGTTACCCCATCGCGCCTTGGGGCGTAAACCTTGGTGCTCCCCCTGGTCAATAAAAGCATGTTTGTCGGTGCGGGCACGGTTTTTGCTCTCAGGTACACCGGTTGTGTGGCGTTCTGTTATGCTATGGCGGCATTGACGACATTATTATTCAACTTCAAGGAGCCGGGATGAACGAGAAACTCCCTGCGCAAAACCCCGATGCATTGCGCGCCATCGTGAATGGCGTCCTGTCTACATTTAAGCACCCGACGCTGAAAAACAATCTGACCGCCCTCAACGCGCTGCACCATTGCGCATTGCTGGACGGCGTTCTGCATATTGAATTGACCATGCCGTTTGTCTGGCTGGGCGGGCTGACGGTGTTGAAAGACACCGTGAGTGAAGAGTTGCTGCGCCTGACCGGCGCGCGTGAAGTCGAGTGGCGTCTGACCCACAATATCGCCACACTGCGGCGCGCCAATGACCAGCCCGGCGTGAAGGGCGTTAAAAACATTATTGCCGTCAGCTCCGGCAAAGGCGGCGTCGGTAAATCCAGTACGGCGGTGAATCTGGCGCTGGCGCTGGCCGCGGAAGGCGCCAGCGTGGGAATTCTGGATGCCGATATCTACGGGCCGTCCATTCCCACCATGCTGGGCGCGGCCAGCGAGCGGCCCACCTCGCCGGATGGGCAGCATATGGCGCCGATCGTGGCGCACGGCCTGGCGACCAACTCGATCGGCTATCTGGTGACTGACGATAACGCCATGGTGTGGCGCGGGCCGATGGCCAGCAAAGCGTTGCTGCAGCTATTGCAAGATACGTTGTGGCCCGAATTGGATTACCTGGTGCTGGATATGCCGCCGGGCACCGGCGACATTCAACTGACGCTGGCGCAAAACGTGCCGGTCACGGGTGCGGTGGTCGTCACTACGCCGCAGGACATCGCGCTGGTGGATGCGATGAAGGGCATCGTCATGTTTGAAAAGGTCAAGGTGCCGGTGCTGGGCATCGTGGAGAACATGAGCGTGCATATCTGCAGCAACTGCGGTCATCTGGAGCCGATTTTCGGTACCGGTGGCGCGCAGAAATTGGCGGAAAAATACCATTGCGCTTTGCTGGGGCAACTGCCGTTGCATATCTCGCTGCGTGAGGATCTCGACCGCGGCGAGCCGACGGTCGTCAGTAAGCCGGAGAGTGAGTTTACCTCGCTATATCGCGAACTGGCGGGGCAGGTGGCCGCTCAGCTTTACTGGCAGGGCGAAGTCATTCCCACTGAAATTGCTTTCCGGGCGGTTTGACGCTGACGCTCAGACGACGCCGGCAACCGCCGGCGTTATTGATTTCGGCACCTCTGCCGGACAGAACGGTGTTTCGACGTTTTCCCAGACTTTACCTCCGTGATTCCGCGTAATGCTGGCGCGTTGTGTGGTAACTCCCTATAATTGCCGCGTTCAGCCCCTCGGTGTTGAAGCCCGGGCGCTTCCCTCCTTAATTCTTTATTTGTTAATCAGGTCGTTATCGTCATGACTGATAAGTCTCGCCAGTGTGTCATTATCGGGATTGCCGGCGCTTCCGCGTCCGGAAAAAGCCTTATTGCCAGTACCCTCTATCGCGAGCTGCGTGATCAGGTGGGCGACGAGCATATCGGCGTTATTCCGGAAGACAGTTATTACAAAGATCAATCCCATCTGACCATGAGCGAACGGGTCAAAACCAACTACGACCACCCTAATGCCATGGATCACAGCCTGCTGCTGCAACATTTACAGCGCCTTAAGGCCGGCGAACCTATCGCGCTGCCGCAGTACAGTTACGTTGAACACACGCGCCTGACGGAGACGGTGCATTTGGCGCCGAAGAAAGTGATTATTCTGGAAGGCATTCTGCTACTGACTGACGCCCGTCTGCGCGAAGAGCTGAATTTCTCGATCTTTGTCGATACACCGCTGGATATTTGTCTGATGCGCCGTATGCGCCGTGATGTGAATGAACGTGGCCGTTCAATGGATTCCGTTATGGAGCAGTATCAGAAAACCGTGCGGCCGATGTTTTTGCAGTTCATCGAACCGTCAAAACAGTATGCGGATATTATCGTGCCGCGCGGGGGCAAGAACCGTATCGCGATTGATATTCTGAAGGCGAAAATCAGCCAATTCTTTGAATAATCTGTTGTGCGGGTGCGCCGGCATGGCATTTACCCGCCTGCTGTGGCAGTTTTATCACCTGCCGAAATCGAAGGGAAAAGATGATGAGACTGTGTGACCGTGACATAGAAAAGTGGCTGGATGAAGGTCTCCTGGCGATAACCCCCCGCCCACCCGCGGAGCGGATTAACGGTGCGACCGTGGATGTGCGTTTGGGCAACCAGTTTCGGGTGTTTCGTGGGCATACCGCGCCGTTCATCGATCTGAGCGGCCCGAAAGACGAAGTCAGCGCCGCGCTTGACCGTGTGATGAGCGATGAAATCAATCTGCCGGAAGGTGAAGCCTTTTTCCTGCATCCCGGCGAACTGGCGCTGGCGGTGACGCTGGAGTCGGTAACGTTGCCGGACAATCTGGTCGGCTGGCTGGATGGGCGTTCTTCGCTGGCGCGGTTGGGGTTGATGGTGCACGTTACTGCGCATCGTATCGATCCGGGCTGGCAGGGGTGCATTGTGCTGGAGTTCTATAATTCAGGCAAACTGCCGCTGGCGCTGCGTCCGGGCATGATGATCGGCGCGTTGAGTTTCGAACCTTTGTCCGGCTCGGCGGCTCGTCCCTATAACCGTCGCGAGGACGCCAAATATCGCGATCAGCAGGGCGCGGTAGCCAGCCGGATAGATAAAGACTAGCCGGCGTCGGTTCGCGTCGATGATGAGGATGGCATGAGAAGATTATTTACCGCCCTGATTATTTTGCTGGTGGTGCTGGCGGCGGGGATGTCCGCCTTGGTGTTGCTGATAAACCCGAATGATTTTCGGGATTATATGGTGCGTCAGGTGGAAGCGAGAACCGGATACCGGCTGACGCTGTCGGGCGAGCTGCGTTGGCACGTCTGGCCGCAACTGAGCATCCTATCTGGCGGTATGTCGCTGAGTGCGCCGGGCGCTGCCGCGCCGGTCGTCAGCGCGGAGAATATGCGGCTGGATGTGAAGCTGTGGCCGCTGCTGTCGCACCAGCTGGAAATCAGGCAGGTCATGCTCAAAGACGCCGTGGTGCGGTTGACGACGGAGAGCGAAGCCCGAAAGGCCGCGTCGGTGCCGATCGCGCCGGCGGGTTCGCCCGAACCGGAAACCGACAGCCGCTGGCATTTTGATCTTGGCCGCGTTGAGGTTGTCGACAGCCTGCTGGTGTTTCAGCGTGGCGATTCGCCCCCCATCAATGTGCGGGATATCAATCTGACGATGGAGAGCGTCGGGCTGCGTCAGGTACAAATGGCATTTTCCAGCCGTATTAATCGCGATCAGCGAGAGCTCTCTTTCGCGATGAAAGCACGGCTTGATATGCAGGCTTACCCGCAGCAAGTGGCGATGAATATCGAGTCGTTGGATTATCAGTTGCAGGGGGCTGGCGTCCCGCCGGAAGGGATCCGCGGTCAGGGTTCGATGCAGGTGAATTATCAGCGTCAGCCGGAAAGCGTGACGATCGGGGCATTTTCTCTGACGGCCAACAACAGTGCATTAGTGGGCTCTGCCAGCGCGGTGTTGGGGGCGGTTCCAGATTATCAGTTGACGTTGAAGTCGGAGCGACTCGATGTCGATACGCTGCTGGGGTTGACCCAGAAAGCGGGCGCGGATGGGGACGTCGGCAAGGTCGACAAGACGACGGCGGCGCCGGTCATTTCCCGTGAGCAGACCACCGAATCTGATCAGGCGTTGCGGGATTTCCGCGCCCGGGTAGCGGTGGCGGCGGATAAACTGATCTATCGCGGCGTCACTGTCGATCAGTTCAACCTGCAAGGCGACAATCAGCGCGGCAAGCTTGACGTGAGTGATTTTAGTGGCCGGTTGGGTGATGGGCGCTTCTCGTTGCCGGCAACGCTGGAGATAGGCAGAGTACCGGCTATCATCGTCTCGCCGCTGTTGCAGAATATTGAGGTGTCGCAGGTGCTGCATATCCTGGGGCTGCCGGATAGCCTGAGCGGTCGTCTCAGTCTGCAAGGGAGTGTAAGCGGTGATACGTTGTCGCTGGCGGCATTGATTTCTCAATGGCGGGGTAAAGGGTCGGTACAGATTGAGCAGTTGAGGTTGCCGGTGCTGAATATCCAACAACTGATTCAGCAGGCTGTTGCGCGTAATAATGTCGGGGTGCAGGGACAGGATAGCTATTCCCGTTTCACCGAAATCCGGCGTATCGGTGCGCAGGCGGTATTAAACCGTGGTCAATTGCAGTTGCAGGATGTGTCCGGCGAGTCCGACATTTTAGCGTTGACGGGGTCTGGTCAATTTGATTTGCCGGCTCAGCAGTGCGATATCAATCTGGATGTCAAGGTGATGAAGGGATGGGCCGGCGATGAGCAAATGGTGCAAATGCTACAGGATACGGCGATCCCTTTCCGTTTATACGGTGATATCAGCAATTTGAATTACCAGCTCCAGGTGGATCAACTGGTGCGCAAGCGCTTACAGGATGAGTTGAAAAAACGTCTGGGCGAGTGGTCCGAGCGGGTTCAACAGCCTTCTAAAGGCTAGGCCGCATCCGTCTACTGGCGTGTGAGTACCCGGTCTGGCGTGGCGGGCCGGGCTTGGCGCTCATCGGCGCCCGCAACGGGTAATACTGCGGGCGCTTTGCCACCGCCACCTTCGGAACGCTGCCGACGAGCGTTTCAAACTTCGTAGTCGGGTAGTGACTCGTTACGGGGAACGATCAGCACCTTGACGATACGATGGCTTTCCACCGTCAGCACCCTGAACAGGGTGCCTTCGATGTGTATCTCGTCACCCTCCTGAGGGATCTTCTGCGCATATTCCATCAGCAAACCCGCCAGCGTGTGGTATTCGCGCTTTTCATCCAAGTTCAGCGGCACGTACATCTGCAAGTCCTCGACCGGCAGGTAGCCGTTAGCCGTCAGTGAGCCGTCATCGTTTTCCTGTATATCGTGGCGGGCGTCCAGCCCTTCGCCTTCCAGCGGCAGATTGCCGGCAATGGTTTCCATCACGTCGCTTAGGGTGACGATACCTTCCACCGAGCCAAATTCGTCGGCGACGAAAGCAAAGTGGGTATGCGCTTCGCGAAACTGCTCCAACGCGGCCAGTAACGACAATTGTTCGGGAAACACCAGGGGCTGGCGGATCAGCGCGCGCAGATCCAGCGCCTGCTGCTGTAATTGTTGGCGCAACAAGTCGATGACGTGCACGATGCCCAACGGCTCGTTGGATTGACTGCCGTCCACGATGACCAGACGGGTATGCTGGTTTTTTTCCATCAACATCGGAAAATGTTCGGGAAGCGTATGAATATCAATGTGTTCGATGTCATGACGAATGGTCATGATACTGCTGACGGAGCGCTGCGACATGCCAAGTACGCGCTCGATCATGCGCTGTTCCTGCTGATTGAAAACCTGCTGGTTTACGGCGCCGCTGTTTTCGGCCGTTTTGTCGGATGCCGGTTTGTCCAGTTCCTGGTCTTCAGGTTCGCCGCGCAACAGTCGCAGTACAGCTTCAGCCGTGCGCTGACGCAATGGCATGGCTGAAGACAGAAAACGGCGACGGTTGAACTGGGCGACCTGGTTAAGCATCTCGATCATCACCGAGAAGCCAATGGCGGCATACAGGTAGCCTTTGGGTATCGGGTAGCCAAACGCATCAGCCACCAGACTGAAGCCGATCATCAGCAAGAAACTCAGACACAGAATAACGATGGTGGGATGCGCGTTGACGAAGCGCGTCAACGGTTTACTGGCCAGCAACATCAGGCTGATGGCGATAGTGACGGCGGCCATCATCACCAGCAGGTGTTCGGTCATACCTACGGCGGTGATGACCGAATCGAGCGAAAAAATAGCGTCCAGCACCACAATTTGTGCGACGACTGGCCAGAAGCGTGCGCCTTTGCGGTTGGTCTGTTGGTTTTGGTCTTTGCCTTCCAACCGTTCGTTAAGTTCGGTTGTGGCTTTGAACAGTAAAAATAGCCCTCCTATCAACATGATGAGATCGCGGGCGCTGAAAGCGTTGTGGTATACGCTGAAAATCGGCTGCGTCAACGATGACAGCCAGGCGATGGATGAAAGCAGGACAAAACGCATCAGCAATGCCAGCAGCAGGCCGACGACGCGGGCGCGATCACGCGATTTTTCCGGGAGCTTCTCTGCAAGAATGGCGATAAAAACCAGATTATCGATGCCCAACACCAGTTCCAGCACGACGAGGGTTGCCAGACCAGCCCAGATTGTTGGATCGGCGATCCATTCCATATGGCAGTTTTACCTTTTTGTATACCCTAATATCCGCATAGCGTATCAGGTGATACGGATATCAACCAAGCGTGTTGCGAGACTGTCTCGCTGCCTAACCCATTATGTACCGTCGTCTGCGTGATGCGGTGTTTTCGCCTGTTGTGGATTCTGAATTGAGACGACGGATGCTATTATCTGCGCCATCCGTTTGACTGTAAGAGTTTTCGCATGAAATTTCTTGTTACTGGAGCAGCCGGTTTTATCGGCTTTCATTTGTGTCAGTCATTGTCCGATGCGGGCCATGACGTAGTGGGGATTGATAGCCTCAATAGTTATTATGATGTTTCGCTCAAGGAAGCGCGGCTGGCTATCCTGAGAGAATTGCCCGGGTTCCGCTTCGAACGTATGGATATTGCGGATAGTCCGGCGGTGGCGGCGCTATTCGCGGCGGAGCGATTCGATCGCGTCGTGCATCTGGCGGCTCAGGCCGGGGTGCGTTATTCGCTGGAAAACCCGATGGTGTACGCCGAGAGTAATGTCATCGGGCATCTGAACATTCTGGAAGGGTGTCGCCACAGCGGCGTCGGCCATCTGGTCTATGCCTCCTCCAGTTCGGTATACGGTTTGAATAGCAAAACGCCATTTTCCACCGGAGATAGCGTCGATCACCCGATTTCATTGTATGCCGCCACCAAAAAATCCAATGAATTGATGGCGCACGCATATTCTCATCTGTATGGCATTCCCACGACCGGGTTACGTTTCTTCACGGTTTATGGGCCGTGGGGGCGCCCGGATATGGCGCTGTTCAAATTTACCCGCGCTATCCTGGCTGGCGAAAGTATCGATATCTACAATCACGGCGACATGTGGCGTGATTTCACCTACGTCACCGATATTGTCGATGGGGTTATCAGCGTCGCGGATTTGATCCCGCAGCGCGATCCCTCCTGGACGGTGGAGCAGGGAACCCCCGCCACCAGTTCTGCACCATACCGCATTTATAATATCGGCAACGGCCAACCAGTGAAGCTGATGGACTTTGTGACTGCGTTGGAGCGGGAATTGGGTATCGAAACCATCAAGAATTTCATGCCGATGCAAGCTGGCGATGTTTACCAGACTTACGCGGATACCGACGATCTGTTCGCCGTAACCGGCTATCGCCCGAGAGTTGGCGTGGAGCAGGGGGTTCGGGCGTTTGTCGAATGGTATCGCGAGTATTATCACGCCTGATAACATGCAGGCGGAAGAGAGCGGCAGCATCAGGGAATGTGCGTTTTTCCTCTCGCTGTAGCTCGTGTGATGCGTACCTTGAGTACCACATAGGATGATGTAACCCGATGATGAAAATTGCGATTGCAGGTACCGGCTATGTTGGTTTGTCCAACGCTATCCTGCTGGCTCAACATAATGAAGTGGTGGCGGTGGATATCGTCGCCGAGAAAGTAGAGATGCTTAATCAAGGTATCTCACCGATCGTGGACAAGGAAATTGAAGCTTATCTTCGTAAGCCAGAACTGAATTTTCGAGCCACGACTGATGCGGAATCGGCTTACCAGGGCGCTGATTTCGTTATTATCGCCACACCCACCGATTACGATCCGAAGAGCAACTATTTCAATACCGGTTCGGTGGAATCGGTTATTCGTACCGTGCTGGCGGTCAATCCGGATGCGGTGATGGTGATTAAATCCACCATCCCGGTGGGGTATATCCAGCAGGTTCGTGAGTTATTCGGCATTGATAATATTATCTTTTCGCCGGAGTTTCTGCGGGAAGGCCGTGCACTGTACGACAACCTCTACCCTTCCCGTATTGTGGTGGGCGAGCGTTCGTCGCGGGCGGAAAAATTCGCCGGGCTGTTGGTTCAAGGGGCGATTAAGACGGATATTCCTGTGTTGTTCACCGACCCAACGGAAGCGGAAGCCATCAAACTGTTTGCCAACACCTATCTGGCAATGCGCGTCGCGTATTTCAACGAATTGGACACCTATGCGCAGACGCTGGGGCTGGACAGTAAACAGATCATTGAAGGCGTCGGGTTGGATCCGCGCATCGGTCAGCATTACAACAACCCATCGTTTGGTTATGGCGGTTATTGTTTGCCGAAAGACACTAAACAACTGTTGGCGAACTATGAGTCTGTGCCGAATAACCTGATCCGAGCGATTGTCGATGCCAATACTACGCGCAAGGATTTTATTGCGGATTCGGTGATTCGGCGCAACCCTAAAGTGGTCGGCATCTACCGTCTGGTAATGAAAAGCGGTTCAGACAACTTCCGCGCCTCCGCTATCCAGGGGGTTATGAAACGCATCAAGGCGAAAGGGATTGATGTGGTGATCTATGAACCGTCGCTGAAAGAAGATGAATTCTTCCGCTCGCGCGTTATTCGCGATCTGGACACGTTCAAACAGATGTCCGATGTGATTCTTTCCAACCGCATGGCGACAGAATTATCTGATGTTGCAGAAAAAGTTTATACCCGCGATCTCTTTGGTTCTGATTAGGTGTAAGGTACGGTACTTATCGGGTGGGGGGTCTTGCCCATCACTGCAACAGCTAGCTGCATGCTTTTGAGAGACTATTAAATGACAACATTAAAAGCGATTATCCCCGTTGCTGGTTTGGGGATGAATTTATTGCCGGTCACTAAAGCAATTCCGAAAGAAATGCTGCCGTTAGTGGATCGACCGGTTATTGAAAAGATCGTCAACGAGTGCGCCAACGCCGGTATCAAAGAAATCGTGTTGGTGACTCATGCCTCCAAAAATGCTATCGAAAACCATTTTGATACCTCCTTTGAGCTGGAATCCCTGCTGGAAGAGCGTGCTAAACGCCAATTGCTGGCGGAAGTGAAATCGATTTGTCCCCCTGGCGTCACTATCATGAATGTTCGACAGGGACAAACGTTGGGGCTGGGGCATGCGGTTTCCTGTGCGCGGCCGATCGTTGGCGATGCTCCGTTTGTGGTGGTGTTGCCGGACGTCGTGATGGATGAGTATTCCGCTGATCAGTCAAAAGATAATCTGGCCCAGCTGATTTCACGTTTTGAAGAGACTGGCCACAGCCAGGTACTGGTCAAACACCGGCCATATGAAGTGCTGCCGGAGTATTCCATCATTGAATGTCAGTCTCCGCTAACCCAGGAAGGTGACGCATCCGCGATTGTTTCCATGATTGAAAAACCAGAACTGGCCCCGGTTGAAGGGTCTGATCTGTCTGCGGTAGGGCGTTATGTGCTGACGGCGGAAGCCTGGCCGATTCTGGAAAAAATCCTGCCGGGAGCATGGGGGCGAATTCAACTTACCGATGCTATCGCCGAGCTGATCAAAACTCAGCAGGTGGATGCGGTGCAGATGGCTGGACGCAGTTTCAACTGCGGCAGAAAGATGGGCTATGTTCAGGCGTTTGTTTCGTATGGCCTGCGTAATGCCGAGCTGGGTGCAGACTTTAAAGCCAATATCAAACAGTTGTTGGCAAAATAAGCGCTCGCCTTCGTTCTGAGCGAGTGCGGCTGGCGCGTCAATCCGTTTTGAAGCGAGGCTCCCGGGAGTCCTCGCTTTTTTTATGGACTCTGCCCGACAAATCGCCTGGGTGGGGGTATTCCACAAGGCGGCCCCGGCGTCACGGTACCAATCACTACCCTCCCGGCGAGAGCTAGGGTACCATGTCACCCTGATTTTTATTGTCTGCGGCGAAAGCGGATCGCAGATAGATTACCCTTCAGACAGGAGTTGCTTGAATGTCCAAACAGCAAATTGGCGTTGTCGGTATGGCGGTGATGGGGCGCAATCTGGCCCTGAATATTGAAAGCCGCGGTTATACCGTTTCTGTTTTCAACCGTTCCACCGACAAGACGGATGAAGTTATTGCAGAGAATCCGGGCAAGAAGCTGGTTCCTTGCTATACCGTTGAGGAATTTGTTGAATCTCTGGAAAAACCGCGCCGCATCCTGCTGATGGTCAAAGCAGGTGAAGCGACCGATAAAACTATCGAGTCGTTGAAACCGTATCTGGAAAAAGGCGACATCCTGATTGACGGCGGCAATACCTTTTACAAGGATACTATTCGCCGTAATCGCGAGCTGTCTGCGGAAGGCTTCAATTTTATCGGTACTGGCGTTTCCGGTGGTGAAGAGGGGGCGCTGAAAGGCCCTTCTATCATGCCGGGCGGGCAGAAAGAAGCTTATGAACTGGTCGCTCCGATTCTGGAAAAAATTGCCGCGCGCGCCGATGGTGAACCCTGTGTCACCTACATTGGCGCCGACGGTGCCGGCCATTATGTAAAAATGGTACACAACGGTATTGAATACGGTGATATGCAGTTGATCGCAGAAGCCTATTCTTTGCTGAAACAGGCGTTGGGGCTCAGCAATGTGCAATTGGCCGATACTTTTTCTGAATGGAATAAAGGCGAACTTAGTAGCTATTTGATTGAAATTACAGCAGATATCTTTACTAAGAAAGACGAAGACGGTAATTACCTGGTCGATGTAATTCTGGATGAAGCCGCCAACAAGGGGACGGGTAAATGGACTAGCCAGAGTTCGCTGGATCTGGGCGAACCGCTGTCGCTGATTACTGAATCGGTATTTGCGCGCTATCTGTCGTCGCTGAAATCGCAGCGTGTCGCTGCCTCCAGCGTGCTGAGTGGCCCGGCGGCGCAAGCTTTTGCGGGCGATAAGGCCGAGTTTGTTGAGAAAGTCCGCCGTGCGCTGTATCTGGGCAAAATTGTGTCTTATGCCCAGGGGTTTTCACAGTTAAAAGCGGCTTCCGATGAAAACAATTGGGATCTGAACTACGGCGAAATCGCTAAGATTTTCCGGGCGGGCTGCATCATTCGTGCTCAATTCCTGCAAAAAATCACTGATGCCTACAATGAGAACGCGGCTATCGCCAACCTGCTGTTGGCGCCGTATTTTCGCCGAATTGCCGATGAGTATCAGCAGGCGCTGCGCGACGTGGTCGCCTATGCCGTTCAGCAGGGGATCCCTACCCCGACCTTCTCGGCAGCCATTGCCTATTACGACAGCTACCGCTCCGCCGTGTTGCCTGCCAACCTGATTCAGGCGCAGCGTGACTACTTCGGGGCGCACACATACAAACGTATCGACAAGGAAGGCGTATTCCATACCGAATGGCTGGAATAAATCGCCTGTTGCATTTCTGATTGCCCTATCGCAAAGCCGGATAGTTATTGCTATCCGGCTTTTTTACGGCCGAAGTGTAAAGATAGCGATCGTTTTCTGGAAATATTAAGTAATTAATATAACTTGCTGTAAATAATAAGCTTTTTAAGAATAATGGTCTTGTTGCCGCCCAGTAGGGTTCTTATGATCCAGCCAAACAGTAGTCAAATGAGGTTCATAATGAAACAAGTAGTAAGGGTGGCGGGTTTACTGGCGTTGATAGCCTCTCTCAGCGGATGTCTTTTCCCGCCAATCTGGGGGCCGGGTGGCGGCCCTGGTGGAGGTGGCGGTGGTCATGGCGGGCCGGGCGGATTCCACTATCAACATTTTGATGACGGCCGTCATTGATATTTTGCAACCGCCCGCAATTTATGCGGGCGGAATACCGCGGTTATCATCCTCATACTTCACGTTACATACCTGGCCTATCCCGGGCTCTCGCTCTTGCGGGGCTGTCGTACGCTGTGTTCACATCGGCTATCGGCAGATTTGTTGCTTACCCTCATCACTGACGGGCGCGAGCTCGTCGGCTCACTTGTTGCCTTCTTGCAATGCGATCCCCGGCACACGCGATAAATAACCTACTTTTTAACGAGGTGAGCCATTACCGGCGGCATTTCTGCATGCCGACGCATGTTTTTGTCATAAAAAATATCCCTCTCTATCGCTTTATATTGTCGGAATTTCGGCAATAATAACCGGCCATTTTTGACCGTAAGGTCGCTACAAGGAGTATGGAATGACGTTGTCATTCTCCATTACTTACGCAGAGTCTGAACGTCGCCGAACGGGGCTGGCATTTGCCCGGCGTGTATATATGCCTCGGGCGATTGGACTGGGTCTGGGATTCTTTTATGTAGCAGCTGCGCTGTATGGCCGACAGTTGCCCGTCTGGGCCTGGGGTCTGTTGGTCGCCCATGGTTTCCTCTGGCCTCACATCGCTTACCAGGTGTCATCCCGCGCCAGAGACCCGATGCGCAGGGAGTATGGCAACCTGCTGATAGATGCTGCATTTGGCGGGATCTGGATTGGTGTCATGGGGTTGAATGGTCTGCCTTCGGTACTGATTATGTCGATGATGGGGATGAATAATATCGCTGCGGGCGGTCTGAAGCTTTTCTTGCAAGGACTGGGGGTTCAGGCGCTTTGTGTCGCGGTGTTCTTGTTGCTGATACAGAGCCCCATCAACACCGCCACCACGACGATACAACTCTATTTTTGCCTACCCATGTTGTTTATTTATCCTATTTCCGTCGGGTTAGTTACTTATCGTACAGCGATGAAATTAGCCGAACACAAACGGCGGCTTAAAGAGATGAGTATCCATGATGGCATGACCCGCCTTTACAATCGCCAGCATTGGGAGCAACTACTGCAGAACGAATTCGACATCTGTGCCCGTTATCAGCGTGTGGCAACGCTGGCATTGCTGGATGTCGATCACTTCAAAACCATCAATGATAATTTCGGCCACCATGTCGGGGACGATGCGTTGCTTTTGCTGAGCAACGGTCTGAAATCGACGTTGCGACAGGCGGATATCATCGGGCGCTTCGGCGGTGATGAGTTCGGCATTGTGTTTCCGGAAACCCGGGTGGATGAGGCGAGGTTGGTGGTCGAGCGCCTGCGAGAGTACCTGGAAAGTGCGCAGTTGCATCATACGCCCTTGTTGCACATCGGCATCAGTGCCGGTTTGGTGCAGTTTAGCGCGGAGATGTCCGATCACCGGGCCTGGATGAGAGCGGCGGATATGGCGCTTTATCAGGCTAAAAATCGCGGCCGGGGATGCTCGGTGTGCGTCGACAGTCTGTCTGCCGCTATGGCGTCTGATGAGCGACAAACAGTTCCGCAATAACTTTTTGCCGCCGCGCTTTTTCCAGATGAACCCGCATAAAGTCGGCCGCGCTTAGCCTGTCGCCGCGCTCCAGGTAGTGAACGATTTGCAGATGTTCCTGCGCATGGTGTTTGCGCTGCGGGCGAAATTTTTCCTGCCGGTATTCCACCAACCCGACGAGTTTTCGCAGCCGCGTCAGGTGTCTGACGGTTTGCAACAGAAAGCGATTGCCTGAACATTGCGCCAACAGTTCGTGGAAACCCGCGTTGGTTTCGAACATTTCGAGCGGCGTCATCGTCAGATACCCTTCTTCGGCCAGATATTCCTGTTGTTGACGGCAGGCGGCCAACTGCTGTGGTTCAATGTGAAATGAGGCGGTTAACAGCGCTGCCGGTTCAATGATAGTCCGCAGGGCGAAGCTTTCTTCATACGCTTCCACCGAGTCGATAACCGGCAGCGAGCGCCATCCTTGCCCGGCCAGGTGTTCCAACCATCCTTCCTGCTGACAACGCAGTAAGGCTTTGTGCAGCGTCGGCCGCTTCACATCCCATTGCAACAGCAGTTCCGTTTCTGAAAACTGTTCCGGCAACTGACGGGTGACGCGCCACTCGACCAGTTGCAGATAAAGCGGGTCTTCCGCCTGATCCAGCAACTCGGTCAGCAAATCTCTCAATTCTTCCGCGTGCTGCGCCAGAAAAAAACCACGATTGCGATCGTAGATGACCACGCCTTTTTCCATCAGGTATTGCATCACCTGCTTGACTGGGGTGCGGGATGTTCCCAGCGCTTGCGCCAGTACGGATTCGGCCAGGTGATGCCCTACCGCCAGTTTTTCTCGACGGATATGGGTGATGAGCGCACGCACAATGCGTGCCTGTAGCGGAGTAAGAGTCATCATTGTGTCTGCCAGCATCAGGGATACGTCATTATACCTGCGTAATCGGGTATGACCGATTTATCTATCAATATAAAACAATGCCCATGTACGTGGTGTGGCGGTAATTTATCTTTTTTTTCATCGTATTAATTTTTATTCATGATTTTCTGATTGCCTGTTATTGCACTTTTTTAATATAAAGTGCAATAAAGAAAATTCGATAAACCGTTAGGAAATGTCATGCGTTGTACTGCACCGTCAGAAGTCTTTGGTCTGGTGACGGGTTATCCTGTTGATTTTATTTTTATTCCAGGTATGGGGCGCTTCCCGGTCACTTTCGTTGGCGGTCAGCCGCCTTTGGCACTGATTGCGCAATCTTCGCTGGCGGCTGGCGCCGCCGGAAGCGATCGATTGATGGCCTATGAAACCGTGCGCATTTTTGCGGCAGCGGCGGTGGCACCGTACCTGGGGGAAGCCGCCGGACAGCTGCGGCTGGTGGTGATGACTGGCGAACAACACGGCTCTGGACGCACGGCGTTTGGCGTGGTATTTCGCGGATGCTGGCTGACTACGCTTTCGGACTCGGTGCTGTCCGCCATCCGGAGCGCGGCGATCCAACCTGATACGGTGGCTTACGACTGTGTTCCGGACGGTTCGCTGACCGCCGCCGATTATCTGTTCCTGCAGGAAATGTCGTCAGACTGGTTATAACGATACCGGTAACGCTTCCTGTGTCGATGCGCCCGTGTCGAACGTCGGTGCCGGTGTGAACGGGGTGATGTCTTTGCTGTAAGGGTTCAGGTTGCGTATCCGGTTCTGAATGTCATCCAGCAGCTGATAGCGGCGTTGATACTCCGAACGCTTACGGCTGGGTAAGTCTGCCATATTCTTTCTCGGGATTGCTGCTGGGATGCGGTATAGCTGCTGCGGCATTTCAACCGCGCTCACGGCGGCCCAGAAGTCACTGTAGCTGGCAAACAGCACTTTCTTTTTGCGGAAATAGTAGCGTAGGTTCTGATAGACATGGCTACCATCGCCGACGGCGAGGATCGTATTAATCTTCAGCGTTTCCGCTAGCGTCAGTAAACATTCCAGCAGCAGACGCTTGGGAAACAGACCGAAGCTGGCCTTGGTCGCCTCTTTGGTGCGTTCCCGCGTATCGTCGTGTCCTTTTCCCTGCAGCCCGCCGATCATGATTGCGTGCCCGTTTTGATGGGGAATCACCGTGAATGACAACGACGCGAGGATGACACCATTAAAGCGGATGCGTAGTGTCGTTTCGCCCTCTTTGTCATAACGGGAAATGCTGCACAGTAGCGAGAATATCTCGTCGTTTTTGCCGGAAAAACGAGTCAAACAGTGGTCTCCCATGGTGAGAAATGCCTGTTTTAGAAAGGGATTGCCGATGGTATCGATAAACCGGTAATGATGCCCGATGGCGTCAACGCGATCGGTCGCACACATACCCGCATGTAAATACGGGCGATGTATTTTGGTCGGCAGCATAGGCCTGGCTTTGACCGCAGTGCGCATTGCCGGGATAGTCAAAATATTTTGCAGATGTCGCCGGGTAGTCAATGGCAATGTTGCCGAGCGCAACAGGAATTTGGTTTTAATATCATTTTTGTGCCAGATTTTTTCTGATAGAAAATGACCCGTGACAAGCTGGCAGAAAAGCGCCAGCGGCGATGTAGTGCTCATTATAATTTCCTGAATATTCGGTATTGCAAGTCGAAAAATATTTGGCGATGTATCGAGTCAGGAAATTATAATGAGAAAAAAGAGTCACAAAATCGTTGTGTGAACATGGTTGAGTGTTGGTTGAGGGAAAGCGAAAATAAAAATAAGAATATAAATTCGTTTCGGGTTTATTTAAAAATCATTTTTTATTTAAGGATATAATAATGAGATTTTGTTATTTTTTCAGCCATCCTGGCGGTTATTCAAAACCGTTTAATCTATCGGCATTCTCCCTAAAATTGTATGACATTAAACCCGCGATTTATCTCTGCGCCGTCTGGTAAAAAACCTGTTGCCGTCGAATGTGCGGACTCGCAGCATCACCGCGTGAGACTCATCATACTTAACCTGGCTTTGAAGA
Organism: Musicola keenii; assembly: GCF_014855505.1. NCBI lineage: Bacteria > Pseudomonadati > Pseudomonadota > Gammaproteobacteria > Enterobacterales > Pectobacteriaceae > Musicola > Musicola keenii. Next base: position 64,359 of record NZ_JAAWVW010000004.1, on the reverse strand, counting down.
TTTGTTGTGTTGTCTTGTTCAGTGCGTCGGCTGATGGTCTGGTAATCCGAATGATTGAGGTAGGTCGCCGCTATGTTTCGTCGCTGACGATAACGTCTTCATGACTTTTTTATTTCCTGTCGCCTCAACAGTAGGCGCATGACTCATATTTAAAGCGCGATCGTTGAGGAGGATAACGAAAAGAGGTTTCACTGACGGATGATATTGTGCGATTAATTTTATAGCTGTTGATAAAATGTGCTTTTTATGGTTTTTAATCGATGATTAATATATTGAGTTATATTTATTTTAGCGATCGGAAATGAATTAATCTGCATGATTTTATTCTTGTATCTTATTTCAAAGCGTTATTTTTTTCCTGCTTAGTGGTTCTCAGTGCTGGAATATTCATTATCGACGGGAGGGTGTACCAGGCTGGCTTCCATTCACCCAGTACAGTGATATAGCCATAGTTATATTGTGAGAATTATGTAAATCAGCTGTTGTTAATAATCTTGTTTTTAATTTTTGTTTAATGATAATAATTATTATTAACAACTAGGCGAATCTTGTTTCACCCTGCCAGCGGATGGCGCGTTTGATGGAGTTTCTCACATGCATCACGATTACACCCACTATCAACAACTTAAAGCCGCGCATCCACGTAAATATGCTCGCGATTTAGCGCATATGATGGGCGGACGTGAGGCGGAACTGGCGTTTTTGCGCGTCGGTTATGACGCTTGCCGTCTGTCTGGCGGCGCCGGCGCGTTGCTGGCCGCGCTGGAAACCGTGGGGGAAACCAAATCGATAACCCGCAATGAATATGCCGTGCATGAACAAGTTGGTTATTACCGTAATCAGCGGTTTGGCGAACATGCCGGGCTGGTGTTGAACCCGCGCGGACTAGACCTGCGCTGGTTTCCACAGCAGTGGGGCAGCATTTTCGCGCTGACGGAAAATACAGCGCGCGGCGACCGCCACAGCATTCAGTTCTTTGATCTGCACGGTGATGCGGTGCTGAAAGTGTATGCCACGGCGCAGACGGATATGGCCGCCTGGCAGTCGGTGGTGGCGCGATTTACGTGGGTGGATAACCCGCCGTTATCGTTGTCGCCGATGGCTCCTGAGTTGGATACCGCGCCGACGGACGTCGCATTACTGGAGCGGGAATGGCGGGCGATGACTGACGTTCATGAATTTTTCCCGTTGCTTAAACGCCACCATGTTACGCGCCGGCAGGCGTTTCGGGCGGTGAGCGACGACCTGGCCTGTCGGGTGGATAACCGTGCGTTGGCTCGCGTGCTGGCGGCAGCGCAGCAGGACGGAAATGAAATCATGATTTTTGTCGGCAATCGGGGCTGCATACAGATTTTCACCGGTGTGATTGAGCAAGTGACGCCGATGGAGAGTTGGCTCAACGTGTTCAACCGCGACTTCACCCTGCATCTACTGGAAAGCGCCATTGCCGAAAGCTGGGTCACGCGCAAGCCCACCCAAGACGGCGTAGTGACCAGCCTGGAATTGTTCGCCGCCGATGGTACGCCGGTCGCCCAGCTGTTCGGGCAGCGCACGGAGGGTGAGCCGGAACAGACGCGCTGGCGTGAACAGATCACGGCGCAACTGGCGGTAGGGGAAACGGCATGAAACGTTTTTTGCTGATGTTATTGCTGTTGCCTGGTTCGCTGCTGGCTGCGGAACGCATTGTCGCCATCGGCGGCGATGTCACCCAGATCGTGTTTGCATTGGGTGCGGGCGGGCAAGTGGTCGCCCGCGATAGTACCAGCCTGCATCCGGAGTCCGTGAAAACCTTGCCGGATGTGGGGTATATGCGCCAGCTGAATGCGGAGGGCATCTTATCGATGAAGCCCACGCTGGTACTGGTTAGCGCGTTGGTCCAGCCATCGACGGCGCTGGAACAGGTTGCCGGACGCGGCGTGCGCGTCGTCACCGTGCCCGCGCCGCAGAGCTTATCCGGCATCAATACCAAGATTACGACCATTGCCGAGGCGCTGGGCATGGTGGCTAAAGGCCGCGATCTGACGCAGCAGCTTGATGCACAGCTGGCGGCGCTGCCTTCCCAAGCGTTGCCGACGCGAGTGCTGTTTGTACTTAGCCATAACGGCATGTCGGCAATGGCTGCCGGGCAGGGAACCGCAGCCGACGCGGCGATTCGCGCCGCCGGGTTGCAAAACGCCATGCAGGACGTCAAGCGCTACCAGCCGCTGTCGCAGGAAGGCGTGGTCGCCAGTCAACCTGACTGGGTCGTGGTGACAACGGACGGTATGCGTTCGCTGGGCGGCGGTGATATCTGGGCACTGCCGGGATTGGCGATGACACCGGCGGGACGGCAACACCGTGTGGTAGTGGTGGACGATATGGCGATGCTGGGTTTCAGTCTGGACACACCCGCAGAGCTGCTGCGCCTGCGTCAAACGGTGGAAGCCGGACAGTGAGAATCAGGCCGGGGATGATGCTGTCTTTGCTGGCCGGCGCGCTGGTGTTGCTGGCGCTGGGGGCGGCGGGCAGCGGAGCGATGAAACTCTCGCCGACGTTGCTGTTAACCAGCCCGCTGGACAGTCTGTCGTGGCAGGTGTGGCTGCATATCCGTTTGCCGCGCGTAGTGCTGGCGTTACTGGTGGGCATGGCGCTGGCGTTGTCCGGCGCCGCTATGCAGGGGGTGTTTCGTAACCCGCTGGCGGATCCGGGGCTGCTGGGGGTCAGCAGCGGCGCGGCGCTCGGCGTAGCGTTGGCCATTCTGTTTCCTGTGGCGCTGCCTGTGCTGATGGCGCTTTATCTGCCGCTGTTGGCGGCGTTTATCGGCAGCCTGTTGGTCATGTTGCTGCTGTTCGTGCTCAGTGTGTCGGGAACACGTTCGCTGGCACAGTTGCTGTTGGTGGGGATCGCCATCAACGCCGTCTGCACCGCGTTTACCGGCGTGCTTGCCTGGCTGAGTAATGATCAGCAACTGCGGCAATTGTCGCTGTGGGGCATGGGAAGTCTGGGGCAGGCGCAGTGGCCGACGGTGATCGCGGTGGCGTCGCTGGTGGTGCCGGTCTGTGCGTGGCTGCACCGGCTGGCGCAACCGCTCAATCTGTTGCAATTGGGGGAAGAAGAAGCGCACTACCTTGGCGTGGATGTGCGTCGCACCCGGCGTCGGATCGTCATCCTGGGCGCATTGCTGGTGGCGGCGGCGGTATCGGTGAGCGGCATTATCGGTTTTGTCGGGCTGGTGACGCCGCATCTGATGCGTATCACATTGGGTGTGGATCATCGTTGGCTGTTACCCGGTTCTGCGTTGGGCGGCGCATGCTTGCTGCTGTTGGCGGATACGCTGGCGCGTACTCTGGCGACACCGGCGGAAATGCCGGTCGGGTTGTTGACCAGCTTGGTCGGCGGCCCCTGGTTTTTATGGCTGATACTGAGGCGGCGCCATGGCTGAGATCGCTACGGGCACGCTGATCGCCAGCCATCTCGGCTACCAACTGGCCGAGCGTGTTCTGATTGATGATGTGTCCCTGACGCTGACGCCGGGCGAACTGGTGGCGCTGATCGGGCCGAACGGCGCCGGCAAATCGACGTTGCTGCGGTTGCTGACCGGCTATTTCACACCTCAACGGGGTGACTGTCGGTTGTTGAACCGCCGGTTATCCGATTGGCCTCCCGGCCTGCTGGCGCGACAACGGGCGGTGATGCGTCAGGAAAATACGCTGACGGCGCCGTTTTCCGTCGCCGAGGTGGTGGCGATGGGGCGCTCGCCCTGGTCGTCCCGGCCGGATCCGCGCTCGCTTGACGCGGTGCTTGACCTGACGGATTGCGCGCATCTGCGTAACCGCATCTATCCGCAACTGTCCGGCGGCGAGCAGCAGCGGGTGCGTCTGGCGCAGGCGTTGGCGCAGTTGTGGCACGACGATGGGCCGCGCGGGTGGTTGTTTCTGGATGAGCCGACCTCGGCGCTGGATCTCTATCACCAGCAGCAATTGCTGCGCCTGCTCAGATCGCTGACGGCACCGGGCCGGCTGGCGGTGTGCTGCGTGTTGCACGATCTGAATCTGGCATCCCTGTGGGCTGACCGCGTGCTGGTGCTATGCCATGGGCGCAAGGCGGCGGAAGGCGCGCCGGCCGAGGTGCTGGATGCGGCGTCTATCGCACGCTGGTATCAGGCGGATGTTCTGGTTGGCCAGCATGCCGAAGCGGCGGTGCCGCAGATTGTATTGCGTCGCTGATGATGGCGACGTGTTCAAGGATGAACCTTGGTCTGCTTTGGCAGACGAACCATAACAATAGACCTGAAAGAGAAATACCGATCGGCTGCCAGGCCCGTGCGTCTTGGGTATCGCGGCAGGGTGGTCGGGGTCGGCTCCGAACGGGCGAAACATACTGAAAAGTAATGCTGGGCAGGAAGATAACGACAACTATTTATCGAGGTTGCAGTATGTTCTTGCATCGAAACACAGAAACACATCGCACCGGCCTGAGCCGGATTATTCTGACCGGCGTGTTGTCCGGTCTGGCCTGCCAAACATTGGCGGCAGAGACATCCACCGCAGAGGAAACCACCAGGAAAACGGAAAAATCCGCCGCCGATAAATCTCAGCCAACGGGCGATCAGATTACGGTCTTATCACCCAGGGTGAAAAAGCCCGGCACCACCATGACGGTGACAGAGGAAGAAATCCGTAAAAACGGCGGCAACGATTTCGGTTCCGTTATGCGCTATCAGCCGCTGGTCGGGGCGACCGGCTCCAGTGGCGGTTCCGGTTCCGGCAAGAGCGGTTTCGATCGCAGCGGTTATACCGGCTACAACATCCGCGGCCTGGAAAGCAACCGGGTGGCGATCGACGTGGACGGTATTCCGTTGCCGAACGCGACCAGCCGCGGCTATGCCGGGCGCGCCGGGCTTGGCACCTTCGGTATCGGTCGCGACTACATCGACCCTTACATGTACGGATTGATCAGTATCGATGCCGGCGCCACGCCGGTTGAACGGGCGAACAACGCCATCGGCGGCGCGGTGTCTTTCCGCCCTAAATCGCCGGATCAGTATCTCTCGGCGCAGAAAACCCAGTATTTCGGCTACCAGAGCGGTTACGACTCCGCCAATCGCAGCTGGCAGAATGGCGTCACTGTCGCCGGCGGCGATAAGACATTGCGCGGTATTGTGGCGATCAGTCGTCGCGACGGCCAGGAAACCCGTACCAACAGCGAAGCGTTGTCGGCTTATCCCATGAACTGGCACTCTACCGCGGTCATGACGTCGGCCATCTGGCAACCGAATGATCAGCACCGTTTCACCGGTACGCTGGATTACTACGATAAAACCACCAATACCCACTATGACGGCTGGAACTCCAGCGGCAACGCCATCGTCGGCACTTCACATCAGGAGAGCGATACCCAGCGCTGGAGCATGAACTTGCGTCACAGCTGGACGGCGGCAGCCAGCGGCGGCCTGGTGGATGCGGTGGATTCAAGGGTGTATTTCCAGCGTTCCAAAGCGCAGGACGAGACCTATCTGCCGCAGGACAGCGGCAGCATGTACACCACCTACTCGGATTACAATGTGAAGACCTTCGGCGTCGAAACCAGCCTGCTGAAAGAGTGGGGCAGGCATCAGTTCACCTGGGGCTTTAACGCGCAACAGTCCAACACCGAGCGCCCGTTCCATCAGGTGCCGACGCAAACCTACGCCAACGCGATCATGCAGCCGGAAGCGGACAGCCGCAGCGACAGCCTGGGCGGCTTTGCGCAGGATAAAATGGATTTCGAGGTGGTGAGCAAAACGCTGTCCATCACGCCGGGCGTGCGAGTGGCTTACCAGAATACCAAACCGCGTAATCTCTCCAGCCTGAGCGCGGGCAGCAGCGTGATTGACAGCGACGATGTGACGGCGTTGTACGATAAGACGAACCGCGATACGCAGGTATTGCCGTCGCTGAGTTTGCAGTATGAGCTGGCGCCGCGTCTGAGCACCTATCTGCAGTACCGCCGCGGCGCGCAGTTCCCGGATGCCGGCCAGTTGTACGGATCCTGGGGGTTGGGCTCCAACTACGCCGGGCGCGCCCAGTACGCGCTGATTGGCAACACCTCGCTGAAAACCGAAACCAGTGATAACTACGAATGGGGCCTGAAAGGTGATATCACCGAAGGCGTGGCCTTCCGTTCTGCGCTGTTCTACAACAACTATCGTGATTTTATCGCCTATACCCGTTACACCCGCGCCGCCAATCCGGAGCGGTTTACCACTGTTCCGAGCAACATTTACACCGCTTATCAGGCGGAAAATCGCGACAAAGCCTATATTTACGGCGCCGAATTCAGCAGCCGTATTCAGTGGGGGACGTGGTTCAACACCTTGAACGGGTTGAGCACCACGCTGGCGGTGGGCTATAGCGAAGGAAAGTCTAAATCCAGCTATCTGGGCGATCGCTATGTGGATCTGGACAGCGTGGCGCCGGTGAAAGCGGTGATCGGTTTGGCATGGGACGACCCTGAAAAACGCTACGGCGCTGCGGTTAACACCACTTTCCAGAAAGGCAAGCAGGCCACGGCGACCAACCGTCAAAGTTACAGCAACAGCGGTGCGGCGTTGACGGACTCGTCGTCCAGCTACCTGCGTATTCCCGGTTACGGGCTGGTGGATGTGACCGCCTACTGGCAGGTGCTGCCTCACGTCAAGCTGAGCGGCGGCGTGTATAACCTGACCGATCGCAAATACTGGGATTATCTCAGCAGCCGTCAGTTGACGCTGGCGACCAATCAGGATCTCTACAACAAGGCGCTGGCGGTGATGCCGGGACGAACCTTCCAATTGGGTGTGAACGTGGACTTCTGATTGTCGGGCGTGACGTAACGCCGCCCGGCGTAAAATGAAAAACGGAGCGGGGTGCCTGCAACCCCGCTCCGTTGTTGTTTGTATCAGCTTGACGGTGGCCGAATGGATTAACGCAGGTAGGCGTTATACATCCAGATCTGTTTTTCCTGTTCCTGAATGTAATCGGTCATCAGGGAGGCGGTACCTTCGTCGCCGGCTTCCGCCGCCAGCGGCAGAATTTCACGCTGCTGTTGCAATAAGGCGGCATAACCGGCCAGCAGCCCTTCCAGCGTGGATTTCCCGTCGGTGACGTTGACGTCTTCCTTGATATCGGCCACTTTCAGATAATCGCTATAAGCGTGTAACGGTTGCCCGCCCAGGGCCAAAATTCTTTCCGCCAGCTCGTCGATTTTCAGCAACAGATCGTTGTAGATCTCTTCAAACTTGGCATGCAGTTCAAAGAAGGCTGCGCCGGAAATGTTCCAGTGATAACCGCGTACATTCATATAGAGAATCTGGTAATTCGCCAACAGCTTGTTCAGCTTGCCGGAAATTTTTTCTGATAGCTGAACATCAAGGCCGATCGGGCTTTTTTTCTTCTTACTGCCAGACATATATGCTCTCCTTATCAGTGAGTATTACCGGGCCGCATGTCAATGTGGGACAGTTTCAGGCATGACGGCCTCACGTGTAAACCTAACTCTGTCGATCATAAGACCGGATGACAACATCATGATCTTTATGTAAATCCGTTGTCAGCGGAAGACAATGATTTTTTACTGTCATGAATCAGGTTGTATGACGTCATTATACGTAGTGATACGGAGAATGGCTGTTTGCGAATACCTGTTATAGCGATTTGCGGTGGTTATCATACCCACAGCCAATGTAAGCCTATGCCTGTTGATGGTGGGGGGAATCTAGCGGCCCATTGTTTCAGGAAACCGGTTCTCCGCCCGCGTGATACGGGCGGAGGCTGTACTTAACGGAATGGCGGTTCGTTGAAGGTGCGTAGTTTACGAGAGTGGAGATGTTCAGCTTCGGCACGCAACAGATCCACCGCGCAGATGCCGATTTGCAGATGCTCGGAAATCGCGCCTTCGTAGAAACGGTTGGCTTGCCCCGGTAGTTTGATTTCACCGTGCAACGGTTTGTCGGACACGCACAGCAGCGTTCCATAGGGGACGCGAAAGCGATAACCCTGCGCGGCGATAGTGGCGCTTTCCATATCCACGGCGACCGCACGGCTCAAGTTAAAGCGCAGCGCCGATGCGGAGTAGCGCAACTCCCAATTGCGATCGTCCGTGGTGACGACGGTACCGGTACGAAGACGCTGTTTCACCTCTTCCCCCGGCATGCCGCTGACTTTTTTGGTAGCGTCGTACAAGGCTCGCTGCACTTCGGCAATGCTGGGGATCGGAATGTCCGGCGGCAGCACCGTATCCAGCACATGATCGTCGCGCAGATAGGCATGCGCCAGCACGTAATCGCCGATGGACTGGCTTTCCCGCAGCCCGCCGCAGTGGCCGATCATCAGCCAAGCGTGTGGACGCAATACGGCCAGGTGATCGCAAATCGTCTTGGCATTCGACGGCCCGACGCCGATATTGACCAGCGTGATGCCCCGTCCCTCGCGGGAAATAAGGTGGTAGGCCGGCATTTGATGATTTTTCCATGCCAGGTCGGACACGGCGCGTTCGGGAAAGGCGGTATCTGCCGTGACGATCGTCCCGCCTGCGCACGCCAGTGCTTCATACGGGCTGGTGGGGTCGACAATCTGGTCACAGGCCCAGCGAACGAATTCATCCACGTAGCGGGTGTAATTGGTAAAGAGTACGAACGGTTGAAAGTGTTCGGCCTGAGTGCCGGTGTAGTGGCGCAACCGTGCCAGCGAAAAGTCAGTCCGCAATGCATCAAAATGGGACAACGGATAATGCTCGCTATCCGGCAACAAGCCGTCGGCGGTTTCATCGCCGATCAGCGACAGTTCGGTGGTGGGGAAATGCTGTGCCAGTCCGACGCTCATGGTGCGGTTCAGCCCAAGATTAGCCCCGTCGATCACGTAGGGATAAGGGATTTCCTTATCGGAAGGAACCACTTCGATAACCGCCGAATATTCACTCTCCAAAATCGCCAATTGTTCGGCCAGATAGGCCCGGAACAACTCCGGACGAGTGATGGTCGTGCTGTAACTGCCGCCGTGGGTCAGTCTGCCGTAGGCTCGGGTCTTGTTATGTTTCTGGGATTGTCCATCCCAACTGATGCGCAATTCCGGATAGACGAACAGCCCTTTGGCGCGGGCGGCTTCATCCGGCAATGAACCGTCGGTGATAAAGGCGCTGATGGCAGCGCGCAGCGCGGTGACGGCATTGTCATAGAGCGCTTCCAGTTTATCGATCGCCTGGCTGGCGGAAAGACCGGCTCCGGGTACGTAACTCATCTTTTCTCCTTGGTGGGGTTTCGACGGGACTCAGCCTAATGCAGTAGTGTGACACAGGGGCGATGCACGGACGATAAGAAACATGATTTATCCGACGATACCGTAACGTATGGGCCTGACGGGGCTGCGCCACTTGGGATGAGTAAGCCGCTCTCGCGCCATACTCATTCATTCAGAAGGCGGATCCGGTTATGAGTTATGCAGAGAGGTGATTTCACTCTGTTTGGCCGGTGACGTAGAGTAAGTTATCGATAAAGACGGTGTGCGTGTGGTGTATGTTCTTGCCGGCTCGCATAACGAAGGGGTAGCACGACTATGAGCATTCCTCCGGCGTTGCTGGAACAGGCCGTCAGGTGGCGGCGTCAACTGCATTCCTGTCCTGAACTCGGCTATCAGGAACATCAAACATCACGCATGGTGGCGGAATTACTGACGAGCTTCGGTTTACAGGTGCATACCGGGTTAGCGGGTACTGGCGTTGTTGGCACGCTGAAAAATGGCGACGGGCCAGCCATAGGGTTGCGTGCAGATATGGATGCCCTGCCCGTGACGGAACTGGGGCATTGCGAACATAAATCCCTGCATGATGGTGTGATGCATGCATGCGGACATGATGGGCATACCGCCATTCTGCTGGCAACCGCGCGTCATCTTAGTCAACAGCCTCATTTCAATGGTACGGTGCATTTCGTTTTTCAACCTGCTGAAGAGAATCTGGGCGGTGCCCGTCGGATGGTGGAAGACGGGTTATTCCGGCATTTCCCGATGAAAAGTATCTACGCGCTGCATAACTGGCCGGGGCTGCCCGCCGGGCATGTCGGCGTGAGCGAAGGGGCGATAATGGCGTCGCTGGATTCTTTTGAAATCGAGCTGACCGGGAAGAGTTGTCATGCCGCCATGCCGGAAAGTGGCGCGGATCCTATCGTCGCCGCATCGCAACTGGTGCTGTCGCTGCAAACCATTACCTCCCGATGTTTGTCGCCGCAATCCTCGGCAGTGGTCAGCGTGACGCAGATTATCGGCGGTGAAGCTATCAATGTTATTCCTGAGAAAGTGATCTTGCGCGGTACGATCCGATGTTTGCAGGCCGATGTGCGAGAGCGGGTAAAAACTCTGATCGATCAGTTCGTCACTCAGTTACCGGTGGTGTTTGGCGTCAGGGGAGACATCCGCTATTTCCCCGGTTATCCGGTCACGATGAACACCCCATCCGCCGCACTGGCCGTCAGCGATGTCGCCCGGGCGCTTTTGGGCGATGATCGCGTACATTGGCAGGTTAAACCTTCCATGGCATCGGAGGATTTTGCCTGCATGCTGGAGCATTGTCCTGGCGCCTATTTCTGGTTGGGGGCTGATGGTCTGGCGCCTTCCCGTCCCTTGCATAACGCATTCTATGATTTCAATGATGAACTGCTCGAAACCGGCGTTCAGTTATGGAGTGCATTGGTGGCGCGTTTGTTGCCCATTTCACCGTGACACACTGTTTACGTTTAGTCAGATATTGGTGAATGTCGCAAAACGGAGAGATAGTTGAGTCGAGGTGTTTAGCACAAGCTATATTGCCATCCGTACAGAGCTACGTGTTTGGGATGATCGGTATTCTGATGCGCGGCTGAAATCGTGGTGATGAGATTTCATCGGGCACCAGCAATATCGATGATGCAACGGGAAGAAACGGATACGCAGTCATGCGTTGATTGGATAACGGAGCAGGAAGGAAGCGCCATGAAAAGGATCTGGTTGAGCGCCTTGAGTTTGGGCATGGTGACGCTGTCATCTTATGCGGATGTTCCGCCGCCGTATAAGGTGGTGGATGGGAAGGTGGCGTTGCAGATTTCGGTGAATGTGCCCGCGCAGGTGTTGCCGGGGGCAAAGCCGGAGAATTTCCGGGTGTTGCAGAAGAGTCGGGGCATGATCCTGGCTGCGTCGGGCAACAATTTTTACTGCAACCAGCGGCCGCTGCCCGCCGGTTTTAATGCGGAAAGCGCCAGGATCCGCGGTGAGTTCTTCCTGGTGTCGAATGTTGGTTCCTACCTCAGTTGCGAACGTATGAATCACAATATTGACGCTAATACCTTTCAGGCGCTGGATTTCCCTTTCTTCCGCGATCGCACCCATGTCTGGCTGCCGGACGGCGAGACGCTGGAGGGCGTGGACGCCGATAGTTTCAAATCGATAGGTCGTAGTCAGGCGTTCGACAAGAAAAATTACTATTACGCTGAGCGGGAAATCACCGTGACCCCCTACAGCAAGAAAGTCGCTGCGTTCGGTAATTGCTTCGGCTGGGCGTCGGTTGATGGCGTGGCGTTTTTTCGCGGGGAGTCGCGCAAAGATGTGGATGTCGCCAGCTTTCGTTGCCTGACGTTCAACGCGGCGCTGGATAAACAGAAATTCTATGTGTTCGATCGTGTTTATCCCGGCTTACCGGCAGGAGTGAACGTTGAAGATATCAAGGTTGTCCGTGGAACGGACAAACTGGTGACGGACGGCAAGCGCGTCTGGTTTCTGGGCGTGGAGCCGGTGTTGTTGTCAGGCCTGAAGTCTGACGATGTTAAGCTGAAGTCGGAACTTAATGGCTATACCATCAGTGATGGGGCAACCCGCTGGCAATGCGGTAAGGTCAAAATCGGCGACAATCCACTGTGCAGTAAAGGGTGAGATTAGGCAGCTGTTCCCATTAGCGTGATCCTATCGCTGACGGCAACGAATACATTAAGGGGGAGGCACTCATGGGCCTCCCCTTTGCATTATCTATCCGATAGATAGGTGTGGTGATTTAGATAAACGATGGAAAGAAAACGGTATGTCGTTTATCCGGCCGTTTGATCGTGCACCATGCCGACGTAGATCTCACGCAATTGACGCGCCAACGGGCCGGGACGCCCATCGCCGATCGTGACGCCGTCAATCTCTACAACCGGCCAGACAAAGGTGGTGGCGGAGCTGATAAAGGCTTCTTTGGCATGGCGGGCTTCTTCCGGTGTAAAGGCGCGTTCTTCAATCACCAGGTTATGCTGCTCCGCCAGTTTCAGCAGGCCGGCACGGGTGATGCCGTGCAGAATGTCGTTGCTGAGTGGCCGGGTAATGACGTGGTTGTTAGCGTCGACAATGTAGCAGTTGCTGGAGCTGCCTTCCGTCACCAGGCCATTTTCAACCAGCCAGGCGTCGTCGGCGCCTTTTTCGTGCGCCCATTCCTTCGCCATGCAGGCCATCAGCAGGCTGACGGTCTTGATATCCCGTCGGTGCCAACGCAGATCCGGGCAGGTAATGACCTTGATACCTTTCTCGGCGCAGGGGTGATGGATCACCGGCCGCGCTTGCGTAAACAAGACCAGCGTCGGTTCGGCGTCGGCGGGAAACGCAAAGTCGCGATCACCGGTATTGCCCCGGCTAAGTTGCAGGTAGATGCCACCTTCCTGAAGTTGGTTTTTTTCTATCAGCGCGAGGTGGATCTCTCGCAATGCTTCGATGCTGACCGGCAGACGCAGGTTCAGCTCGCGGCAGGAACGCGCCAGCCGCGCCATATGCCCGTCGTATTCCGCCAGCCGGCCGTTGACGACGGCCGTCACTTCATACACCGCATCGGCGAACAGAAAACCGCGATCGAACACGGAGACTTTGGCTGCTTCTTCAGGCAGATACTGCCCGTTAACATAAACAGTACGAGACATCACGCTACTCCTGTTAAACATGTGCGGGACTGACCCTGGCCCCATAAGCCGTTTTCCGGCAGGTACAGTTGGCTATCGCGCCATTCGAGCCCACCGACGCGATCGTCCTGCAATAGCAATGGGCCGTCGAGATCGACCACGTCAGCGCCTTGGGCCACCAGCGTGGCCGGCGCCATCGATAGCGAGGTGCTGACCATGCATCCCACCATGACTTTCAACCCCTGGGCGCGTGCGGCATGGCGCAGATGCAGGGCTTCTGTTAGCCCACCGCTTTTATCCAGCTTGATGTTGATCAGGTCATAGCGTGCGGCAAGCCCGGCCAGTGATCGGCGATCATGGCAGGATTCATCCGCACAGATGGGAATCGGACGCGGCAACGACGCCAGCGCCGCATCTTCGCGGGCGGGTAGCGGCTGTTCAATCATGGCGACGCCCAGCCGCAGCAGTTCCGGTACCAATCTCTGATAAAGTGCGGCGTCCCAACCTTCGTTGGCGTCGACGATCAACCGCGATTCAGGCGCCCAGCGGCGTACAGCGGCTACACGATCGATATCCTGTTCGTCCGCCAGCTTGAGTTTGAGCAATGGGCGGTAAGCATTGCGTTGTGCGGATTGCGCCATACGCTCCGGGGTGTCTAGCGACAGCGTATAAGCGCTGACGAGCGGCGTCGGGCGCGGTAATCCGGCCAACTGCCACACCGGTTTGCCCTGCTGTTGACTGGCCAAATCCCAGTAGGCGCAGTCCAGCGCATTGCGTGCAGCGCCCGGGGGTAGCGCGTCCTGCAACGCTTCTCGCGTCATTCCTTGTCGTATCGCGTCGGCTACGCTGTGCAATTGGGCTTCTACATGGCTGATGTTTTCGCCATACCGGGCATAGGGAACGCTTTCGCCATGTCCGATGTGATTGCCGTCGCTCAGGGTGACTTTAATCACCTCCGCATGGGTTTTGCTGCCGCGCGATATGGTGAACGTTTCCCGCAGGGCCCAACTTTCGTGGGTGAAAATCAGTTCCGCCATGCCGAATTCCTCAGAGTTGGTCGACAATGCGCCCAACGCCCTGACGGAACGGATCCACCACGGGTAGGCCAAGTTGTTGTTCCAGTTTCGTCATATAAGACAGGGCATCGGCTTCACTCAGATGAGCGCTATTGATGGATACGCCGACGAAACGCGCGTGAGGGTTGGTCAGGCGCGCCATGGCCAGATTAAGGTCGATGCAGGCCTGCAGATCCGGCAGCGGATAATCGACGCCGCGCATGTGGGTGCGGGTAGGTTCGTGGCACAGCACCAGGGCGTCCGGTTGCGCGCCGTGGATGATCCCGGTGGTGACGCCGGCGAACGACGGGTGGAACAACGAACCCTGACCTTCAATCACGTCCCAGTGATCGGCATCGTTATCCGGTGCTAAGGTTTCCACCGCGCCGGCGATGAAATCGGAAACCACGGCATCGATACTAACGCCTGCGCCGGAGATCAGGATCCCGGTCTGGCCGGTGGCGCGGAATGTGGCTTTGCGGTTGCGCGACAGCAGTTCTTTTTCAATGGCCAGCGCGGTGTACATTTTGCCGCAGGAACAGTCGGTGCCGACCGGCAGCAGGCGTTGGCCGCTACGTTTACGTCCGCTGGCTACCGGATAGGTTTGAGTTGGATGGCGCACATCGAACAGCGAACGCCCCAGGCGGGCTGCCAGCTCGCTCAGTTCCGGCACGTCGGCCAGTTTATTGTGCAGACCTGCCGCCAAATCCATGCCGCATTCCAGCGCTTGGCGCAGAACGGCGATCCAGGCATCGGAGATGATGCCGCCGCGGTTGGCGACGCCGATGACCAATGTTTGCGCGCCGGCGGCGCGGGCGGCGGGGATGTCCAAATCTGGCAAATCGCAATCGGCATGGCAACCAGGCATACGGTATTGGCCGACGCAATATTCCGGATGCCATTGTTTAATACCAATTGCCACCTTAGCGGCCAGTTGGTCATGAGCATCACCTAAAAACAACAAATAAGGTTTTTTAATATTCATTACATTCTCCATTCCTGAAATAAAACTCAAGACAATAGGCCGCCGTATCGCTAATTATGCGACGATGAAATAACAGGGTTGATGGCGAAAAATAAAATCTGATCGTCATCACAGTGGAATCACACTGAATTGTGTTGTGTTTGATATTACCAAGCAGTGTTATGTTGTCAATATTGATAAAAAATAAGAATTTTATTCCACGTTGTCGCCTTTTTTGTGTCGTTATGTGACGGTTTATTGATTGTGTTAAAAATAAAAAACCAAAAAAAAGTTAAAAAATGAATGTGTGCCGATTTTTATAAATTATGACATGCTCTGGTAATAAAAAAGTCTTATACGTGCAGCCTTTGCATTATTTTGGTGCCATTGCACGGTGTAATAATCATGGCTGAGATAATCATTGTTAAATGTTAATGCAATAATAATAAGGCTTGATGAGTGCGTTAATAAAGCGCGCTTTTTCGATGCATTAGCGAGTTTTCAGGCGGAAGGCGTATCGCCTTATGCCCTGAAAAAGGGCAAGGCCGACAGATGGACGAAATGCAAATTCGTGTGTGGTGAGGAGAGCGGTTTTTAGCTATTATGCTTACAAAAGTGAGATTATTAAGAATGAACCGGGGTTTTATTCTGATAACTCGCTCTAAAATTAGAGTTTAATTTGTTAATTGGTTGTTTTTAGAGTTGTTTCCCGAGAGTGGATATGCCATCGAATAATCCTCCCCCTATGAATGTTGGCCGCTTTTTGCTCCTGTTCCGGCGTTTTTCGTCACCGGGCATCACCATGATGGGATTTTTAGTGATGTTAGGGCTGATATTCTGCGTTACCAGCGTCTGGAACTTCTGGACTTCTTATCAGCATCGTCTGGATGAAGCTGAAGATAATGTGATCAACTTATCATTCGCGATGTCGCGTCAGGCAGAGGATACCTTCGTCCCAGTCGAAGTCGCCATTGACGATATGCTACGGGAGTTTGCACAGACCGGAATGCTGGACTCCAACAAAGTGCGAAGCGTTCTCGATACCCATCGGGCGGTGCTACCGCAATTAGTGGGTTTTTATTTGTTTGATGAAAGAGGGAATCTGGTTTCCTCCACCTCTAAAGTGCCGCTCTATATTTATAATGCAGGACGAAGAGAATATTTTATTTGGCTCAAAGAACATAATACGTCGGCATTATATATAAGTCAGGTCAGTACCAGTTCAACGACCGGGCGGCGTATTATTCCTGTGGCGAAAAGATTGACTGGCGAAAATGGCGAGTTCAAAGGTATTTTTCTGGCGACCATTGATCATAATTATTTCGGTAATTTTTATCGTTATTTTACGCTCGGCTATAACAGCGTGTTATCACTGATGAATGCCGATGCCCACGCTATTTTTATCTATCCCGATCCGGCCTCCTATATTAATGACGATTTTACAACCGGCGGATTGTTTGACCAGCAACGTCAGCAACTCGCCAGCGGCAGTGGAACCTGGCGTGTCACGCTGGATAATAAAGTGCGCATTGTGGGGTATGTCAGGCTTAAACGTTATCCGCTGGTGGTGGCGGCCAGTGTGGAAAAAGCGGCGGTACAACGACGCTGGCTGGTGGAAAATCTCCCGGCGATGCTGCTGAATGTGTTTGTGCTGTTTCCCATCCTTTTTATGGGGACGCTGGTGCTGAAACAGATCCGGCTGACGGTCAGAAATAAGGACGTATTGACACGTTTACATCAGGAAGAAACCGATAAAAATCGGGTTTTGCAAAAGTTGGCGTTGGTTGACCCGTTAACCCGGCTGGCGAATCGGCGTCGCTTCGACAGCTATTTGGAGCAATCACTGGAAAAAATGCGTGATGAAGGCAAAGTGTTGTCGCTGATTATGATGGATGTGGATTTCTTCAAATATTTTAACGACACCTATGGGCATGTTCGGGGCGATCGCTGTCTGTCGCAGATCGGCAGTGTGCTGTTGGGAAGGATCTGGCCGTCCGGTGCGCTGCCGGCTCGCTATGGCGGCGAGGAATTTGCGGTGATCCTACCCAATGTGACGGGCGAGCAGGCGGAGTTGCTGGGTGAACAGGTGGTTGAGGCGATAAGGGCATGCGCAATTCCACATCAAGAGTCCTTGCTGCCGGATCACATTGTCACGGTGAGTGTCGGCGTTTACTCCTTTTCCAGCGCCAACCCCTGTGATGTACAGCGCCTTAAGGATGGCGCTGATCAGGCCTTGTATTTGGCCAAGAAAAAAGGACGCAATCAATGTGTAAGGTTGTAGTCTGCGCGGCCGCCGAACGGCGGCCGTTAGCCCGCCAGGAGTCTGCGGCAGGCTTCCCGCGTGTTTTCCAGCGCTTCCCGGATAGCCGGCAGCCGCGCCTCGAAACGGTAGGACGGGACGACGACGGAAATGGCGTGTGTCTGTTTGCCTGGAATCACTAACGGAATACCGATCGCACAGACGCCTTCGGCATGTTCCTGACGATCAATCGCGACGCCGGTTGTGCGGATTTGGCGAATTTCCTCCAACAACGGGTCGATGCCGGTGATGGTATTTTCCGTCAACGCCGACAAGTCATTGTTCACCAACCGGATGATCTCCTCATCGGTCATCAGCGACAGCATGGCCTTGCCGTTCGCCATCGCATACATCGGTTTTAGCCGGTCATACACCGGCACGACCCTGACGGCCTGATCGCAAATAATGCGATCGAGAAAAAGCACCTCCCGGCCGTGAAAAGTGGAAATATCGACGGTTTCCCGTGTGCTTTCAAATAGCTTCTCCAACGGGTGCCGCAAACGCGCCGCTACGTTGGAATAGGCGTTCTGGGCCAGTTCACTGATGCCCCAACCTAGCCTGACGCCGCAAACGCCGGTTTCCACCAGATTCTCCTCTGCCAGCGTATCGATAATGCGCTGAACGGTGGAGCGGGGAAGACCGGCCTGCCGCGCCAGATCACCAAGGCTCATCCCTTGACTGCCCAGTAATCGCAGTATTTTTACGGCCTTCGAGATAACCTGAATACCCCCTGATTTTTGCATGACTCATCGGTCCTGTATCGTATGGTGGTTAAACTTGTATTGCATTTTGGGTGGCGTATGATGCTAGTCATCTTTGACACCATTGGCAACGTCAAGGATGCCGGTCCGATCGCAATGGTTGCGATGGTATATACAATGGTCTTGCCCGGTATGACAGACTGTCCCCTCGGGTTTGGGCTCCTTATTTTGCGGGAGGCCGCCTGCTGTATGCCGGGATTTATTCACGGAGGTCATCATGGGATATGCAACAACAAATCCATACACCGGAGAACAGATAAAGACTTTCCCCAATGCTACGGATAGCGAAGTTGCTGAATCAATAACCAATGCGCACAATGCGTTTTTGTCCTGGCGGCAAACCGGGTTTGCCGAACGTGGCGCCATCTTGCAGAAGGCTGCCGATATCCTGCGACAAAACGCGGACGAGTTTGCCCGATTCTTGACGCTGGAGATGGGCAAATTGTTGTCTGAAGCACGTGCCGAGGTGGAATTGTCGGCGCAGATTTTCGAATACTATGTCCACAATGCTGAGCGGTTGCTGGCGCCGGAGGCGCTTCCCACCGCGGATAAGCACGCCACATCACACATTGTCCATGAACCTCTCGGTGTGCTGCTGGCGATTGAGCCCTGGAACTTCCCCTACTATCAGATCGCCCGCATTATTGCGCCGCAGCTGTCGGCGGGTAACACCATTCTGCTCAAGCATGCGTCCAACGTGCCGCAAAGCGCCGCCCGTTTTGAACGGCTGATGGCGGATGCCGGCCTGCCGGCCGGTTGCTTCAAAAACCTGTACGCGACACGCCAGCAGATTGAGACCATCCTGCATGATCCGCGTGTGCATGGGGTTGCACTGACCGGTTCCGAAGCCGCAGGCGCGATTGTCGCCCAACAGGCGGCGGCGGCGTTGAAGAAGTCCACACTGGAACTGGGCGGCGCCGATGCGTTCGTGGTGCTGGCGGATGCAGATCTGGAAAAAACGGCGAAATGGGCAGTATTCGGCCGTCACTGGAATGCCGGTCAGGTTTGCGTATCGTCCAAGCGGATGATCATCGTCGATAAAATCTATGACGCCTTTCTGGAACGCTATACCCAGGGTGTTGCCGCTCTGCGTACCGGCGACCCGATGAGTGAGGAAACCACGCTGGCGCCGTTGTCCTCTCAGGCCGCGGCGGATGAAGTGAAGGAAAAAATTCAACTGGCGGTGCAGCATGGCGCCACTGCGGTAGAGGTGGGGCCGAAAGTGCCGGAGCGAGGCGCATTCGTACAACCGACCATTCTGACCAACGTGACGTCGGATAACCCGGCCTACCATATGGAATTTTTTGGGCCGGTTTCCATGCTGTTCCGCGCTAAAGATGAAGATGATGCGGTACGTATCGCCAACGATTCGCCCTTTGGTCTGGGCGGTTCGGTGTTTACCGGCAACCCCGCGCACGGTGCTGAAGTGGCGTCGCGTTTGTCCACCGGTATGGTCTATGTCAACCATCCGACCCGGGTTAAAGCGGATTTGCCGTTCGGCGGGATCCGTCGCTCCGGCTATGGTCGGGAATTAACCTGGCTCGGTATTAAAGAGTTCGTTAACCACAAACTGATCTCGGTGGTGGATATCGATACCGGCTTCTAAGTTGACTGCGTCACACCTATCAGGCATCCGTCATCGGGTGCCTGATTTATTTCGTCTGTCGCGCGTTATCACTTGGCAAGCGGATAAGGGATACTGGCATTGATGGGCGCGGCTGATTACGCCGCAGACTCGTGCTCCATCATATGGAAGCGGTTTTTGCCGCTCTTTTTAGCGGCGTAGAGCGCTTGATCCGCGTTATTCAGCCAACTTTGCGGGGTGGCGGCGTGTTCGGCTCTGGCGATGCCGATACTGATGGTGCAACAGAAGGACGGGTCGGCGGGCAGGCGAATGGTCGCCACTTTGGCATGAAGTTGGTGAGCCGTCATCGTGACGATTTTATCCGTGCTGTTTTGGATAATGATCCCTAACTCATCACCGCCGAATCTGGCGGGCACATCATATTTCCCGGCGATGGTGCGCAATACCACGGAAATTTCGGTCAGCAGGTAATCCCCCGCTTCATGGCCGTAACTGTCATTGACATACTTGAAATGGTCAACATCAATCAGCATCAGGTATGCATGGCTTTCACCGCGTTGTGTCCGCAGAAACTCCTTGTCGAGGCGCTGTTCGAACAACCGCCGATTGGGAATGCTGAGGTAGGGATCCATCAGGGTTATACGTTCCAGTTCCCGGCTTTTTTCACGCAGCCGTGCCGCCAACTGATAAGACACCACGCTGAGCGTGATCATGTAAATGGTGGATAGCGGCAGCGTCAACCAGAGCGTGCGTTCAGACAATATCGTGTAATGCTCGAAGCGCAGCAATGTCCAGACCAGGATAAAGGAAACGAAAGAGGCGACGGTCGACATACGCAGCAGCTTCCACCCCCCGGCGGCGTAGCGGTCGGCGATCAGAATAGAGATGATGATCGCCGATGGAAGCGGGCATACCCCCATCAAGGCGACCCAGGCACCGCCGAAAGCGGTATCCAGCGTCATATTAATAAATTCGGCTTTTACCGGATCCCGTGCGTGCGAAGAAACGGCATAGGCAATATGCGGCCAGACGAAAGCATTGAGCACCAGCAGCAAGAACAGCGGCCAACTGCGGGATAATTCATACAGTACGGAAGCGATGGGGAAAAAGCACAGAAACGTGCCGAGCTGACGCATAAGAAACATGCGCCGGATGAAGCGGAAAGCCCGTAGCTTCAAATGATCTGTATCAGGAGAGTAGTACGGTAGCGTTTGCACGTTTCGGCCCGAAATAATATCGCTTGGGTATATAGTACCCCAGATAATTTCCGTTAATAAGGTTGTTATACAAATCTATTACGGCGACGGGTTTCTCGTGTCGTGCCTGGTGTGCGCGGGTTGAGAAAAGGGCCGGAAACGGTGCGTCCCCGGCCCAGAGGACGCCGGGGCGACGTCGTTACCCAGTCCGACGCGCAGTCGCGTCAGATGTGGAAATGATCGGCAGCGATAGGGTTTCTATCTGACCAGCACACCACCTTGTTTCTGCCGCTTTGTTTGGCGAGATATAACGCATGATCGGCTTGTCTTATCAGCTCTTGGCTGTCTTTGGCGGTGAATGAATCACACAGCCCGAAACTGGCTGTCACGCTCAACCCGTCGGCGATGGTCTGATAGTCGGCTTTAGTCAGCGCCAGTCGCAGCGATTCGCATACTACCGCTGCCTGTTCGACCGCCATCCGGGGAAACAGCAAGGTAAACTCCTCGCCGCCCCAGCGGGCGATCAACATCGCATCCTGATGAAAATTTCGCAGGATATCGGCAATGGTTTGCAACACTTTGTCGCCGACTACATGCGACCAGCGGTCGTTGATTTGTTTGAAATGGTCAATGTCGAAGATAGCCAGCGTTAATGGGTAATCGTGACGTTGTGAGTCTTCAAAACAGCGTATCAACTGTTCGTCGAATACCCGGCGGTTATCCAGTTTGGTCAGTTGATCTTCTCTGGCCTGGCGTTCAAACGCCTCAGCCTGCTCCTGCAATGCCAGCGTTTTAACGGCGACCAGATCACGTAAGCGCGCCTCGTTACGGCGGGCCAGGCCCAGCCGCCAGCGGAACAACAGCAACAACGTCAGTAACAGCGTCAGCGCCAGCAGCCCCTGGAAGGAAGAACGTTGCCAGATAAAGGACTCAATACGCAGATTGACGACGGTGTCGGCACCGTTCCACTCGCCATAAGGGTAACTGGCGGTCACGCGGAAGCGGTAGACGCCCGGCGGCAGGTTGGTGTATTCCGCCGACGTATCATTACCCCTGTCGATCCATTGCGGATCGAAACCTTCCAGCCGGGTGCGATAGAGAATACGGGTGGGGAGCACATAGCCCAGCCCCGAATAGTTGATGCGGATGCGAGTGGTTCCGGCGGGGAACACGAGGCCATCGTGCTCACGAGTGGGTTTGTGGTTGCCGTCGACGGATTCGATCACCGCCGTCAGTCGTGTTTTGCCGAAATCAGACAAACTTTCAGGATGCACCATTGCCGCACCTCTGGCGGTGGCTATCCAAATGCTGCCGTTCTGGTCGACGGTGGCGGCAGGTGTCGAACCGCCGTTGGCCTGCGCGCTGACCATACCGTCGCTTTCACCGAAGTGTTGCTGAGTGGTGAGTTTCCGCTTCTTGCCTTCCACCACATCCCGGGCATCATCCTGGCGTATGCGTATCATGCCGCGGTTAGAGCTTAGCCAGAAATACCCCAAATGATCAGGCGTGACTTGAAACAGCTTGTCGATGGGAAGGCCGGCTTTGCGTCCAACCATGCCGATGGCGCCATCCCGAAAGCGGTAACGAATGAGACCACGATCGGTCGTCATCCACATATAGCCGGGTTCACTGTAGAAACCGAAGACATACTCCGCGTTGTCCATACCGGAAATATCGATTTTGTGGAACTTGCCGTCGCTGAAAACAGAAACGCCGATACCGGTTCCGACCCAAATGCGATGCTGTTCATCTTCCTGCAATGCCATGATGAAGCCGGCGGGCAGACCATCATCGGCGGTATAATTACGTATCGTGCCGTCAGTGCGCCATACGCTGAGCCCTGACGCCGTGCCGATCCACAGGTTTTGTTGGCTGTCGGTGATGATTGAACGTATTTCGTTGCTGGGCAGACCGTCGTTTTGCCGTAATACGGCGGTGAGCTGCCCGTTTTTCCAGCGTAATAGGCCATCGGTATAGGTACCAATCCACACGCTACCGTCCCTGGCTTCCCCCAAGCTAAGTACCGATGGTTGAGTGTGTTCGCTCCAGTTGATTTGCTCAACCCGGCTATTATTGATGCGGTTCAGGCCGGTGCTGCTGCCGACCCACAGGCTACCATCGGAATGCGCCATCACTGTGCGGATGTAGTCGCCGTTCAGGCCCTGACGGGTACCGATAGTGATAAACGGCGCCCGCCGCAGGCGAAGCAACCCTGAGTTGGTGCCAATCCAGATGCTCTGCTCTCGATCCTGCAACATCACCTGTACGCGGTTACGAATAATGCCGCTATCGATGTTGAGCTGCTCAAGCCCCGCCGGGCTGAGCCGGAAGATGCCGTGGTTGATGGTGCCGAACCAGATATCCTGTTGGTTATCCTGCAACATGGCGGACACCACTTCACCGGCTAATGCGGGATGCAACAGCGTGAAATTCTGACCGTCGCGTTTCCATACGCCTTTTTCGGTGCCGACCAACAGTGTGCCGTCGCGGGTGACGAGCAGGCTGAACACGCGAACTTGCGGTAAACCGCTGGCAAATGGAACCAGCGTGGCTTTATGGTCGATCACCTGATAAAGGCCATTGTCAGTAGCGACCCAAACCGTGCCGTTATCGTCTTCCACGATTTTGTAGGCGGTGACGTTATCGATAATTTGCTGATCTTGCGCGGCGCTTTTTTCAGCGGTGGGACGGAAGATGACGCCTCTCCCTGGCATGGTCATCCACAGGTTTCCGGCCTGGTCACGCATGACGGAATTGATCATGGTGGGCGCGGGCGCATAGGGTTGCCAGATGTCGTTCTGGTACGATGACAGCCCGCCGCGAGCGCCTGCCACCAATAGACCGCCGTCCGGCTCCGCGATCAGCGCTTGAATACCCGAATCGGGCAATCCGGTTTCGGCGCCGCGTTCAAACAAGCGGAAACTCTGGCCGTTATAGCGGGCAAAGCCTTCCCAAGTGCCAAACCACAGATATCCTTCCCGTGTTTGTGCGATAGCGTTAATGCTGTTGTGTGGCAGGCCGTCTTTTGTCGACCAGGTTTCAAAGAAATACTCACTAAGCGGAATACGGGCATTTTGTGCCCATGCCGTCCCGCTGGGAAACATTACCAGACCATAAAATAGTGTCAGACCATAAAACAGAATGCGTGTGTAAGCAGCGAAAATGCCAATTCGTTTATACATAGTTATTATCAACGTAAAAATTAATTATCCTGGTGGCATCTGGGCGGCGTCGCGAATAATCACGGGACTCAGCTTTAAGATTGTAAAGCGATAATTACCGAATTGCGTAGTATCTCAGCGTAATTCTACACATGAAATTTGATAAACCGGTTTTATCCCTCCAGAAGATAACGCGTCGCCCGATGTGATGAAATAACCGTGCGCCAGCCTCCTTCTTCCCGGCCTCTTCTTCTGTCTATAACGCCATCCTATGTGTTGCCTATAAACATGCGGCTATTGATGCTTAGCACATGGTTTGAATGACATGCTGATTTGCGGCATTTGTCACAAATTTGATTGTTACCGGTAACATGTTACCGGTAACGTGGTAAAGTCGTCGGTAGTGACGAAAGTAATGAAAATTTTTGAGACCGAGGCCAAATCATGACGGGACGTAGCTTTATTCTGATGGGGGTGTCCAGTACCGGAAAATCCTCAGTGGGCGCCGCGCTGGCTAAAGCGTTGTCGGCAAAATTTATTGATGGCGACGATTTGCATCCGCGCAACAACATTCTAAAAATGGCCAGTAAACAGCCACTGAATGATGAGGATCGCGCCCCCTGGTTAGAACGTATCCGTGATGCGTCATTCAGTCTCGAACAGAAAAACGAAACCGGCATCATCGTTTGTTCCGCGTTGAAAAAGAAATATCGCGATCAGATCCGCGAAGGTAATCAGCGTGTCATTTTTCTGCATCTGGCCGGAGATTTTGAACTGGTACGGCAGCGGATGCAGGCGCGTAACGGCCATTTCATGCCGGTAGAATTGCTGAAAAGCCAGTTCGATACGCTGGAAGCGCCGCTGGCGGAGGAAACCGATGTGGTGAACATTGATATCGCCGGTTCGTTTGACGACGTGGTGGCACGCTGCCTTAAGGCCATCGAACGTCTGTCCGAGCGGCATCTGGAGGTGGTGTCATGAATCTTATGATTGAACAGGTTGCTCGCCGGATTGCCGAACGTAGCCGCCAGACCCGCGACCGCTATCTGACGCGAATGCGCACGCAGGGTGCGAACGGTAAAACCCGTAAGCAGCTCTCCTGCGGCAATCTGGCGCATACCGTCGCCGCCTGCTCTTCGTCGCAAAAGAGCGCCATTCTCGATTTCACTCGCGCCAATGTCGGCATCATCACCGCCTACAACGATATGCTGAGCGCGCATCAGCCGTATGGCAACTACCCGGATCAGATCAAAGCGGTACTGGCGGAACTGGGGCACAGCGCCCAGATTGCCGGCGGTGTGCCTGCCATGTGCGACGGGATTTCGCAAGGGCAGGACGGCATGGATCTGTCGCTGTTTTCCCGCGATGCCATCGCACAGGCGACGGCGATCTCTCTGAGTCACAATACATTTGATGCGACGTTGTTGCTCGGCGTGTGTGACAAGATTGCCCCCGGCCAACTGATGGGGGCATTGTCGTTCGGCCATCTGCCGACCGCATTTGTGCCGTCCGGCCCGATGTCGACCGGGATCAGCAACGACGAAAAAGTGAAGGTCAGACAGCAATATGCGGCGGGGCAGGTCGGGAAAGACGCCCTGTTGCAGATGGAATGCGATGCCTATCACTCGCCGGGCACCTGCACTTTCTACGGCACGGCCAATACCAACCAACTGGTGTTTGAAGCCATGGGGTTGATGCTGCCGGGAGCATCGTTTGTTGCGCCGAATACGCCGCTGCGTGCGGCGCTGACGCGCATGATCACCGAACAGGTCGCGGCGCAGGCGCAGAACGGCACGCAGTATCGCCCGCTGTATCAGGTGGTGGATGAAAAAGCGATCGTCAACGGTCTGGTGGCGCTGCTGGCGTCGGGCGGTAGCACCAATCACTCGATCCATCTGGTGGCGGTAGCAGCGGCCGCGGGGTTCATTCTGACCTGGGACGACCTGGACGCGCTGTCGCAGGGGGTGCCGTTATTGGCGAGGATGTACCCGAACGGCCCGGCGGATATCAATGAATTCCAGCAGGCCGGCGGCGTGCCGGCGTTGATGAGCGCACTGGCGGATCGCGGTTTGCTGCATATGGATGCGACACCGGTCTTTGGCGTGATGGCGGACTACCTGAAAACGCCGCAACTGGAGAACGGACAAGTGATTTATCGTCCTGCCGGCGCATCAACCAACCCGAGCGTGATTGCCGCTGCGGGCGCCTGTTTTAGCCAGCAAGGCGGCTTGAAAGTGGTATCGGGCAATCTGGGGCGTGGCGTGATCAAAATCAGCGCGGTCGCGCCGGAGCACCATTTCATCGAGGCGCCGGTACGGGTGTTTTCGTCGCAGCATGATGTGGAAAAAGCCTACCAGGCTAACGAATTTACTCAGGATGTGGTGATCGTGGTGCGCTATAACGGCCCGGCGGCGAACGGGATGCCGGAACTGCATACATTGATGCCGATTCTCGGCAACCTGATGAAAGCCGGGTTGAAGGTGGCGTTGGTGACGGATGGCCGCCTGTCCGGCGCCTCCGGCAAGGTGCCGGCGGTGATCCACCTCTCGCCGGAAGCGCAGCGCGGCGGGCCGCTGGCGCGTCTGCGTGACGGTGATCGGGTGCGGGTTGACGCCGCCAGTGGGCGGATGGATGTGTTGACGGATATCAGCCAACGGGATAACGCGGTTATCGATCTGACGCGCGAGCATGCCGGGTCTGGTCGGGAGCTGTTTTCTGTTTTCCGGCAAGCGGTGTCGTCGGCAGAGCAGGGGGCGACCATCTTCAACTATCTGGGTTCCTGAACATCGGTCATGACGGGGATAACGTCATGCCATGCGCTCAAGCCTAAGCCATCGGGTCGTGATACACGGGAAAAAGAAGGGGGCGGTTCGCCATGGGAGCCTCGCCCGACGATGTCCCGCACGCCCGATTTTTTAACGGATAGGCCTTGAAGGATAACAGCCTCTTGTGGGGGGCAGGCGCTGGTTTGTCGGCGCTATTAGGGGCTCGTCGCGAGTCGACTGATATGAATCGTCAGGTAGGTCAGTTCATCGTTCGGCAGGCTGATGGCGTATTTTTCCTGAATATAGTCCCGGATGGCCCAGGACACTTTCATCGCATCGGGGCGATGTTTCAGGAATTCCTGATAAAAATCCTCGTTGTTGTCGGCAACGGTTTTGCCGGTGAGCACCCGTTCGGCGAAATAGCGCAGATGGGTAATAAAACGCATGTAGTTGACCGAGTGGGTATCCAGATCCCGGTTCAGACGATAGCGAACGATCTCGGCGATACGGTTGACCAGTTCCACCTGTTGATGGGCGCTGGCGCTCTCTTCGCTGCTTTGCGCGTTGATGAAATGAAAAGCGATGTTGACGGCTTCGTCATCCGGCAAATGGATGGCGAAGCGTTCGCCGATCAGGTCTCTGGCCTGTAGGCTGATCGCGTATTCTGTGGGGTAGTAGCGTTGGATTTCCCAACTGAGCTTGTTGGCGAATCGGTTGCCGCTGCGGGCTTCCTCCACCGCGAAGTAGAGATGCTCCGCCAGCGTGAACAACAGGATGGCGTTCAGTTTGCGTGTGTACTGCGGCTGCGCCAGTGCGATGATGTCGTGCGTAACATCGAAAAAGGCCGCAGGGATGGTGTCGACCAGCGAAAGAAAATGCCTTGATTTCGGGTTTTCGAGCGGAATGAACACCTGCTCGACCTGCGCCATGTCGATCGGCGTGCCGGGTTTGGTGCCAAACCCGATGCCTTTGCCGAACAGGATCATCTCCTGATGGTTGTTATCGACAAGCAACATACTGTTATTCAAGGATTTCTTGACTATTATCACCGTATTCACCTGCGGCTGTGTGCAGCGGTTTACGTCAGATCTGCACCATTGGTGGCAATCACCTTCTGGTACCAGTAAAACGAATCCTTTCTCAGCCGGTTGAGCGTACCCTGGCCTTCATCATCCTGATCGACATAGATAAAACCGTATCGTTTCGACATTTGCGAGGTGCCCGCACTGATAATGTCAATCGGCCCCCAGCTTGTAAAGCCCATCAGATCGACACCCAGATGTACCGCGTCCCGCATCTGTTCAAAGTGGGCGCGAAAATAGTCGATGCGATACGGATCGTGGATTTTCCCCGCCTCGACCGTATCCCGAGCACCGAATCCATTTTCCACGATAAACAACGGTTTGCGATAACGGTCGTACAGTTCCAGCAGCGAGATTTTCAACCCGACAGGGTCTATTTGCCAACCCCATTCAGAGGCGGGCAGATACGGGTTTTTCACCCCCAGGACGGTATTGCCTGCGGTGCGTTCTGCATCGGCCTCGGTGGATTCCGTCAGCGACATATAGTAACTGAATGAAACGAAATCGACCGTATGCTGCTTGAGGATCTCCAGGTCGCCCGGCTGCATCTCAATATGGATGCCGCGCAGTTCGAGATTGCGTAAGATCAGCGGCGGATATTCGCCGAATACCTGTACGTCGGCGTAGAAATGGTTTTCCAGATTTTTGTGCAGCGTCGCTTCCACGTCTTCCGGACGGCAGGTGCGGGGGTAGGTGGTCAGTTTGGTCAGCATGCAGCCGACCTGGCTACCCGGAATTTTCGCGTGGCAATCGCGCGTGACCAGCGCCGAGGCGACGAACTGGTGGTGCAGCCCCTGGTAAATATCCTGTTTCGCTTTACCCGGTTGGGATTTCTCCTCGCGGATCCCGGCGGTGGTGAACGGGTGACGGTGGATGCTGTCGATTTCGTTGAAGGTCAGCCAGTAACGCACCTGATGCTGGTAGCGGTCGAAACAGACATTGCAGAAACGCACGAAGGCGTCCACCACCTTGCGATGTACCCAGCCGTTGTATTTCTCGCTCAGCGCCAGCGGCATTTCGTAATGAGACAGTGTGACCAGCGGTTCAATCTTCAGGCGCCGCATTTCGCGGAACAGGTTTTCATAGAAGATTAAACCGGCTTCGTTAGGCTCCAAGTCTTCGCCGGTAGGGAAAATACGTGACCAGGCGATCGACACCCGCAGCACTTTGAACCCCATTTCGGCGAACAGCGCCAGATCTTCCTGGTAGTGGTGATAAAAATCGATGCCGCGCCGCTTGGGGTACTGCCCATCGTTGAGGCCGTTGAGGGCATCGGCAATGTTTTCATCCGTGACCGACATATGGCCGGCGTAATTCTTGACGTCCAGATTCGACTTATACGCGATGGCATCGGCCACGGACGGCCCTTTGCCGCCCTGATTCCATGCGCCTTCGGCCTGGTTGGCGGCAATGGCGCCGCCCCACAGAAAGTTATCCGGAAATGCCGCAGGTTTTTCCATTACACAGACTCCTTTACAGTCATGATGATTTGACGGTTGCTGATAGAGGTTTCAGCCGTTTCGGCGTTGACATGGAAGCGACCGCTATTAGTGACCACCATCATGATCACCGGGTCGTAGCCGGCGTTGACGACCGCTTCCAGATCGAACTCCACCAGTACGTCGCCGGTGTTGACCGCCTGACCGGCGGCGACTTTAGGATGAAAATAACGACCGCACAGTTTGATGGTGTCGATACCGATATGAAAAATCAGTTCCGTGCCGGTATGGGTCAGCATGCTGACCGCGTGGCCGGTCTCGAATACGTTGGCGATGGTACCGGCGGCGGGGGCATAGAGTACGCCGTGGGACGGAATAATGGCGACGCCATCCCCCATGATGCCGGTTGAAAATACCTCGTCGTTGACCTCGCTAAGTGGGATCACTTTGCCGTCGGCCGGGCTGTTGAAACCCAGATCGATCATGCTGGTGGTCTCGGCCGACGGTGTGGCTGCTGTGGTCTCGGGTTGGCTGTCCTGCCAGAGCAGCAAGGCGGTGATGAAGGCGATGCCGAAGGAGATACCTGCACCGACGAAGGCGTAGACGATATTCAGTTTATTGTCCGGCGAGATGAACATCGAGATACTGGCCAGCCCCGGCCCCACCAGGGCAAACGCATCGATCGCCATCCAGCCGATGAACGCGCCGCCGATAATGCTGCCGGTCATCACGCTGTAGAGCGCTTTTTTATTCAACAACGTGACCCCGTACAGTGCGGGCTCCGTAATGCCGAACAGGGCGGAGATCGCGGCGGACAGCGCGGTGGATTTCAGTGTTTTATCCTTAGTTTTTAAGGCAATGGCGAAGCAGGAGCCGGATTCGGCAATATTGTGCGCCAGCGAAGCGGGCAAATAGAGCATCTCGCGCCCGAACTGGCTCATGGAGGAGACGGCATACGGAATCATCGGTTTATGCATGCCGGAAGCCACCATGAACGGCAACACGGCAGCCAGCAGCGCCGTAGCGACAAACCCCAGTTTGCTGTAAAGAAACAGGATGACGGTAGCCAAACCGCTGCCCAACTGGTAGCCGAGCGGCCCGAGAATCAACAGTGTCACCGGTACCGTTACCAGCAGCGAGAGCATCGGCGACAAGAAGATGCGCACCGCACCGGGCGAATAGCGGTTAAACACTTTCTCGGTCTGGGCGTAGAACAAGACGCAGAGAATGGCCGGGAACACCTGCGAGGCGTAGGCGATGTTTTTTAGGTCGAACCCGATGAACACCGCGCCGTCTGCCAACTGCTTGGTCATAGCCGGGAGCACCAGCGCGGCGACGGCGGACACCGCGACCAACACGTTGACTTTCAGCTTCGTCGCCGTGGTGATCGCCACCAGAATCGGCAGGAAGAACAAGGGTGCGGAGCCGATATTATCCAGAATCTTATAGGTAGCGCTGTTGCGGCTCAGCCAACCGACCAGATCCAACAGCAGCAGCAGAGACTTGAGCACCCCGCCGCCGGCGATGGCTGGAATCAACGGCTGAAAGATGCTGATGACGAAGTCCACCACCAGCGCCAGTCGGCCTGAAGCGTTCGGTGGCGTATTGCCCGTGGCCGCCGGTTGGTCGCCGGCCAGTGCGCGCACGGCTTCATACACCTTGATCACGTCGTTGCCGATGATCACCTGGCACTGTACGTTCAGTCTTACGCCCAGCACCCCCGGCAATTTTTCCAGTTCGGCGACCTTGACCCGAGCGTTGTCGTTCAGGCTCAGACGCAATCGCGTCGAACAGTGCTCAATGTGCGTAATATTTTCCAGCCCACCCACCAGTTGGATGATGTCTTGCGCCGTCTTTTGAAGATTCATCGGAGGGATCCCCTTCTCGGAGCCAAAAAAAAACCTGAAGCCGCTATCTCTCCTAGAGAGAAGCTGACTTCAGGTCTTGCCTGCATTACCAGTTACACGCCTTATAGTTTCATGTACTCCTGACTTCGTACCAAAGTCAAAGCGGTCGCGTTTTTTTCGGCGATAAATGTGATGGCGGTTGTAACTGACGCTTAGCCGGCGGTATTTCTTCCCCCGGTGCGCCGATTTAGGCGATACCGTTTCTTGGCATCCGATGGGGCGACACCGCTTCTTTCGCGTTTAATCGGCCATGATCGCCCGATCTCGCCCCTGGCGCTTGGCCTGGTACAGCGCTTTGTCGGCGCGCTGCACCAGATGGTCGATGCTCTCGCCCGAATGGGACTCCGCCACACCGCAACTGAGGGTGATATCGATGACCTGATGCCGGTGCGATACCAGCGCAAAACGGACGGCCTGACGTATCTTCTCGGCGATTTGATGAGCCTGATGCAGCGAGCAATCCCCCAGCAGTACCACGAACTCTTCGCCGCCCCAGCGGCAGGCGAAGTCCGTTTTGCGAATCGCGCGTTTTATCAGCGAGGCGGCGCGCACCAGCACCCGATCGCCGATGTTGTGTCCGTACTTATCGTTGATTTTTTTGAAGTGATCCAAATCAATCAGAATGATGGAAAAGGTGTGGTGCTGCGCCGATTGCTTCATGCGCAGCGTCCGGAATATGTATTCAAATGCCTGTCGGTTCATCAGGCCGGTCAGTTTATCGGTGGTTGCCATCAGCTCAAGCCGCCGCTGGTAAGCGCCGATAGTTAACCAGAGCAATATCAACATGGTGACACTGACCAGAATACTGAGACCGGTGTTTTTCAGCAGCATGAGCCACAATCGTTGGTCGTGCGGATTGCTGCTTTGTTCCACCATCAGTTTCCAGCCAAACTCCGGAATGATACGGGTGTTCAGAAAGATATTGTCATCATCCAATCGGTACTGATAGTTACCGCCGGGCGCCGTCAATATTTGTGTCGCTAGCTGCTGTAATCCCGGTTGCCGATGAATGTTCAGTTCGCGACGAAATGTTTTACTGTGCAGCATGACATCGCCGTTTTCACCGATAAAGTAGATGGTGCGGTTGTAGCGTTGTTCGTAAGTTTCAATCAGTTGAGTCACCCGCTGTACCGGCAAGCCGACGCCGGTGACGCCGATAAAATTACCGTTGTAGTCGAACACCTTGTAGTTGATGAAAATATCCATCCGGGTGCGATTTTCCGGATCGGTATGGATTTCAATGTCGTAAGGGTCGCTACTTTGCGCATTCCTGATGTCGAAAAACCACTGGTCTTCCGGTGATTGCTCGGAAAGCGTGTGGTTTATCCTATCCGGATCGTAATAGCGGCGGGTGTTATTGGAAACAAAAAAGGAAACCACCGTGTTAAAGCGGCGGTCTATCTCTCTGAGATAGCGAATCATCGCTTGTGGATCCGTTTCATTCGCCAGCACCCAGTCTTTGACGAAGGTGTCGTGCGCCATCAGCGATGAAATGAAAATAGGGTTGAGCAGGTCGCGCTGGATTTCGGAGTAGATATTGTCGCTGGTGAGCGGCAGCGAGTTTTCTGAAATCTCATCGAATAGCGAGTGGCGGGCAACCTGATAACTGCTCCAACTGATCACCAGAAATGCGCTTAGCAACATACAGGAAAACAGGATGGCGGCCCGTTTTCTATTCATCCAATAGATCTGGGAAGTTTGAGAAAAGGACAACCTGGTCTCCTCTGATTGACGTCTACCGACAATACATTGATGCAAACGCGACATGGTAATGAAGTTAGCCTATAACGCCAACAACTGCTTGCTCTCGGTCTTGACGGCCAATTCCCTGTCCATGTCGGTAGCGCGGCGCGCCATTCCAGCATTCCACCGACGGCTTCCGACGTTACCCTGCTCCGCTGCCTGCCGCGTTTTTTGATGGCATACGTCACGCTCATATCGCTTTTTTTCATCTGACAGCGAGAAATTAACTCGTTCGTCACAGCACTTTCTATCTGTTTTAATTGAAAAAAATGTCGGGGCAGCGTTGAAAAGTTTCCGACGAGTCATGTTTGGGAAGCGTTACCGGTTCTTGGGAGCGCGTAGCGGGAGTGTGTGGTGAGTCAGTCTTATTCAGATGTGGGGGTGCAGGTCGTCAATGATCGCCCGACATTGTTAGCCATCGTGATGATTGGCGTGGCGCAAATACTGGTGTGGGGGGGATCCTTCTTCGTGCTGTCCGTACTGGCCCGGCCGATTATGGCGGAGACCGGATGGGGACGTCAGTGGGTGTATGGCTCTCTGTCGATCGGGATTCTGGTGTCCGGTCTGGTGATGCCCCGGTGCGGCAGGTACATCTCTCGCCATGGCGGCCGCGACATGCTGGCCTGGAGCGGCATAGTCACGGCGCTTGGCATGTTACTGATGGCGTATTCCACCACACTGCCGATGTTCATCGGTGCCTGGGTGGTGCTGGGCGTAGCAATGGCGATGGGGTTGTACGACGCGCTGTATGCCACGCTGGGCGACTGTTACGGCAAACAGGCGAAACACGCCATTACGCTGATCACGCTGATTTCCGGTTTTTGCACTACGGTAGCCTGGCCGCTGCTGGCGTTCGGCGTTGCCCACTGGGGATGGCGACATACCTGCGTGTTGTGGGCCGTCCTGTTGGTCGCTGTTGTCTGGCCGGTTTATCGCAGTACCTTGCCTGTTGCTCGCCAGGCGCGTGCCAATGCCGCGCACTCGCAGACCGTCGCCGTTACCGTTGATCGTCGGTTGTACCTGCTGTTGGCCAATATCTTCATGCTTTCAGCGGTGACAATGACCGTTATGTCAGTACAACTGATTGATATTCTTCAAGATGAAGGGCTAAGCCTTGCCGCAGCGATTGGCATAAGCGCGCTAATCGGGCCGAGCCAGGTGGCGGTGCGGGTGCTGGATATGGTGGCGCGCATTCGTCATCCGGTTTGGTCGCTGCTGTTTTCCGTCACGCTGGTGTTACTTGGCGTGGTGTTTATCGCCGTATTCCCGGCGCATGCCGCATTGGCGGTGGTGGTATACGGCGCCGGCAATGGGATGCGCGCCATTGTGCGCGGCACCTTGCCGTTGGTCATTCTGCGCCCTGAAGAGTTTGCCGTGGTGATGGGGAACATCGCCCGACCGTCGTTGATCGGGCAGGCGATGACGCCGTTACTCAGCGGTTATCTGTTTGAGTTCGGCGGTGCCCGCAGTGTGTTGCTGGCGGTGACGGTGCTGTCGCTGGTGAATGTGACGCTGACCGGGTTGTTGATCGTCAGGCTGAAGCGGCAGGGCAGGATGACGGCATCCTGATTTTCATGGCATATGTGAGCGCCATCCTGTTTGCATCGGCGCTATTTGGCATGATTTCTTACCGCGGCATCGGTTGGCGCGGTGGGGCATCGCCGTAAGATTTTCGGGTTGTGGTGGAATAACCGCCCGCTGCGGTTATACATAATGAAGTGATACCGTCGAGAAGTTCCAGATCATTGATTGATACAGGATCGTTATTATGTCTCAGCTTTCTTATGTCAGTGAAAATGCGACAACAGCATGGAAAACCTACCTGGCGCAGATTGATCGCGTTGCTCCCTATCTGGGGGAGCTGTCGCCGTGGATTGATACGCTGCGTCATCCCAAACGTGCGTTGATTGTGGATATTCCCATTGTGATGGACGATGGCTCCATCCGGCATTTTGAAGGGTTTCGTGTGCAACACAATCTATCGCGCGGGCCGGGCAAAGGGGGCATTCGTTATCACCCCGACGTAGACCTGAACGAAGTGATGGCGCTGTCCGCTTGGATGACTATCAAGTCCGCCGCGCTCAATCTGCCATTCGGCGGCGCCAAAGGCGGTATTCGGGTCGATCCGTCGTCGCTCTCCGAAAGCGAACTGGAAAGGTTGACCCGGCGCTACACCAGTGAGATTGGGTTGATTATCGGCCCACAGCAGGATATTCCGGCGCCGGATGTAGGCACCAATGCCAAAGTCATGGCCTGGGTGATGGATACCTATTCCATGAATATGGGCACGACGGTGACTGGCGTGGTCACGGGTAAACCGGTGCATCTCGGTGGGTCGCTAGGGCGTGTGAAGGCCACCGGGCGCGGTGTGTTTGTCACCGGTGCTGAAGTGGCCAGGCAGTTGGGGATCGAGGTGGCGGGCCTGCGGGTGGCGGTGCAGGGGTTTGGCAATGTGGGTAGCGAAGCGGCTTTGCTGTTCGCTCAATCCGGCGCTCATATTGTCAGTGTGCAGGATCACACCGGTACCCTGTATAACCGCGACGGCATTGAAGTTGAACAACTGGTGGAATGGCAAAAAACGCACCGGGGTATTGCCGGTTTCCCCGGCGCGGAGGCCATTGAGGGCGACCGCTTTTGGGATATCGACATGGATATTCTCATTCCAGCGGCGCTGGAGGGGCAAATCACCGCCGATATCGCGCAACGCCTGAGCTGCCGGTTAGTGCTGGAGGGCGCCAACGGGCCGACCTATCCGGAAGCCGACGACATCCTGACGCAGCGCGGCATCACGGTGGTTCCTGACGTCATTTGTAACGCCGGCGGGGTGACGGTCAGCTATTTTGAATGGGTGCAGGATATCGCCAGTTATTTCTGGACTGAAGATGAAATCAATGCCCGCATGGATAAAATTATGCGTGATGCGATCACACATGTCTGGAATAAAGCCAAAGAGAAAGATTGTACGTTAAGAACCGCTGCTTATATTGTGGCCTGTGAGCGTATTCTGACGGCAAGAAAAGAGCGCGGCATTTATCCCGGTTGATGCCTTAAAATATAAGATAATATGATTTTAAAATCGCTTTCTGAATATCAGGAAGCGATTTTTTATTTGTCGGTGTCGGTATTTTTATGCCGGGGAATAATACGTTTTTTTAAGGTTCGCTGCGTAAGATGGTATTAAAGTTACAGCAATCCTGCGCCAGCATAATAATAGACGAAACCAGTTCGCTGCGAACATCCGCTTTATACATGGCAACATAGGTTGTGAGTGGTAATGTGGGGAAAATATCCAGTTCCACCAGTTTTCCCATCGTCACCAACTGTTGCAGACAGTGACGGGGAAAATAACCGACGCCCAGACCGGAAATGGTTAGCGCCATCAGTGCGACAATACTGTTGCTGATGAGTTTATCCGCCGGTTTAAAACCGATCGATTTAAACCAACGGTGGTAAAGCAGACCGGAGCCAGATTTATCGATCAACAGTTTATGTTTGCCCAGTTCGTGCAACTGAATGGGCTGAGTGTGGTCGAGCAACCCTGGTTTGCACATCCAGACGTTTTCAACCTGGCCGACAGGCTGCGAAGCGAAACGGGCTTCAGCGAATGCGTCGGGCACAATCATCAGATCGATATCGTCGGTGAACAGCTTTTCCCGGAGGTTAAGGCTCATATCGACGTCAGGCTCAACCGTCACCCGGGGATAGTTGCGCTGGATCAGCGCGATCAGCCGGGGTAGCCAGGTCATTGCCGTCAACTCCGTCACCCCGATACGGATGGTACGTTCGATAACGTGCGGCGAGCTGATTTGCTCCAGCGAAGCAGTTCGCATATCCAGCATTCTTTTGGCCAGAATCATCATCTCTTCGCCTTTTTCCGTCAGACGAGAGGTGCGCTGATGCCGGTCGAATAAATCGACATCCAATAAACTTTCTAATTCATGTATGCGTTTGGATATAGCGGATTGGGTGGTATGCAACTTTATTGCGGCAGGTAAAAAGCCGCCTAACTGGGCGACCCAATAAAGTGCTTCGAGTTGCTTGAACGTCATGTGTTACGCCGGGGTGAGCAAAATTACCGGCTATTAGATGCCTTTTTATCATTGAAGGCAATATACCCGGGCTACTTTATATTACAGAGGCGTCGGTTGTGTTTGTTTACTCGAATCATTTAGTGGAATAAGCGCATCGGAATTCACTCTCTTGCCGCTTTTTTGTCACTGAAGTTATTTAAGAATGGGAGGTTGATTTTGCCTGATTGTTAATTAATTTAATTTTTTAACCGAACGATAGTTTATTCATAAAAGGCGTGAATGAAATAATACCCAGCTTATTTTCCTGTAAATATACCCGTCATACTTCAGGTCGCAGGGGGTGGCCCTTAGGGTTGTCCGTGACGACGCAGGCGAGCGAGATGGGCGGCGTCTTCGTCATCACGAGAGGCCGCCCATCGCTCGCTTATGACGCCGGCGTGTCATCAATGATCAGGTAAGCCGCGTTGAGCGGGCCATGAACTCCGACAACCTTGATGAGTTCGATATCGGCGGTGGAACTGGGGCCGCCGATCAGATTGATGCAGGAGGGCAGGCGTTCTCCCTGCCGAACCAACTGGCGTAATGCCTGCGCCAGCTGGGCGACGCGCGGCAGCAGCGTGCTTTTGCGCACGACGAAAATCGTCGACTCCGGCAACAGGCTGATGGCGCGCCCTTGCTGCGGTGAGGAAAACAGCACCACGCCGCCGGATTCGACCAGACCGTACCGGGCGTAAACCACGCCGACTTTGGCCTGCTCCGCCAGCCGCAGATTTTCGTCGCCCAGATGCGCGTCCCAACAGTGGGCCTGGCAGGCCTGCCGCAGGCGATCGGTAATCCCGAGCGTTTGCAGCTGCGGGTCGCCGCTGACCACCACCGGCGCATGGCCGTAACGGTCGCACAGGCGGACGGCGGCATCGGCGGCGTCGGCTTCATGGGTCAGCTCACAATGCGCCAGCATCACGCCGGAAGCGTAGTCGATAAAAGCGTCGCATCGCTGTTGCGGCGTCAGATCCGTCAGCCGCGTTCCGGCGTAGTCGTGCGTCGGCGCGGGCAGCGGCGTCGGTGCCAGGCGCAGATCGCGACCAAGCTGGCGGGCGATCGTCGCCAGAAATTTATCGCGGTTTTCCATCATTGCTGCTCCTGTTTCTGATGCTTTTTGAACCAACTGCGGAAGCTTTCGCCGTCCGGCTGGGGTAAATCGCGCGCCTCCGTCCATTCACCGATAGCGCCGAGGTTGAACGGTGTTTTCCCCTTTCGTATCAGCCAGTGGGCGGCATGGGCACCGGCCACCATGCCGACTTTCCATATCCCCGGATGGCTATTGGCGTAAGTAAACAGCCGCATGATGAGCCGCTCGGTACCCGGCGTCATGCTGTTTTCCGCCAGCACGCGCCGGTGTTGCAGAATCAACCCGGAGAGTGGAATGCGTACCGGGCAAACATCGTCGCAGGCGGTACACAGCGAGCAGGCGTAAGGCAGCGATTTGAAGTCCTCATAACCGCCCAACAACGGCGAGAGAACGGCGCCGATCGGCCCTGGATAGATGGAGCCGTAGCCGTGCCCGCCGATATGGCGGTAAGCCGGGCAGGTGTTGATGCAGGCGCCGCAGCGGATGCAGCGCAGCACGTCGTGGAAGGCCGACCCCAGAATTTTCGAGCGGCCGTTGTCGACGATGACCAGATGAAATTCCTGCGGGCCGTCCACGTCGTCGGCGTCGCGCGGGCCGGTGAGCCAGGTATTGTAGCCGGTCAGGCGTGCGCCGACTGCGCTGCGCGCCAGCATGGCCAGCAGAATATCCAGCTCTTCAAAAGTGGGGACGACGCGCTCCATGCCCATGACGGCGATATGGGTGCGGGGCAGGGTGGTACACAATCTGGCGTTGCCTTCGTTGCTGACCAGACTGACCGAGCCGGTCTCCGCCACGGCGAAATTACAGCCGGTCACGCCGACTTCCGCGCTGAGAAATTCCTGACGGATGGTGTGACGGATGAAGCGCGTCATCGCCTCCGGCGTTTCCGGGCCGTCATAGCCCAGTTTTTCTTGCAAGACCCGGCGGATTTGATGCCGATCCTTATGGATGGCGGGCACCACCACATGGGAAGGCGCATCCTCGTCCAGCTGCAGGATGTACTCCCCCAAATCGGTTTCGATCACCTGAATCCCGGCTTGTTGCAGAACGGCATTCATGCCGATCTCCTCCGTCACCATGGATTTGGATTTCACCACTTTACGGGCGTTTTTCTTCTGCGCCACTTGCAGGATGTAGCGGGTGGCGTCTTCACGGGTTTGGGCGAAGAAGACCTTGCCGCCGTTGGCCGTCACCTGCTCCGCCAACTGGAACAGGTAGGCGTCCAGATTGTCGAGTACGTGGGCGCGAATCTGTGCCGCGCGCGTGCGCCAGTCGTCCCAGTGGCCCAGTTCATCCACCATTTTCTGCCGGTTAGCGCCGATGCGCTCCTGAGCATTGGCGACCGCCGGACGCATGATGTCGTCGGCGATCTGCTGGCGGATACGTTTTCGAAACGGCACATCGCTGGTTTTGAGGTACATATGTTATCTCCTTAGCGGCTCATCAGGACGTCGGCAATATGCATCACCTTGACCGCATGGCCTTCGCGGCGCAGGCGGCCTTCGATATTGATCAGACAACTGATATCCGCGCCGATCAGGTAATCCGGTGCGGCCGTCATGATGTGTGCCGCTTTTTCTTTCACCATCTCACCGGAGATTTCCGCCATTTTGACGGAAAAGGTGCCGCCAAAGCCGCAGCAGGTCTCCTGGGCGTGAAACGGCAGCAATTCCAGATCGCGGACATTGTGCAATAGCGTGAGGGGTTCATCGCGCACGCCCAATTTGCGAAACAGGCTGCACGACGGGTGATAGACCGCTTTCCCCGGCAGCCGGGCGCCGACGTCGGCGATGCCCAGCCGGTTGACGATGAAGGAGGTGAGATCGTACATGCGGGCGGCGACCCGGTCGGCACGGGCGGCCCAGTCGGGCTCGTCCGCCAGCCAATGGGCGTAGTGGCGAATGGCGTTGGTGCAGGAACCGGCGGGGGAGATGATCGGGTCGTCATTCTCCTCCAGTGCGGCGATCAGCGTTTTCATTCCCGGCGTGGCCTGCTGGATATAACCGCTGTTGAGGGCGGGCTGCCCGCAGCATCCCTGTTTTTCCGGGAAATGTACCTGACAACCGAGCTGCTCCAGCAGCAGCACGGTGTTTTGCGCCATCCGCGATTTCAAGGCATCGCCAAGGCAGGTGACAAAGACATTCACATTCATTGGGTTCTCTCTTTCAAATAAAACGGCCCGACCTTCAACCGAAACGGTGGAGAGGAGCGACGCGGGCCGATGATGTTTTAGGGTACGGAGCCTATGCTGGCCCCTGGCGTCGGTGCGGCGGATCTGTTGATGACCAGACCGTCGCCGTTAGCGCGGTACTCGCAATCCATTGTCGACTCCTCGGCTGAACACCACCTGCCACAGTTGGATGTCACGGGCGCGAAAAGCGCCGGCGCAGGCATTGAGGTAGTAGGTGAACATGCGTTTGAAGCGTTCGGAATAATTGCCGGCCAGGTGCGGCCAGGCGTTAAGAAAACGCGCATACCAGGCCATGAGCGTTTTGTCGTAATCGGCACCAAAGTTATGCCAATCCTCCATCACGAAGTGTTTTTCACTGGTGTCGGCGATCTGTTTGATGGAAGGCAGGCAGCCGTTGGGGAAAATATATTTATTGATCCAGGGGTCGACATTGCGTGCTGTTTTATTGGCCCCAATGGTGTGCAGCAGAAATAAGCCTCCAGGTTTGAGGCAACGGTCGACTACCTCGAAATAGGCGGCGTAATTTTTAGGGCCGACATGTTCAAACATGCCGACGGAGACGATGCGGTCATATTGCTGGCGCAAGTCGCGGTAATCTTGCAACAGCACCTGAATATCCAGTCCATCGTGGTGAGATTCGATAAACGCTTTCTGTTCAGCCGAGATGGTGACGCCGTGTACCCTGACGTTGTAGTGCCGTGCGGCATAGGCCGCCAGCCCGCCCCAGCCACAGCCGATATCCAGCAGCGTCATTCCTGGCCGCAGTTGCAGTTTCTGGCAAATCATCGCCAGTTTGGCCTGCTGGGCGGCAGCAAGATCATCGGCCTGTTGCCAGTAACCACAGGAATATTGCATGTATGAATCGAGCATGCGGCAAAACAAGTCATTGCCCAGATCGTAATGTTCTTTTCCCACTTGCCAGGCGCGCTTTCTGGATTGCAGATTCACCAGCCGCGCCACGGCGATGCGCAAAATATCCGTGAGCCGGGTCGGCAACTTTTCATCCAGATGGGCGTTTAATATCCGGTGGAAAAACATATCCAGCCGATCGCATTCCCACCAGCCGTCCATATAGCTTTCACCCAACCCAATAGAACCCTGTTGTAATACCCGTTTGAAAAACATCGGATTTTTTACCCGGATATCCCAGGGGTTCGTGCCATTGATCGTGATATCTGCCTGGCTGAGCATATCGTTGGCTATTCGGATCCATTCATTGTTACGGTCATCGTCCGTGACGATGCATACATTACTCATGATATCTCCGTGGTATTGGCGATGAGTGAAACGGTTGGTGGTACTCGACATTTTCCCGGATACAAGCCGGCATGATCGCTAATGACACTATTAACACTTTGATTTAAAGCGAATTTTTATGCCATGGCGTGCTACCGTCCTTGATGATGAGCGATTCTCTCTGGTGACTGGGAAAATGGAGAATGACGTATTATTGGGTAAATCGCCTTGTCCTGTTTTACTATATAAAGACAAGTTTCATTGATTAGAGGACAAGTGTGATGCCGTCTTTATCCGCACCAGCGCTGATGCCCGCACCGGCGCCATTCTCACTGCCGCGTTCGGTCTATTTCCGGACTTATCCGTTGACGAAAGGAACGCAGGTGGCGCAGCACCAGCACCCGTTTGTCGAGTTTCTGTATGCGCGCGAAGGCGGTATGCGTATGGAGATTGAAGGGAAGACGCTGATCGTGCCGGTGCTTTACGGCGTCTGGATCCCGGCCAATGTGCCGCACCAGATTCTGGCGACCAGCAATGTACTGCTGGAGAGTCTGTATGTTGAACCGGAGTATGCCGCGATTGACCATGGCAGCAGCAAGGTGGTGGTGATCAGCGATTTCGTGCGGGAATTTATCCACTACGCCACGGAGCACATACCAGAACAATACGACGAGGCCGGGGATGACGGCAAAATGGTCGATGTGCTGACGGCGTTGTTGCGACAGTTACCCGACGCGGGTTTCTCGTTACCGTGGCCGGAGTCCGTCGTGTTGGTGCGGGTCTGCCGCGATATCCAGCAAGCGCCGGATGCCGCGCACGGTATTGAGGCGTGGGCGGCCCGTACCGGGATGTCGGTACGGACTTTTTCCCGCCGTTTCAGGAAGGAAACCGGCGTGTCGTTCAGCGAATGGAAGAAGCGTCTGCGGCTGTTGGAGTCGATCATCATGTTGAAAGATAACCGCAGTGTCACCCAGGTGGCGCTGGATCTCGGTTATTCCAGCACCGCGTCGTTTACCTTTGCCTTCCGCCAGATGTTCGGCGTACCGCCGACGCGCTATCAGTCTGCAGCCCACCAGCGTGCGACGCCGACTAGCTCGCCACCGCCAGCAACAGTGGGAACAGCAACGGCGCGATAAGCGAGGTGATGATCCCGCAAATCACCAGCGCCAGCGAGCTGAAGGCGCCTTCTTCGTAGTCCAGCTCGGCGCAGCGGGCGGTGCCAAGCGCATGCGCGGCGGTGCCTATCGCCAACCCGCGCGAGGCTTTGGTGTGGATACGCATCAGGTTCAGCAGGCTGTGCCCGAAAACGGCGCCGAGGATCCCGGCGAAAATGACGCATACCGCGCTGATGGCCGGAATGCCGCCGATGCTGCCGCCGACCGCCATGGCGATCGGCGTGGTCACGGACTTCGGCAGAATGGAAGCGGCGATAGCGGGCGACGCGCCCAGCCGCAGGGCAATCCAGGTACCGGTCGCCATAGCGACCACGCTACCGAGAAAGCAGATGGAAATGATCGATTTCCAACGCATGCGGATCTGATGCAACTGTTCATACAGCGGGAACGCCAGCGCCACCACCGCAGGTTGCAGCAGGCTGTTCAGCGCCTGGCT
Source organism: Musicola keenii (assembly GCF_014855505.1). Lineage (NCBI taxonomy): Bacteria > Pseudomonadati > Pseudomonadota > Gammaproteobacteria > Enterobacterales > Pectobacteriaceae > Musicola > Musicola keenii. The sequence goes on along the minus strand of NZ_JAAWVW010000004.1, from coordinate 21,321 downwards.
GCCGTTGAAATAACGGGCGTAGGGAATGTGGCTGACCAGCAGGAAGGCAATCAGCACCAGCATGGAGATCAGCAGTGGATTGAACAGCGGCGTATTCAGCCGCTGCGCCAGACGACGTACCGCAAAGTACACCAATAATGTCAGTGGCAGCGACCACCAGATATCATGCCACATGATCGGCTCCTTTCTTTGGTTTGGCCGGTTGCCGGGATGACGTGCGGCCATGAATGAGGTGTGAGCACCCGCTTACTGTGACGAGCACGATCAGCGTACTGACGGTGCAGGAGATCACCACCGGCCCGAACTGGGTGCGCAGCAGGTCGGCGTACTGCATCACACCGACGCCAATCGGCACGAACAATAGCGCCATGTAGCGAATCAGTATATGGCACCCCGGTTTGGCCCACTGCACCGGTACCCACTGGGTGGCGAGCAGCAAAAACAGGATCAGCATGCCGATGATGCTTCCCGGGAGGCTGATGTGAAGGAGGGCGGCAATGCCGCTGCCGAGGTACAGACAGGCGTAAATCAGGATGAACGCCCGGGCCTGATGCCAGAAACCGTTGATGGACATACGCATGGAAGTTTGCCACTGAGTTAAATTGAGATTTGCCGAGAGGGCGCGGCGTCATGTCGGCTGAACTCTCTGCCTGACGAGAATTATCCGCCAACCTCGATGGCATATATTGTTATGTAAGGACAATATTTATCGAATTAGAGACAATGTGATCGCTGTCACTCTATCGGGAGACGGCATCACGAGAGGGCGGGATGTTGGGGATGACGTCAGAGACGGGAGCACCACAGGCCGATGAGTAAAGCGAGGCGCTGCACGCGGGGTATCAGGCGATGTTCTGCCTGATGCGCGATAGCAGCTGCGGCCATAACGGGCGTTCAGCCAGTATGGGGGACAGCGGAGGCTTTGTTTTACTAGGGGCGCAGCCCGGCTCAGGGTAAGGTTATCTCCGGCGGTCATGACCACGCCGTATTTTTTCGCTTCCGCCCGGTTTCCCGGCGGTTTTTTTATTATCAGTTGACTGGATTTGAACATGACAAACTCATGGAAACACCTGACGTTAGCGGCATCTTTAGCGGTGGCGCTGCTCCCGGTATCGCAGGCTTATGCTCATGCCCACCTGAAATCCGCCGAACCGGCCGACAAGAGCGAAGTAGCGGTTGCGCCGGGGCAATTGACGCTGACGTTTACCGAAGGCGTTGAAGCGGCCTTCAGCGGCGTTGAACTGAAGGATGCCGCCGGTAGCCCGGTAAAAACCGGCAAGGCAGTTGTCGATGCGGCGGATAAAACCCGGCTGGTGGCGCCGCTTGCCGCGCCGCTGAGCGCGGGAAAATACAGCGTCGACTGGCATGTGCTGTCTGTGGATGGGCATAAAAGCCAGGGTCAATACAGCTTCAGCGTGAAGTAAGGCGTGTTACTGCTGGGTGATGATGCGCGGCTGCTAGGCAGTCGCCATTGTTGCGGGTCGGCTCAGCGCATTTTAAGGATAACGCGCAATGAAAGATGAAATTAATCAGGATATTACTTTCCGCAAGCTGTCCGTTTTCATGATGTTTATGTCGAAAGGCAATATCGCCCGCACCGCGGAGGCGCTGGCGCTGAGCGGTGTCAGCGTACATCGCGCGTTACATACGCTGGAAGAGGGCGTCGGCTGCCCGCTGTTTATCCATAAAGGCCGCAACCTGGTGCCGCTGCCTGCGGCGTGGACGCTGCTGGAGTATTGCCAGGATGTGATTGGCCTGATGACGCGCGGCCTGGAAGAAACCCGCAAGGTCGCGGGCGTCGGGCAGGGGCGGTTGCGCATCGGCACGCTGTATTCGCTGACGCTGGAAACCGTGCCGCGCATCATTATGGGCATGAAGCTCAGACGCCCGTCGCTGGAGCTGGATTTGACGATGGGATCGAACCACATGTTGCTCAATATGCTGGAGGATGACGCGCTGGACGCAATTCTGATCTCCACCCGCGAAGGCGAGTTCAACGGGTCGACGTTTGATGTGATCCCGCTGTTTCATGACGATATCTTTCTGGCCGTGCCTGCCAGCGAACGGCTTGATACCCATCAGCTTGCCGATCTGCGCGATTATGCCGACCGTAAGTTTGTCTCGTTAGCCGAAGGGTTCGCCACCTATGACGGTTTTCAGGAGGCGTTTCATATCGCCGGATTTGAACCGAAGATCGTGACCCGGGTGAACGATATTTTCTCGATGATAAGCCTGGTACAGGCCGGGGTCGGGTTCGCGTTGATTCCGGGCCGCATGAAAAAGGTGTATGAGCAGGATGTACAGTTGTTGAAGCTGGCGGAGCCGTACCAGATGCGCCAGCTGATTTCGATCGTCTATGCCCATAACCGCGAGCGCGACCCGGATCTGCTGGCGCTGGCGGCGGAAGGGCGCATGTACACCCGCAGTCTCAACGTCAACGCCTGAACACCTGCGCCAGATGGCGCGCCACGTCGATGCCGCTGCGCTCCAGCGAAAGACACTCTCCTTGCCAGGCGGCCTGCCGCGTCAGGCAGGTCAGCACGCTGCCGGGCGGCATTTCAATCGCCAACCGGGCATCGCGCTGGTTCGCCGACACCATGGCGTCTTGCCATTGCACCGTTCGCGCCATATTGAATGCCAGATCGTCGGCAATCCGCGCAGGATCCCACAGTACGCGGCCGGTGGTGCCGCTCAGATAGGCGCAGCGTGGTCGAGTCAGCATCACGGCGGAAAACGCCTGCGCCAGTTCGGCGGCGGGTTTATCCAGCAGCGCGCAGTGGGACGGTACGCTGACGGCCAACCGCTGCGCTTTGCCGGCGCCTGCCGCCAGCGCTTTTTGGGCCACCTCCGACATCGCCTTATCGCTGCCGGCAATCACTATTTGCGTTTCTGCGTTCAGGTTGGCGAGATAAACGTCGCTGTCGGCGATCAGCGCCTCGATGCGATCACGGGTCAGCCCCATGATGGCCGTCAGGCCGTAGCCGTGCGGATACGCCTGTTCCATCAAATCGCCGCGCAGGGCGACCAGACGCAGCGCGTCGGTGAAATCCAGCGCCCCGGCGATCACGGCGGCCGGGTAGGCGCCGATGGATAAGCCGCTGACGATATCGGGATGGATGCCGTGCCGCTGTAACTCCCGCGCCCAGGCAACACCGGCGATTAACAGGCACAGCTGCACGGCGCGGGTGTGGCGCAGTGCTTGTGGCGAGTCGATCGTTTCCGCTTCTGCGCCGAGAACGGCGCGCGCGGCGTCAAGCACGTCTCCGTGCGGTAAGGTTTGCAACATACCGGGGTACTGCGTTCCCTGACCGGGAAACGTAAACAGAATTTTCATGGTTCCTCCCTGCTCCAGGGTGAAGCGCTCAGGCGCGGGCCGTGCGAGGTTTTCAGCAGCGCGCGGCCTTCACGCAGCCATTCATTGAGCGCAAATGCGCCGACGGGGGTTTCCACCTGCGTATCCACGCGGCACGGCAGCGTCGCTACGACGGATTGCCAGCGCAGTAGCGCCTCGCGTGCCGGTTCGAGCGGCGCGCGGATCAGCAAATCCAGATCGCTGTCGGCATGCAGTACCGGGATGTCGGTCGCCAACGCATAGGCGGTGCTGCCAAGGATGCCCCATGGCCACGGCCAGTCATACGCGGCAAGCGTGGCGGCCGCCCGCACCGGCGGCTGGGCGCGAAACGGCGAGCGCAGCAGCGCGGCGTCGACCAGCATCTCCGGCGTGATGAGGCGGGCGATCGCCTCGGCTTTCACCCAGCCGGCGGCGCGCTGCCCGCGTGTCATGCCGCGCACGCCGACCGGAATGCGGCCGGCGGCGTCTTGATCACGTCGCACCACCACCGGCAGGCTGGCGCGCCACTGGCTGGCGACCCACTCATCCTGAATGTCTTCCAGCATCTCGGCGGCGTGAAGCCAGAGCAGATCATGGGGGCGCGGCGTGAATAACATGATTAGAGTCCAGCGGTTAGGGTGATAAACAGCGGCAGCGACAGGATACACAGCACCGAGCTTAACAGCAGTACGGCTTCTGCATCCGGCGACTGTACGTTAAAGCGGTTGCCGAACACCACGCCGAAGAAACCGGCCGACAGCGCAATCATCAGAATCGCGGTGATCGCCACGGAACCGTGCAGACCAAACGCGATAATGATACCCCAGGCGATAAACGGTTGGATCAGCAGTTTGGCGATCGTGGCGCTGACCACCATGGTGTTGAGCTTCAGTTTACGGGCGGAGAGGATGACGCCGGTCAGGAACAGCGCCGCCGCGGTGGCCGATAACCCCAACGGTTTGATGGATGCCAGCAGCAGTTCCGGCATGTTGACGCCAATGGCGGAGAGCGCCACCCCTAACAGCGGGCCTAGCACAATCGGTTTTTTCACCGAACGCCACATCAGCACCGGCAGCATGGACAACGTTGAACCACGGTTTTCCCCGCTGGCGCGGGCTTTCTCGCGTTCCAGGATCAGCAGGCAGAACGGCGTCATCAGTACCGAGCCGCAGGCGATGGAGACGGCGACGGAGAGCGAGGTGGACGATCCATCGCCCAGCACGCTGCCGAGGATCGGCAGGCCGAGCGCGGCATAGTTGGGCAAGGCGACTGTCAGCGTCAGCACGGCGGCATCCTGAGGCGATTTTTTAAATACGCCGGTGGCCAGGAAATAGAGGGCGACGTAGGTGATCCACATTCCCAGCGTCAGCACCACAATCAGCGGCGACTGCGCGACGATACCCGACCACGGCGTCTGCACGGTGGCGCTGAACAGCGCGGCGGGGAGCGCGAAATCCATCACGAAAATATTGAGTAGGGAAACATTCTGGTTATCGACCATTTTGGCTTTGCCGGCCCAGAAGCCCAGCAGCATGATGACGAAAATGGGCGCGAGAGCATGAACAATCACATAAGTCATAAATCACCTGTAGATAAAAAGGAAAGAGCACTGGCGCGATGGTTATTATTTTCAAAAAGCAGCGCTTGACGCGGGTAATGGTTGTCAGCGACGTATCAATGTCAGCACCGTGACCGCGAAGGGAAGGCGTTCTTCCGTGAACCTCCCTGCGTTTCCCGTCTGACTCGACGCCGCCAATCGGCATTACGGCTAACGCGGGCGTATAACGACGCCCGGCAAAGGCTGCTTTCGGCAGGTTTTTTCATCCGGCGGTCAGCCTGTCCCGCTGTTGCGAACCGTCACCGGCGGCGTGAGACAAGCCCGCCGGTTTTGTTCTTCCGTGCTACCAACTGGCGCGCATACGTTCGCGCACCCGCGCGGAACTGTGGCGGTTGTCGGCGCCCAGGCGGGATTTCAAGCTGGGATCCTGACGCGCATCGCGGATAGCGGCGTTCAGCGAGTCGATAACCTGCGCCAGATCGCTGGCGGTCGGCGCGTCCGGGTCGCTGATGTCCAGCAGTGCGGAAAGCAGGCCCAGCGTGGCATAGTTACTGATGTCGTAGGCCATCGGTGGGAGAGTGGCGGCCAACTTTTCCAGTGCGTCGACGGTGCGCAGCGTGATGCGCGCCGCCGATTCTTTGCCCATGGCATGTACCAGTACGCCGCTATCGTTAAACGCGATCAGCCGGTTGGCCTGATAACCGTGCGCCAGAAATGCGCCGGACATCGCTTTACCGACAATCAGGCCAATCACCGGGTGGCCGGCGAGGCGCGCCTTGGCATAGGCGCCCGCGGCGCCCGCCAGCGCCTGATGGATGCCGAACGCCTCTTCGCGGCGGCCATACGCCTGGCTTGGCACATCGATCACGGCGACGATGGGGCGCTTAACGGTGCGGCCGGCATCGGCGTCGAGGGTCTCGTTGACCACTTTCGCCAGCGTCCAGCCTTCCAACAGGCCGACTTCGCCGTGTACCGCACGCGGATAGTGGTTGGCAGCATCGGGAACGACAGCGATAAACCGCACGCTCTCACCGTTGAGTTCACCGTCGGCGACCTGTACGGACGGGCACAGGCCGGGCATCAGCGGCGCGTTCGGCGCCAACGTGTTCAGCCATAACGCGCCGCGGCTGTTGAATTGACTCATCATTTTTCCTCCCCGGCAAAAAGCTGTTTAATTTGTGCGCTGTTGGCCTGCTGACGGGTGTCGAAGCGGGTCAGACGGGCCAGAAAATCAGCGTATTTATCGCTGCGATGCTGCGCCGGCACGCCTTGTGCAATGGCCGTATTCATTGCGGTTTTCACCGCGTTGACGCCGTCGCCGACCAGCGCGTCAACCAGCCCGCTGTGATAACGGATTTCGCCCCCGGTCATGCTCCAGATAAACGGACGATTGCGGGAGTCGTACTCCTCGATGCCCGCTTCCTGCTCGATGACCTGCGGGCCGTTCAACCCCAGGCGTGCTTCACGGGTGACGATCAAGTAGCTGCACAGTGCGGCGGCGATGGACATGCCGCCAAAGCAGCCGACGGTGCCGGCGACGATGCCGACGACCGGCGTGTAGCGGCGTAGATCGACAATCGCGGCGTGGATATCGGCAATCGCCGCCAGACCGAGATTGGCTTCCTGCAGGCGCACGCCGCCGGTTTCCAGGCACAGTACGGCCTGCGTCGGGATGCCGTTACGGTTGTCCTCTGCCGCCAGTTCCAGCGCGGCGGCCATTTTGGCGCCGGATACTTCGCCCATGCTGCCGCCCTGGAAGGTGCCTTCAATGGCGATCACCACTGCGGGCCGGCTGTTGATGGTGCCTTTGGCGACCACCATGCCGTCATCGGACTGCGGGACGATCCCCTGCGGCCCCAACCACGGCGACATGATGCCCTCAAACGGGTCGAGCAGTTCGCGGTAGCTGCCGTCGTCCAGCAGGGCGTGGGCGCGTTCACGGGCGCGTAATTCAATAAAACTGCTGTCGTTACGCATGGTTCACCTCTTCAAAGACCTGCTCGATACGAATGCGCGCCACGCCCGGCGTCGCGCCAAAGTCGTGAATCACCAGCTTTCCGGCGGGCAGGCCGTTGGTCAGGTTCAGGCGTTCGAATAGCGCGTTCCAGCGCGCGGTGCTGTTATCCACCGAGGTGGTGATTTCAACGATGAGGCTGTGCCCGCTATCTGCGGTGTACAGCACTTCCATATCACCGGAACCCACCACACCTGCCAGGGCGTGACCGCGCAAGGCGCGATGGGCCGGGAATGACAATCTAATCTGTTCCATAACATCCTCTTGATGAGTTAGCGGGGCGCGAGCCGGCAGACCCGGTCGACGAACAACGTAGCGGCCAGCAAGTCGGCCGCACCGCCCGGCGAAGCATTGAGCGCCAGCAGCTGTTGATCGAGCCTGGCCAGCGCCTGGCGGCCTTGTGCATGGGCACAACCGCCTGCCAGCAAGACAGCGCGGGCACCGTGTTGCATCGCCTCGAGCCCGGCCATCCCGGCGCGTGACAGCACACAGGTATCGCTGAGCGAGGTCATGATCGCCATCAGCGCGTCGAGCCGGGCGTCGCACTCGGCGGCGCCCTGTCTGCGGCTGTGGTTAAGCTGCGGTAGGGCCAGCGTCATCAGGTGCGGGAAGCCTTGCTGCGCCTCTTCACGAGCGCCGGGGACGCGCCAGCGGCGGCTGGCTTTGCGGCCGTTGCTGAAAATCGTCGGCGCGGCGCGGTCTGGCAGACGGGCCAGGACCGCAGCCGTTTGCGCCGCCTGATGCGGACAGGCATCGCCGCCCTGCATCGCGACTGCGCTGACTAACAACCCGAGTGCCCAGATCGCGCCACGGTGGGTGTTCACGCCGTCGGTTGCCCGCATCATGTCCTGTTCGCCTTCGCGCCCGAGTCGGCCGATGATTTCGCGTAGCGCGATATCGGCAGGGCGTTGCCAGCTTTGCTGCGCCAGTCGTAAAAACGTCGGGGTCAGGCTGTGCGCCGAGCGCTCCATCAGCGCCAGATTGAGATCCTGATGGGCGCCGCTCCCCCGGCTGTCTACCAGACCCGGCTTCGGGCTTAGGCGCGCTTCGTCGATCAGGCACTGTGTGGCGGCCTCGGCAAGCCGGATCGCCTGCGCCTCGGCACGTGTCGGTGACAGTTGTTTCATTACCAGCTCCGAAATTTCGCCGGCGGGTTGTAAAGGCCGCCAGACCATTCCACCAGGTCGGCGACGCTGCCGGCGGCCAGTAGCGAGCGGGTTGCGTCGCTGCGGCGGATGCCCATGTCTTCCGGGTACGCTACTTTGCCGCTTTGGCGCAATGCGGCGACACGTTGAGCATCCACGCCGAGGCCGATGTCGGTGATGCCGGCAACGGCGGCGACCATGGCGCGGCGCTCTTCCAGACTGTTTGCGCGGTAAAGGTAGGCGATGCCTTCTTCGGTCAGCACATGGGTGACGTCGTCGCCGTAAATCATCACTGGCGCCAGCGGCATCCCAGCGGTTTTAGCGACGTCGACGGCGTCAAGTTTTTCAACGAAAGTCGGTTTCACGCCGGCCTGGAAGGTTTCCACCATCTGCACCACCAGCTTTTTGCCGCGCTGCATCGGGTCGGGTTCATTGATCATATTGAGCCAGGCCGGGGTGGCGTGTCGGCGGCCGTGCGGGTCATGCCCCATGTTCGGCGCGCCGCCGAAACCGGACAGGCGGCCGCGGGTGACGGTGGAGGAGTTGGCCTGCCCGTCGATTTGTAACGTAGAGCCGATAAACATATCGACCGCGTACTGACCGGCCAGCTGACAGAATGCGCGGTTAGAACGCATGGAGCCGTCGGCGCCGGTAAAGAACACGTCGGGACGGGCGCGGATATACTCTTCCATCCCCAGTTCGCCGCCGAAGCAGTGCACGCTGTCGACCCAGCCGCTTTCAATCGCCGGGATCAGCGTCGGGTGCGGGTTGAGCGTCCAGTGCCGGCAGATTTTACCTTTCAGGCCGAGCTGTTCGCCGTAGGTGGGTAACAGCAGTTCGATCGCCGCAGTGTTGAAGCCGATGCCATGGTTGAGCGACTGCACCTGATGCTCGGCGTAGATACCTTTAATCGCCATCATCGCCATCAGAATATGTTCCTGTTTGATCAGGCGTGGATCGCGGGTAAACAGCGGTTCGATGAAGAACGGCTTATCGGCGACCACCACGTAGTCGATCCACGAGCCGGGAATATCGACGCGCGGCAGATCGCACTCGTCATCCACCAGTTCGTTAACCTGAGCGATCACGATGCCGTCGCGGAACGCGGCGGCTTCCACCAGCGCCGGGGTGTCTTCGGTACTCGGCCCGGTATAGAGGTTGCCTTTGCGATCGGCTTTATAGCCGGCAACCAGCGCCACGTTCGGCACCAGATCGACATACAGGCGGGAGTAGAGTTCTATGTAGGTATGAATCGCGCCGATTTCCAGCAGGCCGTCTTCCAGTAGCTGCGAGATACGCAGGCTTTGCGGGCCGGAGAAGGAGAAATCCAGCTTGCGGGCGATGCCTTTTTCAAACAGATCCAGGTGCTCGCTACGCCCGACGCTAGGCATGATCATGTGTAGGTCGTGCACTTTGGCCGGATCGACTTCCGCCAGCATGCGGGAGAGGAAATCGGCCTGTTTCTGGTTGTTGCCTTCCAGCACCACGCGGTCGCCCGGCGCTAACAGTTTTTCTAGCATTTCAACAAGTTGGTCGGTCGGGAGCACTTTGCCTTGCACCGGAACAGACGCCAGTCGGCGCTGCTTTTCCGTGCGGCGGGTGTTCCACGCCCGTGCCGGAGTTTGACCAGCATTCATTATTAACCTCCTGATTCAGCAAATAATTTGATGAGCTTTGCTTGCAGTTCAGTCTGCGCTCCGATACGTTGCGCATCAATTAAGCTAGGGCGCTGATTATTAGTCTAAGGGTAATAATTGCCGTCTTGATTCTGTGACCGGGATCGCCGCGAAACGATGAATCCTGGTCACTGCAGGATGTGCGGCGGCGTAAAACTACCCGCGATTACCGCAGCGGATGGTTGGGCGTTTCGACTATTGAAAAACGTCATCCACGGCGGGCAGCGTGGCAGGAAGAGAACAGGGAAGCCATCGACGCATTAAATCATTTTCCTGATGAACAGGATTGTTTTAGCGATGAATACCGGACGTTTTAACCATGCGATTCACCGTATACGCTAATACGGGAGATGCGTCGTTTACCCGCTGTTGCTCGGTGTCATGCGCGATATTATTGGGCTGCTACATCATCGGATAGCGATCCCGTTGATCCCGGTTGAAAAGTACCCGGCAGGCTGTCGACCAACCCATATTGCCTCACCCAGACCGTGATATGTGCTTGTCCGATGACGGCTCGACGGCACCGATGGCCTCGATGATTTCATGCAGGTGCTCCACCACCATCAGGCCCTGGGCGGCCGTCATTGTCGCTTGCGACGGGCGAACCAGAAAGCCGTTGTGCGCCAGGCGCAACATGGCAAGATCGTTGAAGGCGTCACCCGCAGCCAGAACGTGGCAACCCTGCTCCAGTAAGCGGGCGATGGAATCAGAACACCGTCGAGATCAATACAGGCAATTTTCATCAGATTCTCTTCCCTCTCAGGCACTGACATTGGTAAAAGCCAGGGATGTACCGAGCACGATCAGGGCAACGCCGATGAACTTGTCGACAGTCAGCTGGTGTTCGAGCAAACGACGGCGCATGGCTGGGGCTGCGAAGAACAGCGCAACGATGCTGAACCAGATCCAGTGAGCTACCGACATGAACAGGCCGTAGGCGACGTTATGGCTCATTGGATTGTCCGCGTGGACAACCTGGGTATAGGTCGCGACAACGAAAAGCATGGTTTTGGGATTGAGTGCGTTGGTTAGAAAGCCCATGCGGAAAGCCGCCAAGGTAGATGGCGAAGCGCCAGAGGCCTCTCCCAGTTTGAGCATGGTTTTGTTGGTCAGCGATTTGTACCCGAGGTAGATCAGGTAAGAGGCACCCAGCACCTTCATTGCCAGGAACAGCAGGGGCGAGTTGACGATGACGACGGCGATACCCAGTACCGTATACATCACATGGATCTGTACGCCGCAGGCGATACCAAACGCAGAAATCAGGCCGGTGCGTGCTCCGAAGGCATAACTGTTTCGGGTGAGCATCGCGAAATCGGGGCCGGGACTGATAACGGCCAGAATTGTGATAGTGGCGACTGCAATCAATTCGTTCATTGTTTTAACACTCCATTGGAATGCTGTGGCGTTGTAGACCACCGATACGTCCCGCCACCTTTCATGAACGGGGCGTGTTCCCGTCGGTTCCAGCGCCTCTGGAATTCAGTCCTATCGTCCAGCACGTCCTCATCCTCAGCGGAGAGCAGCGACTGGGACATTTCGGATGGCAATATGATGTAATCTTTTTTAGCGATGATTTCGCACAGATTGTTGATGCGATCATGATTTGCCGCCGGTTTCAATTTTGGTTCAACAATGTCTGTTTCAGACGATAATCTCTCCATTTATTACTCCAATATTTATTTTTTCGTTGGCTTTTGTGTGGTTTCGATTGAATTATTGAGTGCTTGTACTGGAGAAAAAAGCGATTTATCTTGAAGGAAATCTGTCAGATTTCGTCGTGTATATGAAACTTCCATCGTTGGCCTCATTCCGCTTTTTTGAAGCGGCAGCTCAAACCGGCAGCTTTGTGAAAGCGGCTGAACAACTGCATGTGACACATGGCGCCGTCAGTCGGCAAGTACGGCTTTTGGAAGAGGCTCTGGGTGTTGAGTTGTTCGAGCGGCGTAACAGGGCGATTTTCCTGAATGCGGCCGGGCGCTTATTACATGCGACGACCACCTCGGTGTTTGAGCAACTTGAAGGTGCCGTGTATCGATTGCAGCAGTCGGCGCGGGAAGAGGTGATTGTGCTGTCCTGTGAGCCGACCATCGCCATGAAATGGCTGATTCCCCGGCTTCCCGCGTTTCATCGTGCAAACCCCGATATTAACCTGCATTTGGTGGCTGCCGGCGGCCCGATCGATTTCGCCAGATCCGGGGTCGATATGGCGCTACGTCGCGACGACTTCCATTGGGATCAGGATGTTCATGCCGAGAAAATCTGTGACGAGTGGATGGGGCCGGTAACTCGTGCAAAGGAGGAACCCAAAGTGCGCCTTGACGGTGTGCGATTGCTGCACTCCGGAACCCGGCCGAAAGCATGGTCGGCTTGGCAACGCTTGTCGGGTGTTTCAACGAAAGGCAGCATCCGCGTGGACTACGAACATTTCTACTTGTGTGTTCAGGCGGCGGCATCTGGCTTGGGGATGGCTATGGTTTCGTTTCTGATGGTGCAGGACGAACTGGAAAGTGGGCAGTTACATGCTCCTTACGGTTTTATTCGCGATGGTTCCAGCTACTGCCTGCTGTCGCCAAAGGCCTTGAGTCAGAACGAAAAGTGCGCACGGTTCAAAAAATGGCTTATGGCGGAGGCCGCGTCAAGCCTCTCGGTGAATTGGCCCCTATATGTCCAGACACCTGTTATCACTTAACCCATGACAGGGACGATGCCGCAGAGACTCCCGTAGCGGGCCGTGCTGTTCGGCGGATTATCGGCTGATGGTTGAAGACCCTAAAATCTCAAAAAGTGAATGTGTTGGGTTGCCGGGCTGCTTACAAGTTATCAGCAGCCCACTCACCGGTATAAACGCGGTGGCCATGAACACATCGCTATTCCAAATCACCCCAAGCGGCATTCGCAGTGACAGCGCCTAATCCGGTGTGTGTGGCGGCGTGACATGTATCTGGACAGGTAAAAAACAACAGGTACAAACCGTGAGAATCGGAAACTTTGTAGGGTTTTGCGGAGGGTTTTACGTTGCGGATTTTCGCGTCGTTAAGCGATATTTAGGGGGCACTGCATTATCGAACCGGAAAGACCCCAAATCTGACCACCAAATTCTCCCGATGCGGAGGGAAAAGCGGGCATACATCGCAAAGGGTTTCGATGCTATCGCGTTGGATATAAAAGCAAAAAGCAGATGCCTTTCGACATCTGCTTTTCTGAATTTGGCTCCTCTGACTGGACTCGAACCAGTGACATACGGATTAACAGTCCGCCGTTCTACCGACTGAACTACAGAGGAATCGGTGAAGTGGGGCGCATGATAACGGTGGGGATGTTGTATGTCAAAGGCAGAACACCTCTTTTCGGCGCGTTTGGCGAGGGATTGCTCAATAGGGTGGTTTTTCTTGGTAAACGCCTGAGTTTTTTCATAGGAGGCCGACGCGCCGGGTGACAGACCGGCAGAGTAGGCCGCCGGTCTGTCAGGGTTTAACCGAGTGAGATCCGCAACTGGTAGTGGTAGCGCGGGCGGGTCAGCAGAAAGTCGGGGGCAACGCTCGGGCTCCAGGAATCATCGCCGCCGACCCCCATATGGAAGCCGTCCAGATTGAGCCAGACGCCGGTTTCCGGTTGTAGCAGATGGTGGTGGCTGCAGTTCATCAACTGCTGTTGGCTATACCGGCCGATGCCGAAGTGGAAATCACCGTCGATAGTCCAGTCACCGTAGTTCAACTCTTCCGTATCGCAGCGCAGGCCGTTTTCGGATGGGAAAATATAAGGCGTATGCATGGCCTCCAGCGGCAACTGCCAGCGGCCGTGACGCGCGCAGAGGCGTCTGTCCGGATAATTTTCATGCGGCCCCAGTCCGCGCCAGCTGACCTGTGGAAACACCTCTGCCAACTGGCAACTCAGCCCGACGCGGGCCAACGGCGGCAGGTGCGGCGAAACCTCGACATCCACGCTCACGCTCAACCGCCCCTGACTATCGATGCGCCACTGCTTGCGGCTGACAAACAGCGTCTGTTGCTGATAGCGGCCCGCATGTGTGGTACTGAGTATCACGCTGTCGCCTAATGCGTCGGCCCGCATCTCGAGGCAGTCGGTTTCGTACTGGTACAATCCCGCCAGTTTCCAACGCTCCACCCAGGCATTTGGGTCGATTCGATCCACCTCGCTGATACCGATATCGTTGTCCAGCGGGGCGCGGGTGAGGTTATCCCGCAGCGGGCTAAGCAGGCGTTGCCGATGGTCTTGCTGCCAATGCGTGAGTAATCCGCTATGACGATGGAACGTCCAACGCTGGTCGCCGTGCGTGATCTCAAAGGCCTCCTCGGTGGAGGATAATCGCGGTGCGGCGCCTGTTGACGGCATAAGAGCCGGCGTCGGCATGGGGGCCGGCAGCGCCCATTGATCCCAGGCGCAGCAATGGCCGGCGGGCGACCATGCCGTTGCCGTGGGTTGGATGACGTCCAGATTCAGCCACAGGGCGGCGGGGTGGCGAACCGTCGGTAATGTGTCGAGTAGCGTGATGATCTGCCTGCCTTCCGGCGGCAGCGACAGTTCAACGCGGCCTTCGGCAAGCGTCAGATTGTCTTGCATGATGCGCCATTGCAGGGTTTCGTTATCGCTGGCGCGAAACAGGTATTCGCTGGTGACGGCGATGGTCAGCGGCTCGGCGGAAAGATACTCGAACTGGAAGAATTGCTGCGCGCGTTGGGCCTCGTACAGCGCTGGATGCGGGGTGCGATCCGGAAATACCAGCCCGTTGAGGCAGAACTGGCGATCGTTGGGCGTGTCGCCGAAATCGCCGCCGTAGGCCCAGTGCGGCGGATGGCGATCGTAGCGGGTCAGCGCCTGATCTACCCAATCCCAGACGAACCCGCCCTGCAGCCGGGGATACTGGCGGAATGCCTGCCAGTAGCGGGCGAATCCACCGAAGCTGTTGCCCATCGCATGGGCGTATTCGCAGAGGATCAGCGGGCGCGATTCGTCCGGCAGGCCGATCCACTTTTTGATGGCCCATTTCGGCACGGCGGGGAACGGCTGATCCTGATCGACCCGGGCGTACATTGGGCAGAGAATATCGGTGGCGGGGGTATCGGCGCCGCCGCCTTCGTACTGCACCGGGCGGGTAGGGTCTTGCTGTTTGACCCACTGATAGAGCGCACTGTGCGCACGTCCATAACCGGATTCGTTGCCCAACGACCAAATGATGATGCACGGATGGTTGCGATCGCGCTGAACCATACGAGTGACGCGCTCCGCCATCGGAGGCAGCCAGCGCGGGTCGTCAGACAATCGGTTCATCGGCTGCATACCGTGGGTTTCGATATTGGCTTCATCCACCACATACAGACCGTAGCGGTCGCACAGGCGGTACCACAACGGATGGTTGGGATAGTGCGAACAGCGTACTGCATTAAAATTATGCTGCTTCATCAATAAGATATCTTGCAGCATGGTTGCTTCATCCATCACCTGACCGTGCTCGGGGTGGTGTTCATGGCGGTTGACGCCGCGGATCAGCAACGGTTTACCGTTGAGTTTCAACAGCCCGTTGCTGATGCTCACTTCGCGAAACCCGACATCGTAAGCTTCTGCTTCCACCAGCATGCCGTCGGCATATTCCAGCGCCACCACCACACGATAGAGGTGCGGCGTTTCGGCGCTCCACAAGGCAGGGTTGGCGATGTCTAGTTGCAGGTCGACGCGATCGTGATAGTTGCCCCGCTCATCGATAGGGGCGCTGCCGAAGGGCGCGATCGCTTCCGCCTCAAGCTCACCATGACGCCAGAGCTGTACATGCAGACGCCAGTTGGCCGCCGTTTCCGGCAACAGGCTGGCGCTGGCCTGAACGCATAGCGTGCCGTGCGTATAATCCCGGCTGAGCGGGGTGGTGAGCTGAATGTCGCGCAGTTGCGTCGTCGGTTTATGCAACAGCCACACATCGCGGAAGATGCCGCTCATGCGCCACATATCCTGATCTTCCAGATAGGTGCCGTCCGACCAGCGCAGCACCATGACCGCCAACCGGTTATCTCCTTCCTGCAAAGCGTTGCTGAGGTCGAATTCGGCGGGAAGCCGGCTGTCCTGCGAGTAGCCGATCCAGCAGCCGTTACACCACAAATGAAAAGCCGAATTCACACCGTCAAAAATGATGCGTGTTTGCCCATGTTGTCGCCAGCTATCATCAACTTTGAATGTGAGCGAATAACATCCGGTGGGATTTTCTGCCGGTACAAAGGGTGGGTTGACCGGGATGGGGTATTTCACGTTGGTGTAAATGGGGGCGTCGTAGCCGGATAGCTGCCAGTTGGACGGTACGATGGTGCGATCCGCCTGCGGTAAATCCTGTGTCAGCCAACTTTCCGGCACCGCCTCCGGACGGGGGAAATAGCTGAATACCCATTCGCCATTCAGCGGCTGGCGTCGACGGGAAGGTTTATCGTCCCGGGCGTGCTGCAGATTGCGCCAACTGGAAAATGGCGGATGGGCATCCAACCGATTAACCTGGCTGCAGGTCGGGTTTTCCCAGTCCCGTCTGGCGAGAATATGTGCCAGCGTGGGCTGTGTGGCGGTGATGGACATGGCGCGTTTTCCTTGATTGTTCCGTGAGGGTGTTGGCTACAGATGGTTTGTTATTCGCTCACATTTTATAGCATAAAAAAGGATGGAAATGCGTAAGACAAGGGATGAACGGAAGGTGTCGAAGATCACAAAACCGTCGATACTTATCCTTGCAACCGCCGTGCGAGCGCGATCAGTTGATGAGCGATGGCCTGAGTGTCTGGGGTCTTTGATGCATAGTGCGCCGTGGTCTGTCGTTCCACCAGCACGGTTTCCAGCAACAGAGAGGCAGCCGGCTCCTGCGCCAGCAGACGGGCGACCAGATGTAACACAGCTTCGTGGCCTAATTGACGGAAATCCTGCCGAATGGTGGTCAGCGGCGGCTGGTAATACGCGCTGTCCTGGGTATCGTCAAATCCGATAACCGAGATCTGATCCGGTACGCTTAATCCATATTCGTGCAGCGCCCGCAGCACGCCGAGCGCCATTTGATCGTTGGCAACCACGATGGCGCTCGGTTGGGGCGATGCCGTCAAGAGTTGTGGCGTGCAACGATAACCGGACTGTGCGCTCCAGTCGCCTTCGGCAACGGCGCAGGGGGTGAGTTGATGCTCGCGTAAGCCTTGCAGCCAGCCTTCGTAACGTAAGCGGGCGGAAACGGCGCTGAGCGGGCCGGTCAGCAGCGCGATCCGGCGATGCTCCCGCGTGACCAGATGCTCAATCGCCAACCTCGCCCCTTGGATCGGGTCGAACATAACGCGGGGCCAGGGGGTATCGGGTTGAGTATCCAGAAACAGCACCGGCGTTGTCGCACAAAGCGAGTTGAGCGGTTCGGCCATTGCCGGCTCCTGCGGGACGTTGACGATAATCCCGTCGACCCGCTGCGCCAACAGCTCGCTAACGGCGCGCCGGGCGTCATACCCGTCGGCGGCACTGAGCATGGCGACCACCACATTGAAGCTCTGTTCGCTGGCGGTGGTTTTGATGGCGGCTGCGATTTGAGACGGCGCATGCAGCGACAGATCGATAGTTGCCAGCCCGATGGTGGTGGGGCGCCGACGCGCCAACTGTTGGGCGACGCGGTTGGGAATATAGTTGAGCGCCGCCATGGCCTGCTCGACCTTCTCTTTGGTGGCGGGAGAAACCTGGGGCGAGCGGTTCAGCACACGGGATACGGTCTGGTACGAAACCCCGGCATAGGCGGCCACTTCGTTCAAGGTTACGGGTTTCGTTTTCATGACGGGGTTCCTGGGTATCGGGCAGGGCGTCATGATAGCAGATGTCCGGTCGGCAAGGGATTGTCGACCGGTATCCCGCATGAGTGGTCATGGGGCGCGGGGCGCGTGGGCATTCCGGTATCAGGCTGCGGCAGAGTGTGAGTGCGTGTAGTACCAGGCGACGGTCTTGCGTACCAGCGCTTCGGTGGCATCGAGATAAGCGGCCGGAGCGGCGAGTATCTCCGGCGCCAGAATCAGCGGTAGTTCGGTGCAGCCAAGAATGATCTTTTCCACCCCTTGTCGTTGCAGTTCCGCCTGTATCGGTAACAGCAACTGACGGGCGAGGGTGAAGTTTCCGGCCTTGTAAGCATAAATGCTGTCCATCACCACATCCTGTTCCGTCTGGGAGGGAAGTGTGCAGCGCACCTGCTGGCGGCTTAGCGCGTGTTGGTAAATATCGGCGCGTACCGTAGCGGTAGTGGCAAGCAGGCCGACGTGCCGCAGCGACTGCTCGTCGATCCACTGACAGGTCGCGTCGATGATGCTGATCATTTCGGTTCGGGTATGGCGTTTCAGGTCGTCGAACCAATAGTGGGCGGTATTGCAGGGCATGATGATGCAGGACGCACCGGCGTTTTCCAGAATCCGCAGGTACTGGATCATTTTGCTAAGCGGGGATGTGCCCTGTTGCAGAATACAGCGGGTACGATCGGGAATATCCGGAATGGATACAGCGATCATCGGGATGTGTTCCTGATCGGTGTGCGCCGGTGTGTTGTTGATCAGTTTCTGCATGGCGTCGACAGTGGCGCCGGGGCCCATGCCGCCCAAAATACCAATAACAGGGTTCATCTCATCATCTCCCGTGCCGGTAAGAAAATCAGTGCCGGTACGAAAATCAGTGCCGGTGTGGAAATCAGTACAAGTGCGAAAATCATCGCACAGCACCTCGAAATGTGAATTGCGAAATTCCCATTCGCTATCCCTGTTTTGCATAAGCACTATTACGCTATGCTTTTTATGATATCTACAGGCGAAACTGGCGTGGTGAACGACAATGCTAAATAACATTGAAACCAAATGGCTTTATGACTTTATCTCCCTTGAGGAGTGCCGCAGCTTTACGCTGGCGGCGGAGCAACGCAACATCTCGCAGTCGTCATTCAGCCGTCGTATTCGGGCGCTGGAGGAGGCGGTAGGATTCGAAATTTTTGATCGCTCAGCATCACCGCTGCAATTGACGGAGCCGGGGCGTGTTTTCCATGCGCATATTCGCAATACGCTCGACGATCTGGAGTATCAAATTAATAAACTGCACGGCGGTGCCCACTCGCGGCATCGCATTACTATCGCTGCCGCGCATTCGCTGTCGGTGTTCGTCATGCCTGAGCTGCTGAAGTCCCTGCCGAATCCGCAGGAAAGTATCGTCTACGTTGAGTCCATCGACGTGGATGACGCGGTTCTCAATCTGAAAGAGGGGCGCAGCGATTTCATTTTTTCGTTTCAGAACGAAGAACTGATGTCGGAACCTTTTCTGCATACCCGGATGATGGCGTCGCGGCTTTATCCGGTCTGCGCCTGCGATACCGCCGGCAAACCGCTGTTTGATGCGCGCGCACCTTCGCTGCCGTTGCTGAACTACACCGATACCAGCTACATGGGGCGGCAGGTGAACCGCTACCTCGCTGCCGTCGGGCGCGAGCGTTTCACGGTGACGTTCGTCTCTTCCATGAGCGATCTGCTCAAGCGGATGGTGAAGCAGGGCTTCGGCGTCGCCTGGCTACCGGATTACTCCATCAGGGAAGAGCTTAAACATCGGGAACTGGCGATTTTGAATCTGGAAAACGCAGTCATGGCGATGCAGGTTTATCTATATCGACTGGATGCACGCCTGAATACGGCTTCGGAGTCGTTCTGGCGAACGATGAAGGCGTTGCATCCCGCAGTGTGAGAGCGTTCCCTTAAAAAAACAGCGGCCGGATGGCCGCTGTTTGCGAAGATGACGTTCAGAAACGCATCAGGCGTCTTGTGTTGCGTTGGCCTGTTGTAAGACCACCGTTTCCTCAACGTCCTCTTCGTCTTCATCGTCGGTTACGCCTTTTTCCAGGCTGGCGACCACGGCGGTGGAGATGCTGTTACCGATGACGTTGGTCGCGGTACGGCCCATATCCAGGAACTGGTCGATACCCAGAATCAGCAGAATACCGGCTTCCGGCAGGCTGAACATCGGCAGTGTGGCGGCAACCACCACCACGGAGGCACGAGCCACGCCTGCCATGCCTTTGCTGGTGATCATCAGCGTCAGCAGGATCAGGATCTGTTGGGTCAGGCTCAGGTCGATGTTGTACGCCTGGGCGATGAACAGAATGGCGAAAGACTGGTACATCATCGAGCCGTCAAGGTTGAATGAGTAACCCAGCGGCAGCACGAAGCTGGTGATTTTCTTCGGTACGCCAAAACGGCTCAGCGCTTCCATGGTTTTCGGATAGGCGGATTCGCTGCTGGCGGTGGCGAAGGCCAGCATGGTGGGTTCGCGGATCAGGCGAGCCAGTACCGCGATGGATTTGCCCAGGAAGGCGTATCCGACCAAAAACAGTATTGACCACAGCAGCGCCAGACCAATGTAGAACTCGCCGATCAGTTTGCCGAAATCGTAAATCAGGCCCAGGCCTTGCGTGGTGATGGCGGAAGCGATGGCGGCAAAGACCGCGATCGGCGCCAGCGCCATCACGTAGTCGGTGACGCGGAACATCACTTTGGCCAGTTCTTCAATGGTGGAGAGAATGAAGTTGGCCTGTTTGTGATGGTGTTTGACGTAAGCCAGCGCAGAACCGAAGAACAGCGAGAACACCAGAATTTGCAGAATTTCGTTATTGGCCATCGCTTCCACGATGCTTTTCGGGAAGATATGGCTGATGAAATTCTTCAGTGTGAAGCCATCGGTATTAAGACCGGTGGTGACGTGGTTGGCAGTAGCCACCAGGTTCATGCCTACGCCGGGCTTGAAGAAGTTGGCCAGGCACATACCGATCAGCAGCGACAGGAAGGACGCGGTAATGAACCAGGTCATGGCTTTCAGGCCAACGCGGCCTACGGCAGAAGAGTTGCCCATGCTGGCCAGACCGGATACCAGCGTAGCGAATACCAGCGGTGCGATAATCATTTTGATTAACCGCAGGAAAATATCGGTAATCATATTGAAATAGGAAGCGACTTCTTTGGCGCGCCCGCCGTCGAGATATTGATGGCAAGCCCAGCCAACAAGAATCCCCAGTATGATAGCCAATGCTATCTGTATGACTAACTTCTGCCTTTGCATATTAACCTCATGTTGATGACCGTGTTCAGACAACACACAGTGTTATTGCAGCGCATCCGATGAACGCGCATTTATCAATGCACGCAATCGTTACACTGGCCTGTTATGGAGGGGTGCTGTGTCTGCGGCGCAGATATTACAACGAAATCGAGTTTTTACTGCTTTTTTTTCTGCGTAATAAAAGTTACGTCACATGTTTGATGCAAAAAATGCATTATCAATAACATTCATGCTTAAATCGCATACAGTATTTAACGTTGTCAATGGGGTGTCATGCTTTTATTTTATTATTTTCAATATGTTGAGAGTTATTTTATTCTCTGTTTAACGTCAGATTTTCTGTAATGATTTTTTCTTATGATTTATTGAGAGTTAGCAATAAATTAAATAATCGCCGGATAATTTATTATCCAGTGCGCCTAAGTTTATTTTTTATTAATTCAGTTAGTAATTAATAAATATTGATGACGCATTCTGTTTTTATACTGGTAACTTTATTTACATAACTG